>NZ_DATFZD010000101.1:0-17426 GCF_035314665.1 Mycobacterium sp. | reverse complement strand
GGATGTTGATCGATTGCATCGCCAACCCGAGGTGTACGGCGAAGAACGTGGCTATGCTCCCGTCGATGCGGGACAGCTCGTAGGTGACGAGGCCGGCGGCGACCGCGCTCATCGATGTGCACCCGTGGTCGCCCAGGTTGTGGTCGCCGACGATATTCAGCGCGGCAAGCTTCGGGATGAGGTCGAAGGGAAACTCGCCGCGTTCCCAATACTCATTGACGACCGGCAGGATCTCGGCCTCGCCGAAAGCCCGGACCTTGGCAAAAGTCTCTTTCTCCGGGTCGGTCAGCTGGTCGGCCATCAGGAAGTAGTCGGTCTCCCGGGCAAGGCCGATGTCCTCGACGAGCGCGGCGGTGGCCGGATCGGCGTCCTTGGCGCCTCGTGTCTCAAACGAGGTGAGCGGTTTTGGCGTCGTCGTCATGGTGTTCCCGTGTGGTGTCGATGTTGTTGTGGCTCATGGCCGCTCGCCAGTTTCATCCAGGAACGTCTCAATGACGGGCGCGAGTTCGGCCGCGTTGTGCACAAGATCGATGTGGCCGCCGCTATGTTTATGCAGTCGCGAATGGGGCAGCAACGCATTCATGATGTGTGCGTTGACTATCGGGATGATCGGATCATCGGTGCCGGCCACGATGAGCGTTTCCTGTCGCACCGCGGGCAGCGCGAACAGGCTGGTCCACACCGAACCCGCGAGGAGCTGGTGTAGGTAGCCCATCTTCGATCCGGCGTGCAACTGGTGAAGAAACAGTCGCGCCACATCCTCCCCGTGAGCGCGGACGGTGCCGCCGTATAGTTCACCGGCAATGGATGCGGCGTAGTCCGGATCCGAAAATCTGCGCGGGGTAGCCATTTTCGCCAGCACACGCGGATGAGCGGGCACCATCAGCGCACCGGTACCCGTCGCCACCAGAACCAGGCGGCGACACCGGCGCGGGTTCTGAAAGGCGAATTGCTGCGCAAGTGCACCACCCCAGGACAGCCCCAGCACATCGACCACGCCGATTCCCAGCTCGGAAAGTACCCGGCCCAGTACCCAGGCAAGGTACGGGAATCCGTACGGTGCAAGGGATGTGGGTGAGCCACCCGCTCCCGGAACATCGAATCGGACCACCGTGGTATCCGGATCCAGCTGCTCCACCAGTGGGTCCAGGACTTCTAGGCTCGCCCCGATGCCATTGCACAACACCAGCGGCACACCCGTTCCCCACCGGACGTTCACCCGGATCCGCTGCCCGCCGGTGGCGACGTAGCACTCTTCGCCAAACTCACTCACCGGTAGCGCACGAAGGCGTCGCCGATCGCGGGTCGATTGACGCTTGTCGGCAGCTTGTGACTTGTACGGGGTCATCCCAAAATCCTGCGCATGATCTTCAGTCCCTTGTCGGTGTACGGTGGGTAGAGGAGCTTCAGATCCGGCTTCGTCGTCTTGGCGAGGACCGCCTTCCGGTGACTCAGCGCCTGAAATCCCCACTCACCGTGGTAGGCGCCCATTCCGCTGTGCCCCACGCCACCGAATGGCAGCTGCGGCACCAACAGATGCATCGCCACGTGGTTGAGCACCGCGCCGCCGGCCGGAACCGAATCGATGACCCTGCGGCCGGTGGCCTTCGAGCCGGAGAACACATACAGGGCGAGCGGCTTTGGCCGTCCGTTGGCGAAGCTGATCGCCTGATCCACCGAATCCACTTCGATCACCGGAAGGATCGGGCCGAAGATCTCGTCGGTCATCGCGGGCTCGTCTGGATCAGGGTCGACGATGACTGTCGGCTCGATCGTCAGTGAATCCCGGTCGCTGTGGCCGCCGAGGGCGATCTCGCCCTTTGTGGCCTCGAGATAGCCGACGAGCCGGTCGAATTGGCGCTCGTTGACGATCCGCATGCCCTTATCATTTCCGGTGCGGAAAGCAGTCACGTTATCGACGATCAGCCGGACGAGTTCTGGCTTGATGGACTTCTCGGCAAGTACATAATCCGGTGCGACACAAGTCTGCCCGGAGTTCAGCAGCCGTCCCCACGCGATCCGCCGTGCCGTCACATCGAGATCGGCATCGGCGGCGACGATGACGGGGCTCTTGCCGCCGAGCTCCAAGGTGACCGGGGTAAGCGTCGCCGCCGCACCGGCCATAATCTTGCTGCCGATCGCGGTGCCACCGGTGAACACGGCGTGGTCGAAGCCCAACGAGAGCAGCTGCTGGGTGGTGTCGGCAGCGCCCTCGACGACGGCGATCGCATCCGAGTCGAGGTACTGGGGGATCAGCCGGGCAAGAAGCGCCGAGGTAGCGGGGGCCAGCTCCGACGGCTTGAGCACCGCACAGTTGCCGGCCGCGACGGCGGCCACTAGAGGGCCGAGCGAGAGGTAGACCGGATAGTTCCATGGCGCGATGATGAGGACCACGCCCAGCGGTTCGTATTGCACCCAAGCCGAGCCGGGGAGCTGGCTCAACGGCACCCGCTGTTTATTTCGCTTCATCCACCTGCGCAAGTGCTTTCGCGCGAACTCCGCCTCGCCCCTCGAGGACACGATATCGCCCAGCCAAGCTTCCGCTCGTTCGCGACCGAGATCTTGGGCCAGGGCTGTTGCGATCTGATCCTCGTTCTCGTCGAGCAGCCGCTCGATTCCTCGAAGTTGGCGCAGTCGCCAGTCGACCGCCCGGGTGCGTCCGCTTGCGAACACGCCACGGATGGTGGCGAATTGGTCGGCGAGCTCGGGCGGTGCGGTAATAGTAGGTCCGGTCATTTCGTCACTTTTCCATCACATAGCTGCCCGGGGCCGGACCCAGTGGCGGAAGTCCCTCCCCGCCAAGCGCTTTCGGAGCGTCGACCTCTGAGCCGCTGCGCTCAGCGAGCCAGCTGACGTAGTCGGGCCACCAGGAGTCAGCGTGCTTCTCAGCAGACTCGAGCCACTGCTGGGGATCCTCGGCGTCGACTGGGCCGGTGCGGAACGACGCCTTCGGGTTGCCCGGCGGGTTGACCAACGCCGCGATGTGACCGCTGGTGGACAGCACGAAGCGGTTGTCCTTGCTGCCGAGTAGGCGAGCGCTGCGATAGGTGGCCTGCCACGGGCAGATGTGGTCGGCGACGCCGCCGACGATGTAGGCGTCGGAAGTGATCTTCGACAGGTCGACCGGGCTGCCCAGCATGCTGACCCCGCCGGGGGTCACCAGCGCGTTCCGCAGCCCCATCAGCACCAGGTCGCGGTGCAGCGCGGCGGCCATCCGAGTGGTGTCGGCGTTCCAGAACAACACGTCGAACGGTGCCGGTGCGCGGCCCTGCACATAGTTGTTCACCACGTACCGCCACACCAGGTCGGTGGGCCGAAGCCAGGCGAACATCTCCGCCATGTCGCGACCGTCGAGGAAACCCTTCCTGGCCGACACTCGTATCGCCGCCTGCGCCGCGCGATCGCTCATCGCGGCCGCCGCGAACCCGGCCCTGGTCTCATCCAGCACGGTGACCGCCAGGTTGAGGCCCGCGACCCGGTCGCCCTCGCCGATATCTGCGAGGTGGGCCGCCGTCATCGCCGCCAGGATGCCGCCCGAACAGGTGGCCAGCAGGTGGGTGCTATCGGTCCCGGTGATTTTCTCCGCAGCGTCCATTGCCTCCACGATCGCCGCGCCGTAGGCGTCGAAGCCCCAATCCCGGTGGCGGGCTTGTGGGTTGCGCCAAGAGATGACGAAAACCTGCTGGCCCTGCTGGACGAAGTACTCGATCATGCTGCGGCCGGGCGCGATGTCCATGATGTAGTACTTGTTGATCACCGGCGGCACCATGAGCAGTGGGATCTCGCGCACCTTGGGGGTCTGCGGGGCGTATTGGATCAGTTCGAACACCGAGGTTTGAAACACCACCGCCCCCTTGGTGACGGCCAGATTCTCCCCCACCGCAAAGGCGTCCGGCTCGACCATCGCCGGCACGCGCGGCTTCGAAAGCATGTCTCGGGCAAAGGCTCTCGCGCCTCGCACCGCGCTCAGGCCGCCGGTGTCGATGAGCGCCTTCCAGCCCAGCGGACTGATCAGCGGGTTGTTGCTGGGCGCCAGGCCCTCCACAAAGTTGTCGATGACGAACTGCATCTTCTCTTTGTCGCGCCAATCCAGATTCGCGTCGGCAAGCAATTCCTCAGCGGTTTCCGAACCCGCCAGATAGGCCTGCATGATCCTGTGCAGCAGCGGATTCTGTTGCCACGCGGGGTCGGCGAAGCGTTTGTCGGCGCGTGCCGGAGCGCGGTGCGACCTGCCCACGGCGATACTGCCGAGCTCACGGGTCAGCGCGCCAACCCGGTCGGCCACCGCACCGGGGTGCTGAGCGAGGTTGCCAGCGAAGCGGGCCCAGGTGGCGTTCGGCATCATTCGACTGGCGAACGGCTTGGTGGCGCTGGTGAGGAGCAGGTCGAGCGGCGCGGCCAGCTCATCGACTCTGGCCGCGGGGTCCTTGGAGGTTGCCATATCTATCGCGTGCTTTCAGTTGTCGGAATGGTGATGTCGCGTTTCAGGATCTTGCCGGTGGGTCCCTTCGGCAGGGCGTCAACCAGCCACACCTGGCGCGGGTACTTGTAGGCGGCCACCCGTTCCTTGACGTAGTCGCGTAGCTCCGCGGGCTCCACGTGCTCCCCCGCCTTCAACGCGACCGCAGCGCCGACTTCCTCACCCAACGAGTCGTGCGGGATGCCGACGACCGCGGCTTCGGCGACGGCGGGGTGCTCGTAGAGCACTTCCTCGATCTCGCGAGGATAGACGTTGTAGCCGCCGCGGATGATCAGATCCTTGGTCCGGTCGACGATGTAGAAGTAGCCGTCCTCATCGACGCGCCCGACGTCGCCGGTGGCCAGCCAACCGTCCGGCGTGATCGTGGCCTTGGTCGCCTCGGGCAGGTTCCAGTAGCCCTTCATCACGTTGTGGCCGTGGATCTGGATTTCGCCGGTATGCCCTTGCGGGACCTCAGCGCCGTCCAGGTCGACGACCCGCATCTGCACACCCTCGATCGGGGTACCGATCGAGCCCACCTTACGCGGCCGGTGTGGATGGTTGAACGCCGCCACCGGGGAACTCTCCGACAGCCCGTAGCCCTCGAGAACCTCGCAGCCAAAGGCTTTTTCGAAGTCGGCGAGAACCTGCACCGGCATCGCCGCACCGCCGGAGACGCAGACCCGCAACGTGCGCGCGGCCTCGGCTGCGGCCTCGTCCGCCACGCTCAGTAGCGCCGAATACATCGTCGGCACACCTTCGAACACCGTGACGGCGTCCCGCTCGATCACCTCAAGCGCCTTGCGCGGGTCGAATCGGGGGATCAGTGTCAACGTTGCGCCGGCCAGCACCGCCCCGTTGAGCCCACAGGTCAGGCCGAACACGTGAAACAGCGGCAGGCAGCCCATCACCACGTCGTCTGGCCCGGTCTCGACCAGGGTGCGGCAGCTGACCTCCGCGTTGCGGCCCAGGTTGCCGTGCGTCAGCATGGCCCCTTTGGGCTTTCCGGTGGTTCCGGAGGTGTGCAGGATGACCGCGACGTCGTCGTGACCTCGCTCCACCGGGACCTGTTGCTCGGGCAGGTCCGCGATCAGCTCCATCAGCCCGGCGTCGTCGACAACCCAGCACTGGGCGCCCGCCTCGTCGGCACCGGCGCTGGCCTCGTCGGCGAAGGCGGGTGTCGCGAACATGGCCTTGGCGCCGCTGTTGGACAGGTAGAAGTTCACCTCACGCGCCTTGAGCAGCGGGTTCATCGGGACCGCGACGGCGCCACGATACATGATCCCGTAATACGCGATGGCGAATGCGGGCGTGTTGGGCAACATCACGCCCACCCGGTCGCCCGGCTCGACTCCGGCCTGCTCAAGCAGCGTCGCCACCCGGGACGCTGCAGCGTGGAACTCGGCGAAGGTGAATTGCAGGTCGTCGCAGCGCAGCGCAACGCGGTTGGGGTCGCGCTCTTTGGATGCGACGAGATTGGCGCTCAGAGCGGTCATGAGATGCCTCCGGGATCGACTTGAGGTGCCTGGCTTTTTAGGCTCATCGTGCCCGGTTTTCAATCGTGCGTCAGCCGACTTCGCACAAGCAATGTCGGTGCGAACAACAACCAGGCCAGTAGGCTGTGACGGCCCACATCCGTCGCCGACCAGTCGCCGAACGGCGGTTCTGCTGGTCATGCCCCCGGCTATGCGCTCCGCGTGGCGACGTGTTGGCCAATCTTGCGGACCAGGAAGGCCGACCTGATGTCTCCAATCCCGTGGACCACCGTCCCGGCGGCGACCGAGATCAACAATGTGGTGATCGAAGCGTGCAGCGAAGTCGCGATCCACAGCCCGATCGCCACCTCGGCGAGGCCAGCGATCAACGGCGCCCTCCACCCGCGTTCTCGCCTGGCTGCGATCGCGGTCACGACCCCAAGGATTCCCCAAACCATGAACAGGACGCTCATCACGGCGGCCAGCCCAACGACGGTGGCTTTAACAGCGAGGAATGCAACGACGCCGGCAACGACGAGCACCACCGCAACCAACCAGCGAGCCACCCGCCAGCCCCGTGACGACAGGGCCCCCACCATCACTTCGGCGGCCGCTGCCAACAGGAATACAGCACCGAAGAGCTTGGCGATGGCCTCGACAGTGGTGTAGGTGAAGCGCAGCATTACGACCGCGATCATGATCCACGCGGCGCCGGCGATCAGAAGCAGCCACCAATACCGGGTCTTCGACACAAAGCTGTCGGTCAAATGACTAGCGAGATGGTGTTTTTGCCTTGAGGGAGTCGTCCCGGCCGGACGAGTCTGATCCGTCACTGCTGCAACGCATTCAGGCGAAAGCCGGCCGGTCGGCGGTGCCAGTGATGCTCTGCACCTTCTTCACATCGCTGCGCATGCCGAATGCGGAGATTACCTCCGTCACGCCGAGGATGATCAGCCAGATTCCGACCACAAGCGCCAACGTCACGATCGAGTCGAACGGATAGGCCAGCACCACGACACCGGCGAGCACGCTGATGATCCCGAAAAAGATAGACCACCCTCGGCCGGGAAACCGCGGATAGCTGATCGCCAATGCTACGGCGGACACACCGCGGAAAATAAATCCGACCGCAATCCAGATGGCCAGTAGCAGGATCGCATACCCCTCACCGAAGTGCCGGAACGCCAAGATCCCAAGGATCACCGACAACGCGCCGCTGATGAAGTACAAGAACCTGCTGGCGCCCGAAGCTGCGGGCAGCGCAAACGCGAGAATCACCATCGCGACGCCGGACGTCACCAGGTATGCACCAAACAACGCGGCAGCCACCACGATCGAAGGTCCCGGCCACACCAGCATAGCCACGCCGAGAATCGCGGCCAAAGCGCCGAACAGGGTCGCGGAAATCCAGATACGGTGCATCACATCTGAAACGGGACTTGCAGTATCACTCATGGCAGCTCCTTGACGAAGGTGGTTCGCGGCGGTCTCGCCAACAATTCATTGTTGCTCCGCGGTAGCCCGGCGCAATTGTTACGCGGGACAACGTCGGTGCCGCGATGGTGTCGCGGCGCACAATTCGTATCTCGCGCGAAATCGGGAGCGACCTCGTCAACGGTGCTCACCTCGCCGGCAAGCTTTGCGACCGCTTCCCGCAAGCTGCCCACCGTGATCGGCTCGATGATACAAGATTCCGAGATCTCGCGGCGCTGCCCTGATTGGCGATGAGACCAAACACCGCGGTAGCAGTCCGCCGAGTAGGCCATCGCGGCATGCGGCTTCTCGTGCAGCTCACTGCCATTCCAACGCATCGTCAGCCAGTCGATGGCGTTGTGCACGATCGCGGGTACAGGCGCGTAGTCGTGCGAGCAGCACCGCGTCTGCCGCAACGACGGCATTCCGCAATGCCCCGCGCGAGGTCGTCGCGAGCTATCTGCTGTAGTCCGAGGCGGACCGGTGAGCTATTCAGCGCCCTCCAGTTTCGTTAGCTCGTCGTCGAACCATGCACTCACATAGCGGGTCTTGCTACCGACCGCTTCCCTGCGCAGTTCTAAGCGATCGACGAGCTGTTGAGCGACATGACCGTAATGATCCGCTAAATTCGCTACGCCACAACTACATCCAACGTCCGCGATGTTGCTTTGGTCATCGATGTGGTGGTGCTCGAGGATCGCTCGGATATGCTCCACGAGGTCAGTCATATTAGTTCCCCGGTATGGTTGGACGAAGGCGGTCAAGCTCGCTGCGTGACGGCGTTGGCTCGTGCGTATATGGCAGTCAGCGTTGCGGACTCGGCTTCGTCGATCGCGTTCAGCGCGAAATCGATCGCGTCGTAGGCGTAATCCTCCGCGAGGTCGGCATTTAGCGTCGCCTGCCGAGCGTCGAATGTGTCTCCGGCGCGTTAGTCCGGTCCGTTTCTCAATCCGGCGCAAGCGGTAGCGCACGGTGTTGGGATGACAACACAGTCGTTCAGCGGCGGCGCCCACCGAGGCCTCAGTTTCCTGCCACACCCGAAACGTTTCGAACAGAATCTCGCGCTCCTCGTCGGGAAGGTCGCTAAAACAAGCCAAGGTGATGCCGGCCGATTTGACCATCACCTCCGGGGCGGCGAGCGCGGCGGTAGCCAGGATCGTTCCGTCGAATACCGCGACTGTGGAGGCGTTGGGCCGTCCCCGCAGTGTCACTTTGGCAAAGTGCAGAGCCTGCGGCGCCTCGCGCAGATCGTTGAATTGCGCGCTTACCCCGAGGCGGCCGACCGCCGTCCGAGACACCAAAGCGACAACCCTGTCGAGTTGCTGCTCGGACGCAAGGTGCACGATCCCGACCTGCCAATCGGGCAGCGGCCGCCATGCCGAATACACGTCCAGGCTGCGCAGCTTCGGCTCGATGAGCGGCAGCGGCTCGCTGTCCCCGGGCGTTACCTCGGCGGCAATGATCACAAACGGACCATCCTTTGGCAACCGAAGATAGCCGGCGATCTCAGACAAGCTGCAGTCGTCGACGACTCGGCCCTCAAGCAGCGAGTCGATCAACAACGGGCGCCGCGAGGTGTCATCGAACATCTGCCGTTTCTGCTCGTCGCGGTATCCGGCCACCACCGCGATGCCGATCAGTTCGGCGAAGGCACTGATGCGCGCCTCGGTGTCGGCCGGCATGGGCCCGGGTTCAGCCGAACTCACGGTCGCCAAACCCCACACACGTCCATCGACGATGACCGGCACGCCCACCGCAGCCCGGACGCCCACCGCACGCATGAATTCGGCGACTCGCCCCGCGGTGTTCTCATAGCTATCCACCCGTGCCGGCCTACCGGTGCGTTGCACCATCGCCGCCAGGGTGCTGCCGTCGATCGTCATTCGAAACCCCGCGGGCCGCCTCATCACCTGCGCTGCAGGATGGTGAGCCGCGGCCAGAAGCGTGATTTCGTCGCTCGCCTCATAGCGCCACAACCCGGCCCCCTCCGTGACCAAGCATCGACGCATTTCGTTGACGACCGCGTCGAAAACCTCCGACGGTTCGGCGCCGCGGGCCACCAGCGTAGCCAGTCGGCGCAAGGCCGCCTGCTCTGCGGCGAGCCGGCGATACTCCGCGTATAGCCGGGCGTTGTCAGGTGACAAATCAAGTTGTCCGGCCGCAATCTCGCCGCTGGTTAGAAGTTCGTCCATGGCTTGTCCCTAGGGATTACCGATATTGGTGTCAGCCCCAGCGAACGAGCCAAGCCGTAGTCATAGGACAGTCTGGTCAGCTGCCAAAGCTCGCCCCTTCATTTGTCGTACATCGCCAAACACGATGCGCCGACGAGGCGCTAGCACCACCATCGCAGGGAACCGTGCTGCCGTCCTTGTGAGCGGTTACACGATCGAACGCCGACAGCTGTGTCTGATCACAAGGTTGCAGCAACCGAGGCTGACGGCGGTCCACAGTTAACGGGTCTGGCCGGTCGGATGTGACCGCGCACATCCGCCAGTTGCCGGGGCATAAGGTTTCGGGGTATGAGCGCTGGAACACACCCCGTCGGGGTCCGGCGTGGCGCTGAACCTGATCCCCACGTCGTGAAGCTCAGCAAGCTCCTGCTGGGCCGTGCCCCAGAACTGGGCGAGGCGCTGGCCGATCGGCTGTTCCGGGAGGTCGACGCGTACCGCGACGGGAGCGTCGTCACAAGAGACGAGGTACGCAAAAGTTGTGAGGCAAACCTGACGTTTGTCTTCGACTCACTTGCCGGGCACGCGGACGTCGACGTCTCGCCTGCCGAGTACACCGGAACCGCACGCGCGCTCGCCGGCGCGCCGCTGCCGGCGGTGATGACGGCTTACCGGATCGGGTTCCGCTTCATGTGGGAAGAGACCCTCGCCACCGCGCGGGCCGCGGGAATACCCACCGAATCGATTCTGGACGCCACCGCACGCGTCTTCGTTGCGCAAGACACCTTCACTCAGGCGATGGCCAGCGCCTATCGGGAGCAGCTGACCGCGCAGATCCTGGAGCAGGAGGAAGAACGCTCGGCGTTGGTCGAAGCGCTGCTGTCTAGGCGGATCACCGACACCCAAAGCCTCTGGGAGGCGGCCGACCTGCTCCGGCTGCCCACCACCGGACCGTACGTCGTCGTCGCAGCCGAGTTGCCGGCCATTGGGAAATTGGGCTTGCCCGCGATCGAAAATAAGCTCGATACCCGCGATATCCGGTCGGCGTGGCGGCTGCTGTCGGACTTACATATCGGTATCGTCCACGTGCGGATAAGCGACACAGTCAGCACTTTGATTTCAGTGCTCCGCCAGGCCGCGACCGTCCGGGTCGGCATCAGCCCGCCGTTCCACGACCTGGCCGAAACCAGCGACGCACTGCGATTCGCTCGGCTGGCGGTGACCGCGAAGCCGTCGGCCGACTCGCTGGTCACGGTTTTCGACGACACCCCTCTTGCCATCGCGGCGGTCAGCGCCCCAGAGGTCATGGCGAAAATCAGGTCGTCGGTGCTACGGCGACTCAACGAACTGCCGCCCGCGGAACGCACGATCCTGCTCGACACGTTCCAAGCGTGGTTCGAGGCGGGGGGCTCCGCCAACGACACCGCTGAGAAGATCTTTTGCCATCCCAACACCGTGCGGCACCGCCTTCGGCGTATCGAGGAGTTGACCAGCCGGTCACTTTCGCGGCCTAAGGATATTGCCGAACTATGCCTGGCCTTCGAGATCGAGCAGCGCTTGCCCTGAGCGACACGCCCGTGGGTCTGCAGGCCTAGGTCGATTAGCCGGGGGTCAATGCCTTCAGCCGGTGGCGAACCTGGAATGCGCTGATGATATCCACGATGCCGATAACGATCAGCCAGATACCGGCAATCAGGGTCAGGATCTCGATCGAATCGAGCGGGTAGATGATCAGCACCCCGCCGCCGATGACGATGATCACACCGGAGAGCACCTGCCAGCCGCGTGCGGGCAGGTGGTCAAAGGATAGCGCCGCGGCGAGCAGGGTCACCCCGCGGAACACCCAGCTGATGCCGATCCACAAGGCCAAAAGCAGGATCGACTCGAGTCTGTCGCGGAAGCAGAAAAACCCCAGCACTAGGGACACTGCGCCGGTCAGGAAGGACAGCACTCTCATTGCGGCGCCGGCGTGAGTGCCGAAAGCGGCGAACATATAGCCAACCCCGGACACCACCAAGTAAATGCCGAACAGGATGCCCGCCACCACGAGTGACTTACCCGGGTAGTAAAGCACGATGACACCGAGTGCCACGCCCAGGAGGCCGATCAGGAGCAACAACTGCCACGTGTTACGAGCGAGCTGGTGCAGTGGACCTTCGAATACGGTCTTTTCGCTGGTTGTCATGCAAAAACGATAGTCCGCGGCCGGCGCGAAGAGATTGTTTTTGGCGACAGAATTAAGCACCTCGCCAAGGGGTCACGAAATGCCGGACCGAGGCCACGGTTGTAAATGGCTGGTCCGCGGCCGCTTTGTCTCCGGAAGACAACAATCCGCCGCAACTTGGTCGTTTGGCGACGTCGCCGCCCCACGCTGGCGCCGCTAAGTTTCTCCTTACGAACGCACCACAGCGATCCAGGACCACCAAGCTAATCCCGAATTAGCAAGTGCCACAACTCAATCCCAACCAAAGAAAAGAAGGTCAAGCCATGTTGTTGCCCGCCATCATCTTCCTGATGATCCTGTTCCCCGTCCTGCTGCCCGCCGGCATCACCGCCGTCGACGCCATCACCCGGGCCTACCGACGCAACCTGGCGCCCCGCCCGTTCGCCATCCCAGCCGCCGCCTAACATCTGGCATCCCCCAGTCGGGGCCACACCTACGGGTGTGGCCCCGACTGGTTTATGGGGCACCCGGCTGCAGAACCGCCGCGCCGTACCAGTGACAGGCCAGCAACGCGAGTTCGACGTCGAGCCGGTCGCTGCCGATGTCACGACCGCGCCGGGCGATTGCCCGGCCCACCCGATATTTCACCGAGTTGAAGTGCAAGTTGAGCTCCTCGGCGGCGACCTTATAGCTGGAACCGAAAGCCAGAAAAACCCGCAACGTATCGCGCAGCCGCGCGTCGTTCTCGTTGTCGGCGGCGAGGTCGCCGAGTACCGCGGCCACCCACTCGCGGGTGCCGGCCACGTCCCCACCGAGGCGTGCCATGATGGCCAGGCCCGGGTCGGTCGCCGCGATCACCGTCGGCTCCGGCCGCTTGGCGATCAGGGCGACGCTGCGGGCAGTCTTAGCGTCCCGGTGCGACTGACGAAAACCCTCGACACCGCTGGCCATGGTCCCGATTGCCACACTTGGCGAATCCGGTCGTGCGAGCGTGAACTTGCGAACGTTCGCCGCGGCTTCAGCGACCGCGGCACGATACGGCAGCCAACCCCATCCGCAGCTTCGGTCGGCGGCGGCGAAGAGCGGGCTGGAGGCCGCGCCCGCGGATTCGCCCACTTCGCGGAGATAGCGTTGCAGCCGGGCGAGTTGGTCGCCTTCAGCGCCCTCGTCCGGGTACCAGATGACCAGGCCCAGGTGGTGCCATCGCAACGGATAGCGGATCGAGGTGGTCGCCGCATCGGCGTCTATTGGCTTGTTTGCCGTCAAGACTTCCCGCACCCGCAGGGCGCGCAGACTGTTCTGGTTCTCCAGCCAGCGTTCGCGTTCGTCTTCATAGACGGCGACGACCTGCTGCGACATCCAGTCGATGTACTCGAACAACGTGCCGGTGATCGCCTCGAGCACGGCCACCCGCACCGAATCCGGGATATCGATCTCGCGCAGTTCGGCGAAAAACACCTCATTCATCTGGCGTTGACCGAGCCGATAGGCACGCACCAGCGCGTTGACGGGAACCCCGTGCTGCGCCAACCGGCGGGCGTACTCCAGCGCCGCCGTCGGCGCCTCAACACGCTCGACCACGATGTCAAGGCGCAACGCGTGCAAGACCGTGTGGACATTCGCCTCGACACTGGTGCCGAGCAACTCCATCAGCGCCGCGTCCCCGCGCAGCTCGGGGATCTGATCCTCGAGGAACTGACCAAGCGCCGATGACAGCTCGGCCAACCGTTCATGCAACCGGACGGCGACCCCGGCGACATAACTGCTCACCTCAACGTCGCTGTCGAGACGCGGTTTCGTCATTACTAAGACGGTAGACCCCGCGGTTGTCTTTCGGAGACGGTTGTCTTTCAGCGATAAGTCCGGCCTGCGGCTTTGTCGATTTGCCACTGTGTTGCGGCGCGCACAACTCCTACCGTTGTAACCACGGTCAAATCGCAATACCAGAAGGAGCCAGGACAATGGGGTTCACCAAGCCGTATCTACCGGATGTTGATCCGGACACCTTTCTGAAGAAGCCGCTGATGGAGCGGATGCGGATTCTCGCCGTCGAATGGGCGGAGAACGGCTTAGGCGCACCGCGGATGGTGCACACGATCTACATCGTGAAACTGGTCGTGTTCTTCGTGCTCGGGGGCATCACGGTAGCGACCGCGACCTCGGGCCTGCCCGCTTTCTGGCATGTCGCCGAATGGTGGAACCAACCGATCGTCTACCAGAAGGTCATCCTGTGGACCGTGCTACTGGAATGCATCGGCGTCGCCGGATCGTGGGGGCCGCTGGCCGGCAAGTTCAAGCCGTTCACCGGTGGCATCCTGTTCTGGGCCCGAACCGGAACGATCCGGCTGCGGCCGTGGAAGTGGGTGCCGTTCACCGGCGGTGACCGGCGCACTTGGTTTGACATCGGGGTGTACCTGGCATTGCTGGTGAGCCTGGCAGCGGCCCTGCTGTCACCGGGCGTGCACAGCGATTCGCTCTCAAAGGCACTGCCGCACAACACATCCGGACTCGTCAACCCCGCCCTGCTGGTCGCCCCGATCGCGCTGCTGATGCTGATCGGCCTGCGGGACAAGACCATCTTCCTGGCCGCCCGCGGCGAGCAGTACCTGCCGGTCCTGGTCATCTTCACCGTGCTGCCGTTCGTGAACATGATCATCGCTTTGAAGATGGTGATCGTGCTGGTGTGGGTCGGCGCCGGCTTCTCGAAGTTCGGTAAGCACTTCTCCAACGTCATTCCGCCGATGGTCAGCAACACGATCTTCGCGCCCAAATGGGTGCGGCGGGCCCACTACCGCGACTTCCCGCGCAACCTGCTGCCGTCACGGCTGGCCGACTTCATGGCACACGTCAACGGCACCACGGTCGAGATTGCGGCCCCGCTGGTCCTGTTCTTCTCCACCAACAAGTGGGTGACGCTGGTTGCGGCGCTGTTGATGGTCGGGTTCCACCTGTTCATCATCTCGACCTTCCCGCTGGCGGTGCCGCTGGAGTGGAACGTGGTCTTCGCCTACACCACGATCTTTCTGTTCCTCGGCTTCCCGAATTGGAACGGATACGCCCCGTGGAACATGACTCCGCCGTGGCTGGCGCTCGTCATCGCGGCCGCGCTGCTGTTCTTCCCCGTGCTGGGCAACCTGCGACCCGACAAGGTTTCCTTCCTGCCCTCGCTACGGCAGTACGCGGGCAACTGGGCCTCTGCGGTGTGGGCGTTCGCGCCGGGCGCCGAGGCGAAGCTGGACCGGGTCACCCGCCCGACACGGAACCAGGTCGACCAGTTGATCGCGTTCGGCTACGAGCCGCAGTGGGCGGAGATCACCTCGCAGCGGACCATCGCGTGGCGCACCATGCACAGCCAAGGCCGCGGCCTGTTCTCGCTGTTGCTGAGTCATCTGCCCGACATCGATACCCGCACCGTGCGAGAGGGCGAGTTCATCTGCAACTCCCTGATCGGGTTCAACTTCGGCGACGGCCACATGCACGATGCAGACATGATCCGAGCCGTGCAGCGCGAAGTCGGCTTCGAGCCGGGTGAGTGCGTCATCGCCTGGGTGGAGTCGGAGGCATTCGGCAGCGGCGTTCAGCACTATCAGCTGATCGACGCCGCCATGGGTGTCATCGAACGCGGTACCTGGAAGGTGGCCGATGCTGTCAAAGAACAGCCCTGGCTGCCGAACGGCCCCATCCCGACCGAGGTGAGCTGGTCGATGCCCGGCACCGAGCCGGCTTCCCGCGAAGATCAGGACCACGGGCACGGAGCGCTGGCATGAGCACCGCGCTGGTGGTGGGGGGCGGCCCCAATGGGCTCGCCGCCGCCATAGCCCTTGCTGCCGAGGGCGTTTCGGTCACCGTGCTCGAGGCCGCCGACGAGGTCGGCGGTGGTGCCCGCAGCAGCGAGGCGATCATCCCCGGCCTGCTGCACGACCACTGCTCCGCGATCCATCCGATGGCCGTCGGCTCGCAGTTCTTCAGCCGCTTCGACCTGCAGCGGTACGGACTGTCGTGGCGCTGGCCGGAGATCGATTGTGTGCACCCGCTCGACGGCGGCAGCGCAGGCGTCCTGCACCGCTCGGTGGAACAGACCGCCGCCGGTCTTGGTCGCGACGGATCGCGGTGGCGGCTGGCCTTCGGCTACCCCGCCGCTCGGTTCGACGCGCTGAGCGACGACATCATGCGGCCCCTGCTGCGGTTCCCGCATCATCCGCTGATGCTCGCCCGGTTCGGTGCACCAACCGTGCTTCCCGCGTCGACGTTCGCCCGCCTGTTCCGCACCGACGAGGGGCGGGCATTGTTCGGAGGTGTTGCGGCGCATGCCTTCCGGCCGCTGCACTACCCGATGACCTCCGCGATCGGGATGGGCATCATCGCCGCTGGCCACCGGCACGGCTGGCCGGTCGCCGAAGGCGGATCGCAGTCGATCACCAATGCGATGGTGGCGCTGCTGGGCGAGCTAGGCGGCAAGATCGAGACCGGTGTCCAGGTTCAGACGATGTCGCAGTTACCGCCCGCGGACATCACGATGTTCGACCTGGCGCCAAGTGCCGTCGCCGGTATCCTCGGGGACCGTCTGCCGCGCCGAGTTTCTCGCGCCTTCACCAAGTTCCGGCGCGGTCCCGGTGCCTTCAAAGTCGACTTCGCCGTCGAGGGCGGCGTGCCGTGGACCAACCCGGACGCGCACCGGGCCGGCACGGTGCATGTGGCCGGTACCTATCGCGAGCTGGCCGCGACCGAGCGGGACATCCACGCGGGCCGGATGCCGGAGCGCCCGTTCGTGTTGGTCGGCCAGCAGTACCTGGCCGATCCGCAACGCTCGGTGGGCAATGTTCACCCGGTGTGGACGTATGCGCATGTGCCCAACGGATTTTCGGGCGACGCGACCGCGGCGATCGTTGACCAGATCGAGCGGTTCGCGCCGGGCTTCCGGGAGCGGATCGTCGGAGATGCCGTTCGGACCACCGCACAGTTCGCCGCTTACAACCCCAACTACGTCGGCGGCGACATCATGACCGGCGCCAAGGACATCCGCCAACTGACCTTCGGGCCGCGAACCACGCTGTCGCCGTACACCATTGGAGTGCCCGGCATGTACATCTGCTCGGCGGCCACCCCACCCGGACCCGGGGCGCACGGCATGTGCGGCGCCAACGCAGCCACACTCGCGCTCCGCCACCTGGCTCGGCGCGCGTAGAGCGTACGAGGCCGACGTTGGGGCGCTCCACGCTTCCACGCGGCCATGGGCAGGTGCACACTGGTGCCATGACCGTATGTGAGCTCACCGCCGTCGCGCTGATCACAGCGCCCCTGCCCCCGCCGCGGTGCCTGCGCCGGGCCCGGGCGTCGACGCCAGCGCGGCTGGCGTGACCGTGCCCGCCGGCGGGCCTGAGCCCGAGCCGCGCCGCCTGCTGAACGGCATCTCGGACGTACGCGCCTTCTTTCACACCAACGCCGTGCCGCTGTACTTCATCTCGCCGACCCCGTTCAACCTGCTAGGCATCGACCGCTGGATACGAAACTTCTTCTACCTGACGTACTTTGACTCTTTTGAGGGTGCACATTCGCGCGTGTTCGTGCCCCGGCGGCGCGACCGCATTGATTTCGGGTCCATGGGGGATGTGTGCAATTACCTCCTGCGTGATTCCGAGACCCTCGAGTTCATCGCGCGACGGGGGCCCGGTGGCAAGGCCTGCTTT
>NZ_DATFZD010000100.1:0-45934 GCF_035314665.1 Mycobacterium sp. | reverse complement strand
GCCGACCACGATCATGATGTCGGGCCGGCCCACCTCGGCCAGTGCGTCTCGCAGCGCAGGCACCAGGGTCAGGTGGCCCGCGGCCAGCGAGGACACCCCGACCACGTGCACGTCGTTGTCGGCAGCCTGGCGTGCCACCTCGTCCGGCGTGGAGAACAACGACCCGACGTCGACGTCGAACCCAATGTCGGCGAACGCCGTTGCGATCACCTTTTGCCCGCGATCGTGCCCGTCCTGGCCCATCTTGGCCACCAGGATCCTGGGACGGCGACCATCGGCCTCGGCGAATTTGTTGACGAGTTCGGTGGCTTGAGAAAGGAAAGTCGTGTTGCCACCCCCTCGTACTTCGTCGCGGTAAACCCCTGCGATAGTACGGATCTCTGCGTGATGACGCCCGTAGACCTTCTCCAGCGCATCGGAGATCTCGCCGACGGTGGCCTTGGCCCGGGCCGCATCAATAGCGAGCGCCAGCAAGTTGTTGCCCAGCCGATCGTCACCTGCGCGGCCATGTGCCGCGGCGGCACGAGACAGCTCGGCCAGCGCGGCGTCGACCGCGACCTGATCCCGGCTTGCCCGCAGCTCTTTCAGTTTGGCCAGCTGCTCGGCCCGCACCCGGCTGTTCTCGACCTTGAGTACCTCGACCTCTTGATCCTCTTCGACCTGGTACTTGTTCACCCCGACCACCGGTTGGATTCCGGAATCGATGCGGGCCTGGGTGCGCGCGGCGGCTTCCTCGATGCGCAGCTTGGGAATACCGTCGCTGATGGCCTGCGCCATACCGCCGTGCTCGGCAACCTCGGCGATGTGGGCACGTGCCCGCTGTGCGAGTTGATACGTCAGCCACTCCACGAAACAGGAGCCGGCCCAGGGGTCGATCGGCCTGGTGGTACCGGACTCTTGCTGCAGCACCAGCTGGGTGTTGCGGGCGATGCGGGCGGAGAAGTCGGTCGGCAGCGCCAGCGCCTCATCGAGCGCGTTGGTGTGCAGCGACTGGGTGTGGCCCTGGGTTGCAGCCATCGCCTCAATGCAGGTGCGCGCCACGTTGTTGAAGGCATCCTGGGCCGTCAGCGACCAACCGGAGGTCTGCGAATGTGTACGCAGCGAAAGCGATTTGGGGTTCTTTGGGTTGAACTGAGCGACCAGCTCGCTCCACAGCAGCCGGCCTGCCCGCAGTTTGGCCACTTCCATGAAGAAGTTCATCCCGATGCCCCAGAAGAAGGACAGCCGGGGCGCGAATTTGTCGATGTCCAACTCCGCGTCCAGACCGGCCTTGATGTAGTCGACGCCGTCGGCGAGGGTGTAGGCGAGCTCCAGATCGGCTGTGGCACCGGCCTCTTGGATGTGGTAGCCGGAAATGGAGATGGAGTTGAATTTCGGCATCTTGGCGCTGGTGTAGGCGAAGATGTCGGAGATGATGCGCATCGACGGCTTCGGCGGATAGATGTAGGTGTTGCGCACCATGAACTCTTTGAGGATGTCGTTCTGGATGGTGCCGGCCAGCTTCTCCGGCGGCACCCCCTGCTCCTCGGCGGCCACCACGTACAGCGCCAGGATCGGCAGCACCGCACCGTTCATGGTCATCGACACCGACACCGTCGACAGGTCGATGCCGTCGAACAGTTGCCGCATATCCAAGATGGAATCGATTGCCACACCAGCCATTCCGACGTCGCCCTGCACGCGGGGATGGTCGGAGTCGTAGCCGCGGTGGGTGGCCAGGTCGAAGGCCACCGACAGCCCCTTCTGGCCTGCGGCAAGGTTGCGGCGGTAAAACGCGTTGGATTCCGCGGCGGTGGAGAACCCGGCATATTGGCGAATTGTCCAGGGCTGGTTGACATACATCGTCGGATAGGGGCCGCGGACAAACGGCGGCGCGCCGGGGAAACTGTTCAGCGGATAGCCGTCCGCCTCGACCGCCGCACGATCCGCGGCGATGTACACCGGTTTGACGGCAATGTCTTCCGGCGTATGCCATACCAGCTGGTCCGGCGTGTACCACGCCGCTGCCGCGGCCGCAGCGACGTGTTTTTCCACCGCGGCTTCGGTTGGCGGCGCCACGTGGCGCTGGCCGTGCAGCGGCACATCGGCGAAGCTGCCGACAACAGGTGCGGTGGTCGTCATCGTTGCTGGCCTCCCTCAGGCTCCGAGCCGGGCGAGCAGACTCGAGAGCGTTTCGACCGCATTGATTTTCGCGGTGAGGAACTCGTCGGGTCGATGTTCTGGATCTGTTGTCTCGGCTGTGCCTTCTAGTGCCTTCGGCGGCCCGGCCAGGCAGACGTGCGTAACGCCCGCGCGACGCGCGGCCTCGACGATCCCGGCCGCCTCGGCGCCATATCGGGTGTCGGTGCCGCAGATGACCGCTACCGTGGGCGATCCCGCATCCGAAACCGCTCGCGCGACAGCGTCGGCGTCGACTGTCCCCGGGTTGACTGCCTCGATACCACCCGAGGCCAGCAGATTCGACGCGAACGTCGTTCGAATGTTGTGTTCTGCCAGCGGCCCCAACGGCAACAGCAGCGCCTGCGGCCGCGAGCCGCGATCGGCCAGGTAGACGTCCGAGCGGTCTCGCAGGGCCTCGAAACCGGCCGCATATCGAGATAGATTGCCGGCGGCAAGTGGAGTGTCCGGCGAATCGCTTTGCGGCAAAGGCGGTTCGCCCAGATTCGGGAATTCGCTGACGCCGGTGACCGCGGTCCGTCGATGCGCGATGTCGTCGGTCCGCTGGGCAGCGATCTCGGCGATCTGCCCGGCGATGTGCTCGCGGGCGTCGACGAATCCGCCGTGCGCCTCGATGGCCTGGAAATGTTCCCAGGCATGCTGCGCCAGCTGCTCGGTGAGCTCTTCGACGAACCACGACCCCCCGGCCGGATCCAGCACGCGGCCGACGTGGGATTCCTCCAGCAGCAGCAACTGGATGTTTCGGGCCATTCGGCGCGCGAAGCCCGTTGCCATGCCGGGGAATCCGCCCGGAATCGCCACGTCGAACGGGAGTACCAGGACCGTGTCGGCGCCGCCGACACCCGCCCCGAATGCCGCCAGGGTGCTGCGCAACATGTTCACCCACGGGTCGCGCTGCGTCATCATCGGCAGCGACGTCTCGGCATGCACCACGGCCGCGCCGCTCTCCGGAGCACCGACGACCTCGGCAACCCTCGCCCACAGCTGACGCACGGCGCGCATCTTGGCCAATGTCATGAACTGATCGTCGTCGGCGGCCAGCCGAAAACTGATCTGCCGCAGCGCGTCGCTCAGCGAGAGGCCGGCCTCGATGAGCGTCCGCACGTAGGCCACCGCGGCCGCGACGCTGCCGCCGAGTTCCCATGCCGCGTTGGCGCCCAGATTGTGAAAGGCCGGCCCGTCGACGGTGATCGCCCGCACCCCGAGTTCACCGGCCACCCGGGTGGCCACCGCGACGACTTCCTCAATCGGCGGCACCGGACGCTCACTCAGCAGCGCCGTCAGGGGGTCAGCGCCCAGGTCGATCGACAGGGTGCCGCGCTGATCGGGTTCCACCTCGGCGACCACCTCCAGCACGGCGTCGCACGCCGCCGAGTAGCAGGCGCCGGCGTCGAGGATGACCGGTGCCATGCTCAGGTACACGCCGTCGAGCACCTTCTCCAGCTGGGCCGGCGCCACACCGGACTCCCCTACCCGGATCAGCAACGCGCTGGCACCTTCACCGAGCGCGGCCAGCACTGCGGTATTGACATCCTCTGCCGCGACCCCGGGCACGGCCTGGGCCGGAAAGGCCTCGGCGACCTTCCAACCGGACTTGACGTCGCGCAGCGCGTCGCCGCCGCGCAGGAACGGCCACTCGCCCGGCAGCGGCGGCTCCGGCAGCTCATCGAGCGCGGTGTACAGCGGATGGATGGCGAAGCCCTCGTAGGTCGCACTGTCGAGCAGCCGCTCGGGTTCGGGCCCAAGCTCGTCAGCGTCGCGCCGTGTGCTTTTGGCCAGCACGCCCGCCACCGCCTTGCGCCATCGGGCGCGGCCTTCCGCCAAATCGGCGGGCTCGGCGGACACATCGGCTGACACCGAAAGCTCCTCTGTCGCGGGATGTGGCGGCGCTCGCACTGGCCTACCACCCGACCACCAGGCTAAATGATGGGCGGCGGCACGCGGGAATCGCCTGGCGCCACGGCCTGGCGGGCGACCCGACCGCAGCTGCGAAGCCACCGGCGGCCTGGGAAGTTAGGTGTACCTAACTAAGCTAAGAAGAGCTAATGTTGGACCGATAATGGTTACTTCGGCGCAGCGCGCGCGCGATCAATCGGGATCGGTGGTTGTGCTTGCCCAGCTGCCGCCCGGCGGGCGGGCAACGGTGGTGGGCACGGCGCCGCAGGCGACCTCCGTGGTGGCGAGCCGGCTCAACCAACTGGGCTTTCGACCGACGGCCCAAGTCGACGTGATCCGTCGTGCACCGCTCGGCGACCCGACCATTTACCGGGTCCAGGACACCGAACTGTGCCTGCGCCGCCGCGAGGCGCAGCTGATCGAAGTCGTCCCCGATCCGGGCTGATGACCGCCTGCCATGACGTCGACGCCGCGGCGGTCACCGTCGCCGGTATCCGGCGTATTGCGTTGGTTGGCAGCCCCAATGCCGGTAAGACCAGCGTCTTCAACCATCTGACCGGGTTGCGCGCCAAAACCGGTAACTATCCGGGCGTCACCGTTGGACGCAGCGTCGGCACCACCCACGTCGACGGTGTCGCGATTGCCGTGGAGGACCTGCCCGGCACCTACAGCCTGGACCCGATCAGCCCGGACGAGCAGGTAGTGACCGACCTGCTGACCGGCAAATACCCGGACATCGACCAGCCCGACGCGGTAGTGCTGATCGCCGACTCGACCACGCTGCGTCGCTCGATCATGCTGATCGGCCAGGTGCTGCGGCTGGACCTGCCGTGCCTGCTGACGCTGACCATGGGCGACGAATTGACCTCCCGTGGCGGCCGAATCGACGTCGAGGCGTTGTCGACGGCACTGGGTGTTCCGGTGCTCGCGGTCGTCGGGCACCATGGGTCCGGCATCGACGGCCTGCGGGCACGACTGGCGTCCTTCGACCAGTGGCAGCGCCCGCCGATCCTTCCGCCGTCCGACCAGCAAGCCATCGACGCCTGGGGGCAGTCGGTGCTCGATGCGGCTGATTACGTTGCGCCGCAGCCAGATCAGCGCACCCGCCGGATCGACCGGGTGCTGCTGCACCCGCTGTGGGGCACCGTCATCTTTTTCGCCGTGATGTTCTGGTTCTTTCAGGTCCTATTCACCGCCGCCGCGCCACTGCGCGACGGGATCGCCAGAGGGCTGACCTACCTCGGCACGCAGGTCGCCGAGCACATCGGCGATCCGATCATCCGGGGGCTGCTCAGCCAGGGGATTATCGGCGGAGTCGGCACCGTGCTTCAGTTCATCCCGCAGATCGTGTTGCTGTTCTTGCTGCTCGCGTTTCTAGAGAACATCGGCTACATGTCACGGGCGGCGTTCTTGATGGACCGGGTCATGGCCATGACCGGGCTGGAGGGCCGCGCCTTCGTCGCGATGCTGTCGTCAGTCGCCTGCGCCATCCCGGGCATCATGGCGACCCGGACGCTGCCGTCATCGCGCGACCGGATCGCAACCATCGTCACCGCGCCGTTGATGACCTGCTCGGCCCGATTGCCGGTGTACACGCTGCTGGTCGGTCTGCTGGTGACGTCCCAGACGCGATGGTGGGGATTCAGCGCACAGGGCGTCACGATGTTCCTGCTCTACCTGGGCGGCGGGATGTCCGCGCTGATCGCCGCGTTGCTGGTCAAGTCCACGGTCCTGCGCGGCGATCTGTTGCCGTTCACCATGGAGCTTCCGCCCTACCGACTGCCGTCCCCGCAGGCGATGCTGGCCGCGATGTGGAGTGCGGCCAAGGTGTTTTTGCGTAAGGCGGGAACCATCATCTTGGCCACGTCGCTGGTGCTGTGGGCGCTGCTCAACCTGCCGCTTCGCGAGGCCGAAACCCGGGGGCTGTCCTCGACCGACTCGACCGCCTATGTGATGAACCACAGCTACGCCGCCGACGTCGGGAAGGCTATCGCGCCGGTGTTCACCCCGCTGGGCTTCGACTGGCGCACCGACGTCGCCCTACTCGGTTCGCTCTCGGCGCGCGAAGTGTTCGTCTCCACCCTGGGCCAGGTGTCGGCGGCGACCGACCCCGACCACCCACGTCAAGCGTTGGCCACCATGACCGACGATCACGGCCAACGGGTGTTCACCGCGCCGACCGTCATCGCGCTGATGATCTATTTCATGTTCGCGTTGCAGTGCATGTCGACCATCGCGGTGATGCGCCGCGAGACAAACTCGTGGCGCTGGCCGGCGTTCGCGTTCTCCTACATGTTTGTCCTTGCATGGGTGATGGCGTTTGCCGCTCGGACGATTGCGGTAGGCCTGGGCGCATGACTCCCATTCACGCCATCGCCACCGCGGACCCGCAGCAGCTGCGCTGGGTGATCGGCGGCGACCCCTTGCCTCCCGTCGGCACCGTCCGCCGGGCCCCAGGCCATCTCGGCGCCTTGCTGGACGACGGGGTGATCGACGAGATGCTGGTCCGGACGGCTGACCTGCTGATCACACTCAGCGCCGGCCATAACTGGCGGGCGTTGGGCGACGACGTCCGCGAGGCGCTCAGCGACGCCTTGCTGAACCCGACCGGATGGCGAGTTGACGCCGCAGACAACACCTCTCGCTTGGCGGCGATCGCCACGGAGCTGCTCGCCGGTCCGATCGGCGCACTCGCCGAATCGCACGGCGGCTCGATCGAATTGGTTTCTGTGATGGGCGACACAGTGACCGTCCGGATGTCGGGCGCGTGCCACGGATGCTCGGCCGCGGCCTCGACGCTGCACGATAACCTGCAGCGCGAACTGCGCCGGCGTTCGGGGCAACCGATCACGGTATGCACGGAAAACGACTCGACGGCAATGCCGTTGGGCCGGAAGTTGCTGTCGCTGCTTGTCCGCTGAGGCATTTGTCGCCCAGGTGGGCGTCGGATGACCGGGCACGTGCAACGAGCTGTTCACCGCCGGGCCGTAGTCTTGGATCCCGTGACGGCGAACGCCACCAGCAGAATTTCCGACGCGCTGCGCGGCCTGGCCGGCGCAGTCGTTGCCACGGCGCGGCAGGTGTCCAAGCGGCGCATGGTCGCGACGGGTGCGGTGATCGCCGGCTTGATCGCCGTGGCGCTACTCGTTCCGCTGCCCACCGCGGTGCAGATGCGGGACTGGGCGACCTCGGTGGGCCCGTGGTTCCCGTTGGCTTTCTTGGCCGCCCACATCGTGGTGACCGTATTGCCTTTTCCCCGTACAGCATTCACGTTGGCCGCTGGTCTGCTGTTTGGGCCTTTGCTCGGGGTAACGCTGGCGGTGGTGGCCAGCACGGCCAGCGCGGTGATCGCACTGCTGTTGGTCCGGGCGGCCGGCTGGCAACTCAGCCGCCTGGTCCGCCACCAGGCCGTCGAAACGGTCGACGCCCGGCTGCGCGATCGCGGCTGGATTGCGGTCACGTCGCTGCGATTGATCCCGGTGGTGCCGTTTTCGGTGCTGAACTATGCCGCCGGCGCATCCGCGGTGCGGGTGCTTCCCTACACGCTGGCGACGCTGATCGGTGTGCTTCCGGGCACCGCGGCCGTGGTGATCCTGGGCGATGCGCTCACCGGTGATGTCAGCCCGCTACTGCTTCTGGTGTCGCTGTGCACGGGCTTCCTGGGGCTCGGGCTGTTGGCTTACGAAATCAGCCACCATCGGCGGCATAAGAGCGCAGCGGTGAAGGAATTCGACGCTGCGGTCGAGCCGGCGCTTCGCGGCTAACCGGCCGTCGCATCGCTGCACACTTTCGGCGCGACCTGCGATCGGCCTACACTCGAGCATGCGTCCGCGCCCAGCCGCCCGGGGGCTGTTAGTCACCGTGGTGAAGTCTGGGAGGAAAACGGAAATGGACAGTAAACGTTTAGCCGCTGCGGCGCGGATCGCGGTCGGCGTTAGCATAGCGGCGCTGGCGGGCGGGACAGGACAAGTCAACGCTGCCCCGCTGGACCCGGCCCCGCCATGCCCGACCTGCCAACCGAATCCGGATCCGAGTCCGCCGCAGAGCGCTCCAGCCAAAAAATGCTGGTCGTACGGGCGCCAGGGGCCTTCAGGTCCTAAGGGCGGCGGTGGGGTGCCGGTATACCCGGAGCAGTGCCCCCCGGCCGCCCCGCCGCCGTGATCGGTCCGAGCTTTCTCTCGCCGCGCGACAATTGGGCCTCACCCTTCACCGTCGGTGGTTGAGACGCTGGCGCATTGCGCGCCAATCGTCGAGCTGCGACTCGGCTAACCGCCCTCGGGCCCCTTTACGGTCAGCACCGCGTAGGTGGCCAAAAACGACGCCGCCGGAACGGTGTTGACGATCCGGTCGCGGGCGCGGCGATGCGCGCCCACCGCCAGCGCAAAGTACAGCGTCAGCATCGCCGTGGTCAGGCGCGCCAACGCGGGAATCCTGCTGGCCGAAAGTAAACCGACCACCGACGCCGCCTTGGACGCCGGCAGCAGCCACCGAATGTCTTGTGGGATACCCAGCGCGTCTAAGGTTTTGGCGATCACCGGCACTGGGATCGCGCATGCGATCGCATCAACAGCCTGGAACGCCGCAAGCCCCGCATACGTTTTCGGCGAAGTCAAAGCGCTCATGTCACTGACTCAATGCAGACGGCGGCGGGAAGCTGCCGTCGACCGGCTTGCGCGCGTCGGCCTCGGCTTTTGCCACCGCCCGGACTATCGCCGGGTCGGTTTCGGTGGAGAACCAGTCGGCGACGTCGGCGTCGTCATCGGCAGCTTGGTGCCTCGGCACCTGGTCAGCCGGGTCGACCGCCGACGGCTCAAACCGGAACACCCCGTCCGCGCCGGGCGCGCCCAGCGACTTGGCGAACCCTTGTAACGCCGCGCCAAAGTCGCTGGGCACCAACCACACCTTGTTGGCATCGCCCTGCGCCATCTGCGGCAAGACCTGCAGGTACTGATAGGCCAGCATCTCGGGAGTCGGCCGCCCTGCCTTGATCGCGGCGAACGTCTTCTCGATCGCCTTGGCCTGGCCCTGCGCCTGGAAGTAGGCCGCGGCACGCTCACCCTGCGCGCGCAGCATCCGGGATTGCCGATCGGCCTCGGCGGCCAGGATCGCGGCCTGCTTGGCGCCCTCGGCGGCCAGAATCTGTGCCTGCTTGTCACCTTCGGCCTGTGTGATCGCGGCCTGCCGGTTACCTTCGGCGGTCAAGATCACCGCCCGCTTCTCCCGGTCTGCCTTCATCTGCTTTTCCATCGACGCCTGGATCGACGGCGGCGGGTCGATGCTGCGCAGTTCGACGCGTGCCACTCGTAGTCCCCAACGACCGGTGGCCTCGTCGAGCACGCCGCGCAACTGACCGTTGATCTTGTCGCGCGAGGTCAGGGTCTGCTCCAGCGTCATCCCGCCGACGACGTTGCGCAGGGTGGTGGTGGTCAGCTGTTCGACGCCGACGATGTAGTTGCTGATCTCGTAAACGGCCGCCTGCGGAACAGTGACCTGGAAGTACACCACGGTGTCGATGTTGAGGGTCAGGTTGTCCTCGGTGATCACCGGCTGCGGCGGGAAGGAGACCACCCTTTCGCGCAGGTCCACCCGGGCGCGGATCCGATCGATGAAAGGCACCAGCAAGGTCAGCTGACCGCTGACCGTGCGGCTGTACCTGCCCAGCCGTTCGATCACCGCCGCCTCGGCCTGCGGGATCAGCGCAACCGACTTGGCCACCACGATGGCGGCAAAAATCACCAGAACAGCCAGCAATACCAGACCAGCAATCACAGTTCCTCCTGTTGCTCCAGAGGTGTTACGTGTTTTTCCACACCACCGCAGTGGCCCCGTCGATATGCATGACGGTCACCCGCTCGCCCGGTTCGAAGACATCGCCCTCGTTCATAGGACGCGCCGTCCAGACCTGGCCATCAAGTTTCACCTGACCTTCGTCATGGGCAACGCGGTCGAGGACCAGCGCACTTTTGCCCTCCAGCGCCTTGACACCCGTCGGCAAGCCCTTCGCGGGCGTCAGACGCCGCCGCAGCACGGGTCGGACCAATAACAGCAGAAGCACCGAAACTACCAGGAACACCGCTCCGTCGGTCCAGATTGGCAGGCCTAGCAGCCAGCTGGATCCGGCTGCGGCCAGCGCACCGCCGCCGAGCATCAGCATGAACATGTCGCCGGTCAGCGCCTCCGCGCCGGCCAGCCCTAATGCGACGATGAGCCAGATCAAAGCCGCAGACATGCCGCCAGGATATCGCGTGATCGGCCTTGGTCCCGGCGAACAACTAGACTGCGAAACCATGTGGTGCCCCAGCGCGACGCTCTCGGTCTGGGCCAATGCCTGGCTTGCCGGCAAGGCCGCGCCCGACGACGTCCTCGACGCGTTATCTTGTTGGGCGCCAACGCAATCAGTCACCGCTTACGACGCGGTCGCGGCGGGCCACACCGGGCTGCCGTGGCCGGACGTGAACGACGCGGGTGCGGTGTTGCTGCTACAGACGCTGCGCACCGCAGCCGGACGGCCGACGACGGGCCCACCTTCGATCAGCGTGGTTCTGCCGGTTCCCGGCGATGTCCGGGGGTTGGCCGCGGGCACACAGTTCGAGCGGGAAGCCTTGATCGCGGGAGAAGCGGTGATCGTCGCCAATCCCGACGACCCTGGCATGGCCGTCGGGCTGGTGCCCGAATTCGGATATGACGAATCCGACGACGAACTCGTCGTACCCGAATTGTGTGCGCTGTCCTGGACGGTCTATTCACTTCGGGGCGCCCCGGCCGTCGACCGTACCGAGTTGGGCGAGGCCGAATACGCCCTCCGGCTGGCGGTGCGATCAGCCGCCGACGCGCTGACCACAATCGGGCTGGGGTCCACCGGCGTCGACGTCGATGATCCGCGCGGGCTCGTCGAGCAGCTGCTGGAATCCGCGCGGCACCACCAAGTTCCCGAGCCCGCGCCGAAACGCGCCTTGCGGGTGCTGGAAAACGCCGCACATGTGGATGCGATCATCACGGTCAGCGCCGGGCTCAGCCGGATTGGAACGCAATCGTTGTCGGAGGCGCAGATTGCCACCGACGCGCTGCGTCCGTTGGCCGCGGTGGTGCGATCGGCGAGAATGGCCGCGCTCACCGCGATTCTGCACGCCGCCTGGCGGTCCTAGCCGCAGTTCAGTCCGCGCCCTCCTCGGCGACGCAGTGCGGCGGGCGGCACGGCTCGCCGTTGATGCTGGCCGCGCAGCCCGGTACCGGGTCGGGTCCAATCACTCGGGCAGGCGCACGGCCATAACGCAATTCGTCGATCAGATCCACGGCCATCCGCGCGAATCGCGGGTGGGCATTGGGCGTCGCGGCCCGCGTCAACACCACGCCCGTCGCCTCGGCCTGCGATCTCAACTCCTGGTCGAGATCCCACACCACCTCGATATGGTCGGCGACAAACCCTATCGGGCAGACGATGACGGCTTTGGTCCCGGTCGCGGCCAACGCCGAAAGATGGTCGGCGACATCGGGCTCCAGCCACGGAACCTGCGGCGGGCCCGAACGCGACTGCCAAGCCAGGTCGAAGTCACGGTATCCGGCCGCCGCCGCGACAAGCTTTGCGGCGTACGCGACCTGTCGGCTGTAGAGCTGCGGGCCGCAGCGCTGGTCGGCGGCAACCGGGATCGAATGTGCGGTGAATACCAGCCGCGCGTCGGGCGACAGCTCGGCGGGTATCGCGCCGGAGGCCGCACCGATGGCGTCGGCGAAGATCTGCACGAAATCCGGGTGGTCGAAATAAGGCCGCAGTTTGACCAATTCGGGCGCATTCGCCCCGGCCGCCCGGCGTGCGCGGGCGATGTCCTCGACATACTGCGTGCAGCTGGAATAGCCGCTCCAGGCCGACGTGGTGAAAACTGCTGCATGCCGGATTCCGTTGTCGCGCATGGTCGCAACGGTGTCTTCGACGTAGGGATCCCAATTGCGATTGCCGAAATAGACCGCAATGTCTGAACCGCGTTCGACGAGTTCTGCACGCAATTGGGCGATCAGCGCGCGGTTGATCCGGTTGATCGGCGACACCCCGCCGAAGTGCATGTAGTGCTCGGCGACGTTGTCAAGGCGTTCGGGCGGCACATCGCGGCCGCGAGTGACGTTCTCCAGGAACGGCCTTACCTGCTCGGGCCCTTCCGGTCCGCCGAACGACAGCAGCAGGACCGCGTCGAATTCCATCACGTACTAAAGCAACTGAGTGCTGGCGCCGCCGTCGGCGTAGATGATCGTCCCGGTGGTCGCGGGCAGCCATTCGGACAGCAGCGCGCACACCGTCTTGGCGACCGGCGTGGGGTCCTTCATGTTCCAACCGACCGGAGCCCGCTGATCCCAGCCCTCTTCCAGCAACTGTATCTGCGCGCCCGCCTCGTCGCCGAGCGCGCCGCCGACGATCGCGCTCATTGCCAACGTTCGGATGGGCCCTGCGGCAACGAGATTCGAGCGTACGCCGAACTTGCCGGCTTCGCGTGCCACGAACCGGTTCACCGATTCCAGTGCGCTCTTGGCGACGGTCATCCAGTTGTAGGCCGGCATGGCCCGGCTCGGGTCGAAATCCATGCCGACGATCGAACCGCCGGGGTTCATGATCGGCAGCAGCGCCTTGGCGAGCGACGCATACGAGTACGCGGAGATGTGGATGCCCTTGGCGACATCCTCGTAGGGCGCATCGAAGAACGGCTTGATGCCCATGCCGCTTTGGGGCATGAAGCCGATGGAATGCACCACGCCGTCGAGCTTGTTGTCCTCGCCGATCTCGGCCGTCACCCGCTCGGCCAGGCTGTCGAGGTGCTTCTCGTCCTGCACGTCCAGTTCGATCAGCGGGGCCTTGTCCGGCAACCGGTCGGCGATGCGCTGGATCAGCCGCAGCCGGTCGAACCCGGTCAGCACCAGCTGAGCGCCCTGTTCCTGGGCCACCCGCGCGATGTGAAACGCGATCGAAGCGTCGGTGATGATCCCGGTGACCAGAATCCGTTTGCCGTCAAGAAGTCCTGCCATATCCGTCCTTGTTCGTGTCAGGGTCAGTGACCCATACCCATGCCGCCGTCGACCGGGATCACCGCACCGGCGATGTAGCTCGCATCCTCCGACGCGAGGAAGCTGACCACACCGGCAACTTCCTCGGCGGTGCCGACCCGCTTCGCCGGAATGAACTCCAGCGCCCCCGCCTGAATCCGCTCATCCAGCGAGCGGGTCATCTCGGTGTCGATGTAGCCGGGGGCCACCACGTTCGCGGTCACCCCGGCCTTGGACAATTCCCGGGAGATCGAGCGCGCCATGCCGATCAGACCGGCTTTGGAGGCCGCGTAATTGGACTGGTTGCCGATGCCCCAGCTGCCGGAGACCGAGCCCACAAAGATCATCCGACCGAACCGCTTTTTCTGCATGCTGCGCGATGCCCGCTGGGCCACCCGGAATGCCCCGGTCAGGTTGGCATCGATGACCTTCTCGAACCTCTCCTCGGTCATCCGAATGAGAAACGCGTCGGCGGAGACGCCGGCGTTGGACACCAGCACCTCCACCGCACCTTGGTGCTCCTCGACCTCTTTGAAGGCGCGATCGACGGCATCGTTGTCGGTAACATCGCACAGCACGCCGAACAAGCCCTCCGGTGCGCCCGACCCGCGGTGCGTGACGGCGACCTTGTGGCCGTCGGCCGCCAGCCGCTGAGCGATCGCCAGACCGATCCCCCGGTTACCTCCAGTGACGAGCACCGACCGGGAAACGAACGCAGGCTTGACCGCGACGACTTTTCCGGCGGTCTCCGTCGGGGTCTCGGCGCCTTTCTCGGCAGCAACGTCAGTCACCCCGACAACCTAACGCCTCACCTCGGCAACGCTGAAATCGCCGGACCTGGTCTAGAACTCCAGGCAGGTCGACTGCGTGCGCGGCCTTGACATGGGCAGGGCTAGGGTCGAACCCATGGCGACCGTCCGCGAGGCGCTGCAGCTGCAAGTCATCGCCTACACGTGCAGCCACAATTGCATGGGCGTTCGAGAAAATGCCGGCGGATGCTGCACACTCGACGATCGTGACTTTATTCCGGGGCCCGTCCGCGACGCGGATGCCTTCCTGGTTGACCTGGGTCGGTTGTTCCGACGCGAGGTTTCCCATGAAGAGGTGTTCATCGACTTCGAGGAAGGACGGGCCCTCTTCCCGGATCGCCCGTGTTGGCAGGAGCCTGCCAACTACCCAGCGTTGCGCGTCCGGCCGGATGTGGAGTGGATTCCGTGCCGTTTCTACGACAAGACAACGCTTGCGTGCACCGTGTACGACATTCGTCCTGCGATGTGTAGAGACTTCCTCTGCGACCACCTGAAGGACGTCATTTCCCTGCTCAACTTGAACGAGGAATAGCGGTCGGTCGTTAGGAAGCTCCGCGACGCGGATTAACCCGGCAGCCGCCGGTTGATCAGCAGGGCCGCCAGCGCGGCCAGCGCCAGCACCAGCGAACCCAGCCGCAACCACCCGACGCTGGCGTCGCCGCGGATCGTCTCGTAACCGATCTGCTCCTGCAGCGACGCGTAGACCTGCTTGAGCTCCTGCAAGTTAGAGGCACCGTAATGGTTGCCGCCGGACAGCTCGGCCACCTTCTTCATTGTGCTGTCGTCGACCGGCACCGGCTGGCGTTGGCCATTGATTTCCACGAAGCCGTAAGGGGTGCCGAACGAGATCGTCGAGATCGGCACACCTTGGTCCTTGGCGGTGCGCGCCGCGGTGAAGGCACCCTTGGGGTTGTCCGGGTTGGTCGGCATCGTCTCTTTGCCGTCGGAGAACAACACGATCCGCGCCGGCGGCGGGGTGTCGCCGCCGCCGATGACCGCGCCCACTGTCGCGATGGCCTGCAGCGCGGTGAAAATGCCTTCGCCGGTGGCGGTTCGGTCGGCGAACTGCAACTTGTCCAGCGCGGCTTTGGTCGCGTCCCGGTTGGTCGTCGGTTGCACCAGAACCGTCGCCGTCCCGGCATAGGCGATCAACCCAAGGTTGATGCCGGGGGTGAGCTCACCGGCGAATTCCTTGGCGGCCGCTTCGGCGGCGGCCATCCGGTTGGGTTCGACGTCGGTGGCCCGCATGGACTGCGAGACGTCGATGACCAGCATGACGACCGCGCGGTTGCGCGGAATTCGGACATCGTGAGTCGGTCCGGCCATCGCGATCGTGAACAGCAGCAGCGCCGACACCAGCAGGATCGCCGACAGGTGACGCCAGCGGGTGGGCTGCTTGGGGGCGACGCTTTCCAGCAGCTCCATGTTGGCGAAGCGCAGCATCCGGCGCTGCCGGGCCACCTGCATGATGACGTAGAGCGCCACCAGCCCGAGAACTGCCAGCAGGAACAGAAAAAACCATGCGTGGGCGAAGCCGGACAGCGTCATCGGCCCGAGCAACGGCATTGTCATACCAGACCCGTCTTGGTGTGTGTGTCCGCTGACGTCACTGGCGACCCGCCATCGCGCCGCGGCGGCGGGATTCGACGAAACGCACGATGTCGGCAATCCAGTCGCGGTCGGTGCGCAGCGATAACAGCGGCGCCCCGCAGCTGCGCATCGCGTGGGACACGTCGGCGCGATGGGCCTCGGCCGCCTTGGCGAAGTCGTCGCGCAGCTGCGCGTCGATGGTGAACTCGCGGGTGACACCGGATTCGGCGTCCTGCAAGATGACGTCGCCGACGTCGGGCAACTCGACATCCCTGGGATCGAGCACCTCGATGCCCAGCACCTCATGGCGCGCGGCGATGGCCCGCAGCGGACGCATCCAGTTGATCGGGCCGAGGAAGTCGCTGATGATCACGGCCATCCCGCGGCGGCGTTCCGGACGACGCAACGCGTCGATTGCCACCGCCAAATCCCCGCGCACCCCTACCGGCGCCTTGGGCATGGTGGCGATCGTGCGCAGCAGCGTCTGCTCGTGCTGGCGCCCGGAGCGTGCCGGTACCCGAGTCATCGTCTCGCCGTTGGCAATCAGCGCACCGAGCCGGTTCCCGCCACCGCTGTTGAGGAACGTGATCGCGGCCGCGGCCGCCACCGCCACGTCACGCTTCTCGCAGACCGTCGTGCCGAAGTCGAGGCTGGCCGACATGTCGACGACCAGCCAGGTTTCCAATTCACGGTCGGCGATCATCTGCCGCACGTGCGGGTGGGTCGTGCGCGCGGTGACCGCCCAGTCCATCCGGCGGACGTCGTCACCGGGCTGATACTCGCGCGACTCACCCGGCTCCGAACCCGGACCGGGGATCAGGCCGAGATGGTCACCGTGCAGGACACCGTCAAGCTTGCGCTTGACCGTGAGCTCGAGCGTGCGCAGCGCCGCCGACAGCTTCGGATCGTCGATCTGCCCGCGCTGCATCGACGGCGGGTGAACCACACCCGGCTCTTTTGGATCGGTCACCGACCGCTAGCCGCGCCCGCGGCCTGCATCGCCGGCGGAACCGAATGTCCTTGTTGCGGAACGGCATTCACCTGCGGCATGCCGACGGTCTGCAGCACCCGGTTGATGATGATCTCCGGCGAGACTTCGTCGGCGAGCGCGTCATAGGTGAGCACCAGCCGGTGCCGTAGCACGTCGGGAATGACCTCGACGATGTCTTGGGGGATCACGTAGTCGCGACCGCGCACCAACGCCAACGAACGAGAAGCGGCAATGATGCCCAGCGAGGCACGCGGCGACGCGCCGAACGAGACCCAGCTCCTGACATCGTTCATCCCGAGTTGCTCAGGATGACGGGTGGCGGTGACGACCCGGACCACGTAGTCGACCAGCGCGTGGTGGACGAAGTTGTTCGCCGCGATCTCCTGCAACCGCAGCAGATCACCGGTGTTCAGGATCTGCTTGGGCTCCGGCGGCCGCACGCCCATCCGGTAGATGATCTCGCGCTCTTCCTCCGGTGAGGGATAGCCCACGTTGATCTTGAACAAGAATCGGTCACGCTGCGCCTCCGGCAGCGGGTACACACCCTCGTGCTCGATCGGGTTCTGGGTGGCCATCACCAGGAACGGGTTCGGCAGCGGGAACCGCTTGCCGCCGATCGACACCTGGCGTTCCTGCATGACTTCCAGCAGTGCGGACTGCACTTTCGCCGGGGCCCGGTTGATCTCGTCGGCGAGCAGGAAGTTGACCACCACGGGGCCGAGCTCGGTGTCGAACTCTTCCTTGCCCTGTCGGTAGATCCGGGTGCCGATGATGTCGGTGGGCACCAGGTCCGGGGTGAACTGGATGCGCGCGAACGTCCCGCCGACCACTCGGGCGAAGGTCTCAACGGCCAAGGTCTTGGCCACGCCGGGCACACCCTCGAGCAGCACATGGCCCTTGGACAGCAGGCCGACGAGCATGCGCTCGACGAGCTGGTCCTGGCCCACGATGATCCGCTTGACCTCGAAGATGGCTCGTTCAAGGGTGTGCACCTCGGCAGCCAGCCCATTGCCGCCGCCGGACGGTGCCGCGTGCGCCGGGGCCGTCGAGGGCCCGCCCGGGCCCGAGTAACCGCTGGTACCCGGGGGCGGCCCGCCTGCTGATGTCATCGATTACCCTCCACGGCTCAAACCTCCAAAGCTCAATCAGACACGACTGCTCGCACGACGAACGTCGCGGGGCAGCGGCGTGCCCTGGCTCAACTATTCCAGGCCACCTGGATTCCGTCGACGTGGCGTGTCCGGCGACGATGCAGGCCGCGAAGCGGACTGGGGAGAAGCCGGGCCATTACCGGGCGCCCCGCGCACACGAGACGTCCGAATCAGTTCTCAATGATCCGGGTCAAAAACGGCGTCATCCCGCCTTTCCGCACCGGGCTGACGGTGACTTTGCCCGCGCTGCCCGACGCCTCCAACATCTGGCCGTTGCCCAAGTAGATGGTGACGTGCTGGGTTCCGCCCGGGCCGTAGAAGATGAGGTCACCGCGCTTGGCCTGCGACGGCGGAATATGGCGACCGGCGTTGTACTGGTCACCGGAGAACCTCGGGATGAGCACGCCCACCCCGGCGAAGCTGTACCGGACCAACCCCGAGCAGTCGAAGCCGACGGTGTTGGCGCCGGATTCCACGCCTTTGCTTGGCCCGTTCAAGGTGCCGCCACCCCACGAGTACGGCACACCCATCTGCGACGACGCGCGGCGGATCACGTACTCGACGGCCTGGCGCCCGTAGACCCGCGGAATCCCGTTGGGGCTGGTGCCGGCGCCGGCGCCGCCGCCGCCGAGATTGATGCCGAGGCCGCCGAGGAACTGCCGCCCGAGATCGAGCGTGGTCTGGGTGGCGTTGGCGGTGGCCTGCAGCGACTGGTTGGCGATGGCGACCGGGTCCCCTGGTGCGCCCGCGCTGACCACCGGCGGCAGGGTGGGATCCCACGCGCCGTCCTCGGCACCGGCGGGACCGGCCAGGGCGATCAGCAGACCGAAGGCAGCCAGAATCGGCCAGACCAGCCCAGCCCGGCGCAACCACTTGGCGTCTTTAAACCAGCGGCGCATAAATCCTTCCCGCGCGTCAGTACTCGATGTAGCGGACTACGTAGGGCGTCATACCGCTGGTGCGGACCGGTGCGACCCGGACCTTCAACCCGACGTCGGGAGCCTCGAGCATCTGACCGTCACCGAGATAGATCGTCACGTGCTGGCTACCGCCGGGGCCGTAGAAAATCACGTCGCCACGGCGCATCTGCGAGGACGGGATCTTGCGACCCAGGTTGTACTGCGAACCCGAGTAGTGCGGCAGCTTGATACCCACGCCGGCAAACGAGTACAGCACCAGGCCCGAGCAGTCGAAGCCGACCGTGCCGGACCCCGAGTCGATGCCTCTGCCCGGCCCGGCGGCGGTGCCGCCGCCCCACGAATACGGCACACCCAGCTGCGAGAGTCCACGGCGAATCACATACTCAGACGCCTGCCGTCCGTACACCCGCGGAATACGGCCGTTGGTGAAGCCGGTCGGTGTGGGAGCCAGCCCCAGCTGCTGCAGGAAGCTGCGGCCCATATTGGAGGTGACCTCAGAAGAGGTCGCCGAAATCCCCAGGACCTTGTTGAGAATCGCGATCGGGTCACCCGGGACGTTGGCGCTGGGCACCATCGGCAACGTGGGATCCCAGTCGCCGGCCCATTGGCCGCCATTGCCCCGCGGCGCGCTCGGCGAACCGGGGTTCGCCGGATCCCATCGATCACCGGAGGACGACGCCGCCCGCGGTCCGGCACCCGGTCCGCCCGCGGATGCCGACCAATTGCGGGCGGCGTCGAGTCTGGTTTGCGCCGCGTTACGCTCGTCGGCCAGGCGGTTGATTTCTTGCTGCTGTTCGCCGAACTTGCGGTGGACGTCGACCAATGTGGCCACCGCGGCGTTCTGGCTGGCCTGGGCGTCGGCGACAGCCTTGTCCGCCTTCTGCTTTGCCAACCGCGCCGCCGAGTCCTTATTCACTTGCTCAGTGCGAGCTCGCTGCAAGTTGTCCATCACCTGCCGGGAACTGGCGGCCAGGGTTTGACCGGCGGCCGCCGTCGCGATGATGTCGTCGGGGCTCGCCGCCTTGAGGTAGCTGTCCGAGGGACCGTTGACGTAACTGGCTACCGCAAATCGGTCGAATCGCTTCTGGGCGGCCGCAATTGCGGCGTTGGCGTCCTTGACGCGTTGCTCGCTGGCCTCGACATCATGTTGGGCGGCCGCGGCGTTGTCGCGGGCGGTTTCGACGTCGACCACAGCTTTGTTGACGCTCTCCTGCTCGGTCTGAATCTGCGCGCCGAGGTCCTGTAGACGCTGGTTGGCCTGTGCGACATCCGCGATCAGCTTGGCCATGGTGTCCGGCTCGGCGCCTGGGTCGGCGTTTGCCAGACCGGGGACGCACAGCGTCACGGCCACGCTGAGAATGGCCGGAGCGAGGCGGCGGGTGACCCGGGCGGCCAGTCGGACAGACGAGCCGCGACAGATGCGTCTCATTCGACTTGGATCTCCTATGGCTCAACGCGGGCGGACGGCGTCGGCCCCAGTAATCACTGGAAGCGCGATTTAAATCAAAAGCATCCTTTGCACCGTATGTCACATCTGAACCAATGGAAACTTTAGTAACAAATTACAGGTGTGTTCTTCCGACAACTGTGACCGAACGGTGACATCACTGATTTGCCCGCAACAGCGGTACGGGTGCCGCTGTTATGCGACACAAGCCGAATACGGCGAGTTAGACGCTCTGGCCAGCTTCTTCTGTCGTTGCTTCCGCCTTATCGGGCGACGTTGCTGAGCGCCTGCTGCGCAGTTGCATGACGCGGGTGCCGATCACCGCTGCCAGCACTCCGAAAAGAAGCACGATTGTGAACGCGGTCCAGGGAAACTGTGGCGTGTTGAGCTGGTGCAAAAAATTCTGCGCAGATACCACCGGATTGCCGGTCTTGGCGTTGTCTTCGCCGATCTCCAGCGTGGAGCGCGGAAAGTGCGTGCTGTAGGTGCCGACGAAGTTTGGGCTGAGCACCAGCACGGTGGCATCAGTGTGTCGGGCACCCACCCTGGTCGCGATGTCGCGAAGTGGTGTGTCGGTCGGCGGATTGTGGTCGAGGACGACGATCTTGAGATCGATGCCGTCGTTGTGCGCTTGGTCGATCACCTGAAGTAGCGCCGGCGTGACGGCCGTGGGCGCGCTGATGTTGTGGGCGGTGACCTGCTCTTGCACGATCGCCAGGCACTGGTCGGGCGGTGTTGCCGGATCGGCACCGACGGTGCCGCAGATCTCGCCAGGGATATAGAGCGGCGCGTGCGGGGTGGTCACGGTTCAAGACCGTACCGCGCGCGGCGACGACGGCAGTTGGCCGGCCGTGCCCGGCCTGCACCAACGCGACACCTAAACGACTGCGACAACACGCCGATGCTCGTCGCGATGGTTGCAGTCTCGCGAGCCAAAGAGGTGGTTGGCGCGAATGCAGGACAAGCGTACTGTTAGACTGGCCTTGTCGACACGGCCCGTCGGCGAGCAGAACCAGCGGCGATCGCAAGCCCGGCGTAGCCGGGTGCAGCGGGTCGCGCAAAAAGAACTCAATCCCGGGAGTTGATGTGAGCAGCAAAGATTCGGTGAATTCATTCGGAGCGCGCAACACCCTGGCGGTCGGCGACAGCAGTTACCAGATCTATCGCCTGGACGCTGTGCCCGGCACGGAGAAACTCCCCTACAGCCTCAAAGTGCTCGCGGAAAACCTGCTGCGCAACGAGGACGGCAGCAATATCACCAAGGAGCACATCCAGGCGATTGCGAACTGGGACTCGTCGGCCGAGCCCAGCGTTGAGATCCAGTACACGCCCGCCCGCGTCGTCATGCAGGACTTCACCGGCGTGCCGTGCATCGTCGACCTGGCCACCATGCGTGAGGCCATCGGGGATCTTGGCGGCGACGCCGAGAAGGTCAACCCGCTGGCGCCTGCCGACCTGGTGATCGATCACTCGGTGATCGCGGATCTCTTCGGCCGCGCCGACGCTTTCGAGCGCAACGTCGAGATCGAATACCAGCGCAACGGCGAGCGCTACCAGTTCCTGCGCTGGGGGCAGGGCGCATTCGCCGACTTCAAGGTGGTGCCGCCGGGCACCGGCATCGTGCACCAGGTCAACATCGAATACCTCGCGCACGTGGTGATGGAGCGCGAGGGGGTGGCCTACCCGGACACCTGTGTCGGTACCGACTCGCACACCACGATGGTCAACGGCCTGGGCGTATTGGGCTGGGGCGTCGGCGGAATCGAAGCCGAAGCCGCGATGCTCGGTCAACCCGTCTCGATGCTCATCCCGCGGGTGGTCGGCTTCAGGCTCACCGGTGAGATCCAGCCCGGTGTCACCGCCACCGATGTGGTGCTCACCGTCACCGAGATGCTCCGCAAGCACGGCGTGGTCGGCAAGTTCGTCGAGTTCTACGGCGAGGGTGTGGCCGAGGTGCCGCTGGCCAACCGCGCGACGCTGGGCAACATGAGCCCCGAATTCGGTTCCACCGCAGCGATTTTTCCGATCGATCAGGAGACAATCGACTACCTGCGGTTCACCGGGCGCAAAGAAGAGCAGCTCGCGCTGGTCGAGGCCTACGCCAAAGAGCAGGGCATGTGGCACGACCCCAAACACGAGCCAGAGTTCTCCGAGTACCTGGAGCTCAACCTGGCCGACGTGGTGCCGTCGATCGCGGGACCCAAGCGACCGCAGGATCGAATCGCGTTGTCTGACGCCAAATCCACGTTCCGCGAGCAGATCCCGAACTATGTCGGCGACGACCCGGACAAGAAGGACTACTCCAGACTGGACGAGTCGGTTGACGAGACGTTCCCGGCCAGCGACCCGGGGGCACTGAGCAACGGTCACGCTGACGACCACAAACCGGTGGAGTCGGCCGCAAAGCACGCCAAGGGTCGGGTGAGCAACCCGGTGACGGTGAAGTGCGACGAACTCGGCGAATTCGTGCTCGACCACGGCGCGGTGGTGATCGCTGCGATCACCTCGTGCACCAACACCTCCAACCCCTCGGTGATGCTGGGCGCGGCACTGCTGGCGCGCAATGCCGTCGAGAAGGGCCTTGCCACCAAGCCTTGGGTGAAGACCACGATGGCGCCGGGCTCCCAGGTCGTCAGCGACTACTACGAAAAGGCCGGGCTATGGCCGTATTTGGAAAAGCTCGGCTTCTACCTTGTCGGCTACGGCTGCACCACCTGCATCGGCAACTCCGGTCCGCTGCCCGAGGAGATCTCGAAGGCGGTCAACGACAATGACCTTTCGGTCGCCGCGGTGCTGTCCGGCAACCGGAACTTCGAGGGCCGCATCAACCCGGACGTGAAGATGAACTATCTGGCCTCACCGCCGCTGGTAGTCGCCTACGCGCTGGCCGGCACGATGGACTTCGATTTCGAATCGCAGCCGCTGGGCGCAGATAAGGAAGGCACCGACGTCTTCCTCAAAGACATCTGGCCATCACAGAAGGACGTCTCCGACACCATCGCCTCGGCGATCAATCAGGAGATGTTCGTCAGGAACTACGCGGACGTGTTCAAGGGCGACGAGCGGTGGCGCAACCTGCCCACTCCCAAAGGCAACACCTTCGAGTGGGCCGCCGACTCGACCTACGTGCGCAAGCCGCCGTACTTCGACGGGATGCCCGCCGACCCGCAGCCGGTCACTGACATCAGCGGCGCGCGGGTGCTGGCGCTGCTCGGCGACTCGGTGACCACCGACCACATTTCGCCGGCGGGCAGCATCAAGCCGGGCACGCCGGCCGCGCAGTATCTCGACGAGCATGGCGTCGCGCGCAAGGACTACAACTCCTTCGGGTCGCGGCGCGGCAACCACGAAGTGATGATCCGCGGCACGTTCGCCAACATCCGGCTTCGCAACCTGCTGCTCGACGACGTCTCCGGTGGTTACACCCGCGACTTCACCCAGCCCGACGGACCGCAGGCGTTCATCTACGACGCTGCGCAAAACTACGCGGCGAAAGACATTCCACTGGTCGTGCTCGGCGGCAAGGAATACGGCTCAGGCTCGTCGCGCGACTGGGCGGCCAAGGGCACCCGGCTACTGGGCGTGCGCGCGGTGATCGCCGAATCGTTCGAGCGCATCCACCGGTCCAACCTGATCGGCATGGGTGTCATCCCGCTGCAATTCCCCGACGGCAAGACCGCCGAGTCGTTGGGCCTCGACGGCACCGAGGTGTTCGACATCACCGGCATCGAGGCACTCAACGACGGCAAGACGCCAAAGACGGTGCACGTCAAGGCCGGCAAGGACGGCAAGGACGCGGTGGAGTTCGACGCTGTGGTGCGGATCGACACACCGGGCGAAGCCGACTACTACCGCAACGGCGGCATCTTGCAGTACGTGTTGCGCAACATGCTCAGGTCGAGCTAGTGGCGATCGCAAGCGCGGCGCAGCCGGGCGCAGCGGGTCGCCACCCGAAAAGCTAGCTCGGCGGACCTGTGCCTAAGGTCAGCCAGGACCATCTGGCGGCCCGTCGCCGTCAGATCCTCGACGGTGCCCGTCGCTGCTTTGCCGAATACGGCTACGACCAGGCGACGGTGCGCCGGTTGGAACAGGCCATCGGGTTGTCGCGTGGAGCGATCTTCCACCATTTCCGCGACAAAGACACGTTGTTCTTCGAGCTGGCTCGCGAGGATGCCGAGCGGATGGCCGCCGTCGCATCGCGCGAAGGCCTCATCCAGGTGATGCGGGACTTGCTCAACGCGCCCGACCAGTTCGACTGGCTCGCCACGCGATTGGAGATCGCGCGGAAGCTGCGTCACGACCCCGCGTTCAGTCAGGGGTGGGCGGAGCGCTCGGCGGAGCTGACGGCGGCAACGATCGATCGGCTGCGTCGGCAAAAGCAGGCCGGCCGGGTGCGCGACGACATCCCCAGCGACGTGTTGGTGTGCTACCTGGACCTGGTTCTCGACGGACTAGTCGCCCGGGTGACTTCAGGTGAAGACCCGCAACGTCTTAGCGCCGTCCTCGATCTGGTCGAAGGCTCGGTACGCCAGAGATGAGTTGGTCGCGTTACCGAGATCGCGTGCGGTGGTTGGGCCCACCACGACTGCGCATTGTGGTCCCCGATTCGCGCAGCATGCTGTGGATCGACCCGTACGACCTGCCGGTCGACGCGACCAGAGTTCGAATGCTGGCCCCGCCCTCGTAAGCACTGCGCAGTTCGACCAGCAACTGCGAGCGCGATTTCTTCGATTTCCTCATCGGCGCCTCCCCGCTGAACAGGATCCCCAAAGCACAGCGTAAGAAGCCGACGTCGGCGGCGCGGCAATTTGACGAAATCGCCTGTCACACCGTGGAGCCGAGTCGCTGAGGCGGTCAGGCCAGCTCGATCAGATCCCGGTATTCGTCGGACCAATGGTCTTCGGTGCCGTCGGGAAGCAGCACGACGCGTTGCGGGTCGAGAGCCTCGGCGGCACCGGGGTCGTGTGTCACCAGCACCACCGCTCCGGCGTAGCTGCGCAGCGCATCCAGCACCTGCTCGCGGGAAGCCGGATCGAGGTTGTTGGTGGGCTCATCGAGCAGCAACACATTCGCGGTCGAGGCCACCAGACCGGCGAGCGCCAGCCGAGTCTTCTCCCCGCCGGACAGCGTGCCGGCCAACTGCTCGAGCTGGCTACCACTGAACATGAACGCCCCGAGCAGACCCCGCAGATCTTGCTCGCCGGAATCCGGTGCGGCGTGCCGGATGTTCTGCCATACCGTCGCGGTGTCGTCGAGGGTGTCGTGTTCCTGTGCGAAATACCCCAATTTCAAACCGTGTCCGGGTTCCAACGCGCCGGCGTCGGGTTGCTCGACACCGGCCAACAGCCGCAGCAGTGTCGTCTTGCCCGCGCCGTTGAGTCCCAACACGACCACCCGGGAGCCGCGGTCGATGGCGAGGTCAACGCCGGTGAACACTTCCAGCGATCCGTACGTCTTGGTCAGGCCGGTGGCCACCAGCGGAGTGCGCCCGCATGCCGCCGGGCTGGGGAACTTGATCCGGGCTACCTTGTCGGCCGCCCGCTCTTCATCTAGCGCGGCCATCATTCGGTCGGCACGGCGCAACATGTTCTGGGCCGCAACGGCTTTGGTGGCCTTGGCGCCCAGCTTCGCAGCTTGGGTACGCAACGCGGTGGCCTTGCGCTCTGCGTTGGCGCGTTCCCGGCGGCGCCGCTGCTCATCGGTGGCGCGGGCGTCGAGATACTTCTGCCAACCCATGTTGTAGACGTCGGCTTCGCCGCGCACCGCGTCGAGGAACCAGACCCGATTGACGACGTCGGCCAACAAGTCGACGTTGTGGCTGATGACGACCAGACCCCCGGTGTGGTTCCGCAGAAAATCCCGCAGCCAGCCCAGCGAATCGGCGTCGAGGTGGTTGGTGGGCTCGTCGAGCAGCAAGGTCGTGGCCGACCCGGCACCGGTGTCGGAGGCGGCGAACAGAATTCGCGCCAACTCCACCCGGCGGCGTTGGCCGCCGGACAGCGTGCGCAGCTGCTGAGTCAGCACGCGTTCTGGCAAACCGAGACTCGCGCTTATCCGGCCCGCTTCACTTTCGGCGCCGTAGCCGCCCAGCGCGGCGAAGCGCTCCTCGAGTTGGCCGTAGCGGCGGATCGCACGATCACGAGCGGCGTCGTCGGCGACCTCGGCCATCAGCGCCTGCTGCTTTTCCAGGTCGGTGAGTAGCGTGTCGAGTCCGCGCGCGGACAGCACCCGGTCGCGGGCCAGCATGTCGAGATCGCCCTCTTTGGGATCCTGCGGCAGATAACCGATCTCGCCGGTACGGGTCACCGTTCCGGCGTACGGCTCGCTCTCCCCCGCCAGGATGCGCAAGGTGGTGGTTTTCCCGGCACCGTTGCGCCCGACCAGCCCGATGCGGTCACCGGGCTGTATCCGCAGCGCCGGGCCGTCCGCGGAGAGCAGCGTGCGCGCGCCAGCGCGGACCTCGAGGTCCGTAGCCGTGATCACGGTCACTCTCCTTGCTAATTGTCCGGCTTCTCCTCAGGCCATTCTGGCCTGCATCGTCGCCGCACGGCGTTGCTGTATTACTTGTCGTCGGTGAACACCGGCGGCCGTTTCTCGGCGCGCGCGGCAACAGCCTCTTCGAAGTTGCTGGTGAGCAGGCGAACGAAGAGCTGTCCCAGGCCTTCGGCCTGCATGTGCCCTTCCAGGCTAGCGGCGTCCAGTCCACTCCACAGTGTGCGCTTGGTCAACTCGATTCCCGGCCGGGAGAACGCCGCGATTCGTTCGGCCATCGTGTAACACGTCTCCAACAGCTGATCGGCGGGCACTTGGCTCGACACCAGCCCGATCCGCTCGGCTTCCTCGGCGTCGATGTCACGACCGGTCAGCATGATCTCGAACGCCCGCGACGACCCGATCGCCCGGGGTAACAGGTAGCTAAGACCCAGCTCGCTGGCGGTCAGCCCGTTATTGATGCCCGCGGCCCGGAAATACGCTCCGCTGGACGCGACGCGGATGTCGGCGGCGAGCGCCAGGCATAGCCCGCCACCGATCGCTGCACCGTTGACCGCGGCGATCACCGGTTGGTGCATCCGTCGCAGCGCCAGGATGACGTCGTCGAGAATCTGCATGGAGCGCAGCGCATAGGTGGGCCGGGTCAGGCCTTCGACGTGCGGCACCTCTCCGGCCGACTTGTGGTCGGCGCCCGAGGAGAAACCTCTGCCCGCCCCGGTTAGCACGACCACCCGCACCGAGTTGTCGTAGGTGACCTTTTCCAGAGCCGCCTTCAGCGGCACCATGACGTCGAAGGCCATGGAGTTCATCCGCTCCGGCCGGTTGAGGGTGATGAGCGCGACCTGCGGTCGCGGATATTCCACGAGGACCAAACTCACCGTTGAACGGTAACGCCTGACGACGACGCGATCAGGCCTGGTCGCCCTCCTGCGCCGCGATCGCCGCGTCGATGTCGAAGTTTTTGATCTGCTGAACCAGGTCTTCCAGCGCGGCCGGCGGCAAGGCTCCGGGCTGGTTGAACACCAGCTTGCCCTTTTTGAACGCCATCAGCGTCGGGATGGATCGGATCTGGGCGGCCGCGGCAAGTTGCTGTTCGGCTTCGGTGTCGACCTTGGCGTGCACGATGTCCGGGTGCTTGTCCGCGGATGCGGCGAACGTGGGCGCGAACTGGCGGCATGGCCCGCACCAGGATGCCCAGAAGTCGACGAGAACGATGTCATTGCCGTTGACGGTGTCGTTGAACTGCTCGGCAGTGAGGTCTTGGGTAGTCACGACTCGCTCAACGCCGTGACCTGCCGCTGTGTTCCCCGGCTTCCGTTTGGTCTCAGGTCAGGTGGTCGTAGTCGCCGCGGACCCAGGCAGCGTGGCGGTCGGCCGACCGCTGGACCGCCGCGTGGCCGTCGGTGTCGATGGTGTTCGTGAACAGGCCATAGATGCGGTCGAAGTCCAGCGCCGCGAGTGTGCCGGCCATGCGCTGCACCACGGCAGCCGACAGCGGAAGGCGGTTCGGGATGCTGCGCAAGAACGCAACGGTGCGGCGGTCCGGGTTGGGGAAGATGGTGTCGCCGGCCAGCAGCACGCCGCGCCCGCCGGCGCCCTCGGTCCAGCAGGCGACCGCGCTGCCCGGGAAATGGCCGCCGACGCGAATCACGGACAGCGACGGAGTCAGCCGCAAGGTATCCGACCACTGCTCGATCACCGGGTCGGGACGCATCACCCACTCGGCATCCGCGGCGTTCACGTAGACCGGGACGCCGCCCAAGCGGTGGCTCCACTCGACTTGTGCGCCGTACATGTGCGGATGGCTGGCCACAATGGCGATGATCGGGCCACGCTCTGCCACCGCGGAAACGGCGTCGTCGTCGACAAAGCCGGAGGGATCCCACAAGACGTTGCCGGCATCGGTGCACACCAGCTTTCCCAGCTGTCCGATTCCGAACGGCGGCGAACTGCCGATCCCGACGAGTCCGTCCTCGATGACCGAGACCTGCGACCGCATCCCTTCGGCTGCCAGCTGTTCCAGCGTCGCCCACCCCTGCCCTTCGGCCGGCAACCACTGCCGCTCGTCGGCGCAAATCGCGCATACGCCCGACGCGGTAGTGTGCTCGACACCGCAGGTTCTGCACAACCAAAACATGACGTAACTCTAATTCTGCAGATCGCAGCAAACGACCGCTCACGAGCTGAGCTAATGATCGTGATCTCCGGTCGTGCAGCGGGTACCCCTCCGCACAACAGCTCGATCGGAGAACCCTGATGTCCGCCACCACGCATCGACGTCGATTGACTCGGCTCGCGATCCTCGGAGTCACTGGCGCCACCGCCGCGTCGCTCGCCGCGTGCGGCAATTCGAGCAACGAAAACACCGGAAAACCCAGCACGTCGGCGAGCTCAACGACTTCTCCGCCCAAGCCGCCGCCGGCACCACCTATCGGCCATGACGAGGTCGAGGGCCTGGTCAGATCGGTTTCTGACAACAGGATCCAACTCACGCAGCGGGATCGGACGGCGGCCGCGGTGGACTTCACACCGGCGACAATGGTCACCGAGCTCTCGTCCGCTGCGCTGACCGACGTGAAACCCGGTAGTTGCGTCGACGTCAAGCCCGCGGCGCAGAGCGCTCCGCTCGGCGGTGCGGCCACCGCGGAATCCGTGGAGATCAGCCCGTCTGAAGGCGGCAAGTGCCCTCCGCCGCTAAGGCCGGCTGGAAGTCTCGGCGTCAGCGGCATCGTCGACTCGGTCACGGGTAACACCATCGCCGTCAACAGCATCGATCCCACCGGCAAGGCCACACACACCACCGTGACCGTCATCAACACGACCACCTACACCAAACACGCGGTCACCAACGCTCAGGCGATCCAGAACGGTAAGTGCTTGGCGGCGCAGGGCACCAAGGACGGCGGGGTGCTGCACGCGGCGACCATCGACCTCGAACCGTGCCCGCCGATGGGTCGCCCGCACCACCATTTCCACATCCCGTGGCCGCACCATCGCCATTAGGGCCAAGACGCAACTGGTTCAGTTGCTTTCGCACGACATAGAACGACGCGACAGCAATCACAGCGGCGCTGACCTGGGACCCTACGGTTGCGTCGCCGTAGGTTACGCCTTCGTCGCCGTAGCTTACGGTTGCGTACCCATTCCCGGCTCGGACACACTGCGACCAAATGCAGCTGGGTGTTCGACAGGGGAGGAAAACCGGTGGGGCACTACATCGCTAACCTGCGCGACATTGAGTTCAATCTGTTCGAGGTCTTGAATCTCGGGGCGGTCCTCGGCTCAGGGCGTTATCACGATCTCGACGTCGATACGGTCCGCACCATGCTCGATGAAGTCGCCCGGTTGGCCGAAGGCCCGATCGCCGAGTCTTTCGCCGACGCCGACCGCAACCCACCGGTTTTCGAGCCGGAACGTCACACCATCTCGGTGTCCGCCGAGTTGGCCAAATCGGTCCAGGCGGTCAAGGACGCCGAGTGGTGGCGCATCGGTCTCGCCGAAGAGATCGGCGGCGTCTCCGCACCGGGCCCGGTGACGTGGGCGATCAACGAAATGCTGCACTGCGCCAACCCTGCTGCGGCCTTCTTCTACAGCATGGGCCCGGCGATGGCCAACGCGCTCTACATCGAAGGCAACGAACAGCAGAAGCGGTGGGCCACGATGGCCCTGGAACGAGGATGGGCCGCCACCATGGTGTTGACCGAAGCCGACGCCGGTTCCGATGTCGGCGCGGGCCGGACCAAGGCCATCGCGCAACCGGACGGCAGCTGGCACATCGAGGGTGTCAAGCGTTTCATCTCCGGTGGCGACGTGGGCGATACCGCCGAGAACATCTTCCATCTCGTGCTGGCCCGGCCCGAAGGTGCCGGTCCGGGCACCAAGGGGCTGAGCCTGTTCTACGTACCGAAATACCTCTTCGACCCGGAGACTTACGAACTCGGTTCGCGCAACGGGGTTTTCGCCACCGGGCTGGAACACAAGATGGGCTTGAAGGCCTCCCCGACCTGCGAGCTGACCTTCGGTGCCCATGGACTGCCCGCGGTCGGCTACCTGGTCGGCGACGTGCACAACGGCATCGCGCAGATGTTCACCGTCATCGAGCACGCACGCATGACGGTCGGCGTCAAGGCCGCCGGCACGCTGTCCACCGGCTATCTCAATGCGCTGGCATTCGCCAAGCAACGGGTGCAGGGCGCGGATCTGACTCAGATGACCGACAAGTCCGCGTCGCGGGTCACAATCCTGCACCACCCCGATGTGCGCCGCAGCCTGATCACGCAGAAGGCCTATGCCGAAGGTTTGCGAGCCCTCTACCTGTATGCCGCGGCACACCAGGATGACTCTGTCGCACAACAGGTTTCAGGTGCGGACGCGGAGACGGCGCATCGCGTCAACGATCTGCTGCTCCCGGTCGTCAAGGGAGTCAGCTCGGAACGGACTTACGAAATCTTGACCGAGTCGCTGCAGACGCTGGGCGGGTCGGGCTTTTTGACCGACTACCCGATCGAGCAGTACATCCGTGACGCCAAGATCGACTCACTCTACGAAGGCACCACCGCAATCCAGGCGCTGGATTTCTTCTTCCGCAAAATCATTCGCGACCGAGGCCAAGCCCTCGAGCATGTCGCGTCGCAGATCACCCACACCATCGAGACCTGCGACCAGACGCTGCGGCAACATGCCGAGCTGCTGCGTACCGCGCTCGACGACGTGCGGGCGATGACCGCCACGCTGACCGGATACCTGATGGCCGCCGCGGAAAACCCAACGGAGATATACAAAGTCGGGCTGGCATCGGTGCGATTCCTGCTCGCTGTCGGCGACCTGCTCATCGGTTGGCGGCTATTGGCACAAGCCGACGTCGCACAGGCGGCCCTGGCCACCGCGCCGACCAACGACGAAGCGTTCTACCAAGGCAAAATCGCCACCGCGCAATTCTTCGCCAAGAACATGCTGCCGAACCTCACCGCGCTGCGCGGCGTCATCGACGCCATCGACGACGACATCATGCGGCTTCCCGAAGCGGCGTTCTAGCAGCGCATTCGCGCAGGCTGCCGGAATACACAGCTGGCTCATAATCGGCCGCCAGCCGGCACTCAGCTCCGCCGCTAATCGTGAGATTCGACGCATAGCAGGCCTGCGCACAGCGGCCGACGATCTGGAAGGACCTAGATGTCTGGGATGCGCATCACTTCCCCGTCCGCTCGAGTGACCCGATTGGCAATCCTCACGCTCACCGGCGCGACCGCGCTCTCCGTCGCCGCGTGCGGTGCGTCCCACACGACGTCAAACACGGCCCAGCCGTCTACGGCGGCTGGTCCGACGAGCTCCGCTGCGACCTCGTCGGCGCCGTCAGCATCTCCGAACGGCAAAGCCTGGGTCAGCGGGATGATCGCTTCGGTGTCGGGCGACGCGGTCCAGGTCACCCAGCAGGCCGGAAACGCCACCGTCGCCTTCACGCCGTCGACAAAGATTACCGAGATCACCCCGGCTCAACTGACTGACGTCACCGCCGGCAGTTGCGTTGCGGTGCGCCCCACCCGGGACAGCGCGGACACCGGCGGTGCGATCACCGCGCAGTTCGTGCGCATCAGCCCGGCCGTCAACGGCCAGTGCGCCGAACCCAAACACCCTGCGGGCGCGCCACCTTCGGGCGGAGCCGCAAAGCATCGCATGGTAAGCGGTACGGTTGCCTCCGTCGCGGGTAACACCATCACGGTGAACGGCACCGATGCCAACGGCGGCAGTTCACCGTCCAGCGTGACGGTCACCGACACGACCAAGTACACCAAGTCGGCAGCCACCGACGGGCAGGCGCTGACGCAAGGGAAGTGCATCTCGGCGCGAGGCACCAAGGACGGCAGCGGCACGCTGCAGGCTACGGCCATCAGCGTTCAGCAGGCCGACAACGGCAGCTGCCCGCAAGTCGGCAGGAAACACCACCAGCACTAGGGTCAATACGATTTCGGCAAGCCGAGGCTGTGCTGCGCGATGTGGTTGAGGATCATCTCGCGGGTGATCGGCACGGTTTTGAACAACCGAACGAACTCGTACATGTTGGCCAGGGCGACTTCGCGGGTAAAGCCACTGCCGCCGTGCACCTCGATCGCTTGGTCGAGGCAGCGGATGGCAGCATCGGCGGACAGGAATTTGGCCATGTTGCTCGCTTCGCCGGCGTCGGCTCGCAAGTCGTAGCCGGCGGCGGCGTGGCGGGTCATCAGCCGGGCAGCCTCGAGCGCAATCTTGGCTTCGGCCAACGGATGCGCGACGCCTTGGTGCGCGCCGATCGGCCTCGCTGGTTCAGTTATTCACCCTCACCGGAGCGACCTGGGGAGACCTGCTGGCTTTCCGGAAGATGCTCGAGCCCGCCGCGGCGGCCCACGTCGCCGAACACGCCACCACCCAACAACGCGAGCAGATCGCCGCGGTCGCCGAGCGCGGCATCGCGGCCGACGGCACCGGCTACCACGAATTCCACGAACTACTCGTGCAGGCCAGCGGAAACCCGCTCCTCACTACCGTTCTGGCCGCGGTCGAACAGGCGGTGCGGTGGGCCGCCGCCGAACAAGACATCACCCAATACGACCGGGCCGAAGCGGCGAAGTCGCATCGCGCGATCGCCGCTGCCATCACCGCGAAAGATCCCGAGAAGGCTGAACATCGGATGCGCCAGCACCTCGAAGCCGCGCTGCGCCACGTCGAAGCGTCGGGACTGCGTGGTGCGCCGATGATCCCGCCGTCACGCTGGCGCGGCGATAACAGCGACCTGCCCTGGCGGTGATGCGCAGTTAGTTCTTGCCGCGCCAACCGCGTTCGAACGGCAACCGCCACGCTCGCGGGGCGATCAACGGATGGACCGCGTTGGGCCCCCATGAGTCGAGGTCGTAGCTGCGCGTCGGCGGCGGATCCTCGAGCAACGGCGCCGAGACCTCCCAGAGCCGTTCTATGCCCTCTGCCGTGTTGTACAGCGTCCGGTCGCCGCGCATCGCGTCAAGGATCAGACGTTCGTACGCCTCGAGCACGTCGCCGGCGTGGCCGGTATCTTCCATGGTGAACTGAAGGCTGAGCTTATCGAGCTTCATTCCGGGCCCTGGCCGCTTGCCGTAGAACGACAGCGACATCTTGGACACGTCGGCGAGATCGAAAGTCAGATGATCCGGACCCTTTTGTCCCACACCGGATCCGGGCGGAAACATGCTCCTCGGCGGCTCGTGGAATGCGATGGAGATGATGCGCTGCCCCTCTGCCATGCCCTTGCCGGTGCGCAGAAAGAACGGGACACCCGCCCAGCGCCAGTTGTCGATCTCGCATTTGAGTGCGACGAACGTTTCGGTATCCGATTCCGCGGGCACCCCGGGCTCGTCGCGGTAACCCCGGTATTGTCCGCGCACCACCTCGCTGGGATCAAGCAGGCGCATCGAGCGGAATACCTTGTTCTTCTCGTCGCTGATCGCCTCTGAAGCAAGCTGGGTGGGAGGTTCCATCGCGACGAACGCCAGAATTTGGAACAAATGGGTGACCACCATGTCCTTGAACGCCCCCACGGCGTCGTAGAACATGGCGCGGTTCTCACACGTGAGCCGCTCCGGGACGTCGATCTGGATGTGGTCGATGAAGTTTCGATTCCAAATCGGCTCGAACAACCCGTTTGCGAATCGGAACGCGAGAATGTTCTGCGCGGCCTCCTTGCCCAGGAAGTGGTCGATCCGGAAGATCTGCTCTTCTTCGAAGACCTCGTGAATCGCCGCGTTCAGCGCGCGTGCGCTGGCCAGATCGACGCCGAAGGGTTTCTCCATGACGACCCGCGAGTCCCGCACCAGATCCGCCTTGTGCAGGGAGTCCATGACGGGCATCACCGCCGCCGGCGGGACACTCAAGTAATGCAGCAGACGGGCCTCGCCACCGAGTGCCGCAACCTGCTCGGCCACGGCACTTGCCAGGGCTTCCGGGCCGGCCTGTGTGGGCACAAAGGTCAGGTTGGAGATGAACTGATCCACAAGCTCGTCGGAAACGGCGTGGTGGCGGAACTCGCCACAGGCCTTATCCGACAGCTTGCGGAAGGTCTCGGTGTCCAGCTCATCGAGTGACGTGCCGATGATGCGGATCTCGGGAGCCAGCTTCGAACAGGAAAGGTGCATCAGGCCGGGCAGCAGCTTCCGGCGTGCTAAATCGCCTGTGGCGCCGAACATCACCACCACGTGGGGCTCCGCGCCAGTTGCCTGCTGCTTGGGTCCCGGGGCTGTTGGGGCGTCCGTCACAACCATGATCGTAACTAAGGCTGGTCGGATTCACACGTTGCAGAGATGAACACTAAGTCGCCGGCCCGAAGCGCCCTGACGCATTCAGACCGGACGACGACTCATCACATGGCCTGGAAACCCCAAGGAACCTGATACCAGCCCGAATGGTCCGAGTACGCCCAGCCGCAGGGCGTCAATTGCTGATGCCCCTCATCGTTCGTTACCCAACACTTCGGCCCGTTTGGCTCAGGTCCCGGCGCCGGGTCTGCATAGGCAACCCCGCTCCCCAGCAGCACGGTAGCCGCGCAGGCCGCGACCATCATCAGTTTCTTCGCCACAAGGCGCTCCTCTCTGTCAAAGTTCGCCAGGAGTTCAATTCTGACGGCAAGTTGCGGCTCGCGCGACTTTTATGCAGTGAAGGCCCCGACATCGGGCGATCGCCGCCAAATTCGGCGCATCTCGCCCCGGTATGACGAACACGCCAGGTCAGACGGTAAAGCCCAGCGCGCGCAGTTGATCCCGACCGTCGTCGGTGATCTTGTCGGGGCCCCACGGCGGATTCCACACCCAGTTGATCCGCAACTCATCGACCAGACCCGCGCCCACCAGCGCGCTACGCGACTGGTCTTCGATCACGTCGGTCAGCGGGCAGGCCGGCGACGTCAACGTCATGTCGATCAGCGCGACGGTGCCCTCCTCGGCTTCTTCGAGATTGAGGCCGTAGACGAGTCCCAAGTCGACCACGTTGATGCCTAGTTCGGGGTCGACGACGTCGCGCATCGCCTCCTCGATGTCACCGAGCAGCTCGTTGTCCGGGGCGGCAGCTTCACTCATCCTTTTACCTCCTCGAGGTCGTCAGTGGCTTGGGCCAATGCATCCTTGAACGCCATCCAGCCGAGCAGTGCGCATTTGACCCGCGCTGGATACTTGGCGACGCCGGCGAACGCGATGCCGTCACCGAGAACGTCCTCGTCGCCGGTGACATTTCCGCGCGACGACACCATCTCGGTGAATGCGGTGACCGTCTTCAACGCCTGCCCGACGCTCTGACCGATCACCTGCTCGGTCAGCACCGACGTGGCCGCCTGGCTGATCGAACAGCCCTGCCCGTCGTAGGAGACGTCGACGATGTGCTCGCCGTCATCCGACAACGCCACCCGCAGCGTGACCTCGTCGCCGCATATCGGGTTGACGTGGTGTACCTGCGCGCCGAACGGCTCGCGCAGCCCGCGGTGCTGCGGGTGCTTGTAGTGATCGAGGATCACGTCTTGGTAGATCTGTTCGAGGCGCACTGCGACTCACGCTCCGCCGAAGAAATCGAGGGCATGCCGCACGCCGGCGACCAGCCGGTCGACTTCCTCGTGCGTGTTGTAGACCGCGAACGATGCGCGCGCGGTGGCGGCGAGGCCGAAGCGGCGGTGCAGCGGCAACGCGCAGTGATGGCCGACCCGCACGGCGACCCCGTCGTCGTCGAGGACCTGGCCGACATCGTGGGCGTGCACGCCGTCGACGATGAACGACACCGGAGACCCGCGGTTCTCCATTGACGTCGGACCGATCACCCGCACACCGTCGATACCCGACAGGCCTTCGATCGCCGCGGCCACCAACTCGCGTTCGTGGGCTTCGACGACATCCATTCCGATGGCGCCGAGATAGCGTGCGGCCGCACCCAACCCGACCACCTGTGAGGTCATCGGGGTGCCGGCCTCGAACCGTTGCGGCGGCGCCGCGTAGGTGGTGGCCTCCATGGTCACGGTCTCGATCATCGACCCGCCGGTGAGGAACGGCGGCATCGCCGACAACAGCTCACCTCGTCCGTAGAGGACACCAACCCCGTTGGGGCCCAGCATCTTATGTCCGGAGAAGGCGGCAAAGTCGACGCCGAGTGCCTGGAAGTCGACCGGCTGGTGCGGCACCGACTGGCAGGCGTCCAGCACCGTCAACGCGCCCACCGCCTCGGCACGAGCGACCAACTCGGCCACCGGGGCCATCGCGCCGGTGACATTCGAATGATGGCTGAATGCAACAACTTTGACATTACCGTCGAGTTGCAGCGAGTCCAGGTCAATGCGACCGGCTTCACCTTCCTCAGAGGTTAAGCCGTACCAGCGCAGCGTGGCGCCGGTGCGCCGGGCCAGCTCCTGCCACGGGATCAGGTTGGCGTGGTGCTCGAGCTCGGTGATGACGATGACATCGCCGGGGCCGACTGCATGCTCGAAGCGGTTGTCGCCAAACACGTATGACACCAGGTTGAGCGATTCGGTGGCGTTCTTGGTGAACACCAGCTCATCGGCGTGGGCGCCGACAAACGCGGCGATGTCCGCGCGGCCCTGCTCGTAGGCATCGGTGGCCTCCTCCATCAGCTGGTGCGCGCCGCGGTGCACCCCGCCGTTGGAGGTCAACAGGAATTCGCGTTCGGCGTCGAGAACTTGCAGCGGGCGCTGCGATGTCGCTCCGGAATCCAGGTACGCCAACTGATTTCCGCCCCGCATCACGCGCTTGAGGATCGGGAAGTCGGCGCGGATCGCGGCGACGTCCAGGGAGGTGGCGGAAGTGCCCACGGTCAAGCCCCCGATGCCGCCGTCTGGGCGAAGCGGACGTAGCCGTTCTCTTCGAGCTCGTCGGCAAGCTCCGGGCCGCCCGACTCGATGATCCGGCCGCCGACGAACACGTGCACGAATTGCGGATGGATATACCGCAGGATCCTGGTGTAGTGCGTGATCAGCAGGATACCGCCGTGCTCTGACTCGGCATAGCGGTTGACGCCCTCGCTGACCACCCGCAACGCGTCGACGTCCAGGCCGGAGTCGGTCTCGTCGAGGATGGCGATCTTCGGCTTCAGCAAGCCAAGCTGCAGGATCTCGTGGCGTTTCTTCTCGCCGCCGGAAAAGCCTTCGTTGACACTGCGTTCGCCGAAGGCCTGGTCGATGTCGAGGTCCTCCATCGCGGCCTTGACCTCTTTGACCCAGTGCCGCAGCTTGGGTGCCTCACCGCGCACGGCGGTTGCGGCCGAGCGCAGGAAGTTCGACATCGACACGCCCGGCACCTCAACGGGATACTGCATGGCCAAAAACAGGCCGGCGCGGGCGCGTTCGTCGACGCTCATGTCCAGAACGTTCTCGCCGTCGAGCGTGATGGATCCCGATGTCACACGGTATTTCGGGTGCCCGGCGATCGCGTAGGACAGGGTGGATTTACCGGAGCCGTTGGGCCCCATCACCGCATGGGTCTCGCCGGAGCTCACCGTCAAGTTGACGCCGTTGAGAATGGCGATCTCGCCGCCATCCGATGGGTTCTCGACGCTGACGTGCAAGTCTTTGATGTCCAAAGTGGTCATTAGGCAGTTGCTTTCGATTCTGTGATGGCCAGTTCGTGCTCGATAGCCGTGGTCAGGCGCTCCCGTAACTGAGGTACTGCGATCTTGGCGATGATCTCGTTGAAGAAACCACGCACCACCAGTCGCCGCGCCTGATCTTCGGGGATGCCGCGGGAACGCAGGTAGAACAATTGCTCGTCGTCGAATCGCCCGGTGGCGCTGGCGTGTCCGGCGCCAACGATTTCGCCGGTCTCGATCTCCAGGTTGGGCACCGAGTCGGCACGTGCGCCGTCGGTGAGCACCAGGTTCCGGTTGACCTCGAAGGTGTCCGTGCCGGTGGCCTCGGCCCGGATCAACACGTCGCCGATCCACACGGTGTGCGCGTCCGGTCGATTCGAGTTCGGATCCCCTTGCAGCGCACCCTTGTACAGCGCGTTGGATTTGCAATCGGGTTGAGCATGGTCGACCAGCAGCCTCGACTCGAGGTGCTGACCGTCGTCGGCGAAATACAGACCGAGCAGCTCCGCGTCGCCGCCGGGCGCGGCAAAGCGCACCGTGGCCGACATTCGCACCAGGTCGCCGCCGAGCGTGACGGCGACGTGTCGCAGCACCGCGTCCTTGCCCAGCCGGGCGTGCTGCGCGCTGACATGCACGGTGTCATCTGCCCAGTCGGCGATCCACACCACGGTGAGCCGGGCAGCATCGTCGACCACGAATTCGAGGTTGTCGGCGTAGATTCCGCTGCCGCGCTGGTCGATGACGACGACAGCCTCGGCCAGCTCCTCCACCCGGATCTGCAGATGCCCGTAGGCCACCGCACCCTCGCCCGGGCCGGTGATCGCAATCTCAACCGGGTCGGCGACCTGCGTGGCGCGGGCGATGGTGACGACAGTGGCCGAGTTGAACGACGAAAATGCCTGCGCGGCAACACGGTCGGTGGGCACACCACCGTCGCCGAGCCGCTGGTCGCCGCGCCGCACGGTTTCGACTCGCACCCCGGGCCGTTCGCTGACGCTGATCTGCGCGCTCCCGGTCGCGGGCGCCGAGCCGTCGTGCAGGCCACGCAGCCGTCGCAGCGGGGTGAACCGCCAGAGCTCGTCGCGTCCACCGGGGACCTCGAACGCATCGACGTCGAAGGACGCGAACTGCTCGCCCTTATTGACAGCGGCGAGGGACGAACCCTCAACCGCTTCAGTGAATTTCGTCACTACCCGACCGCGCCTTCCATCTGCAGCTCGATCAGCCGGTTGAGCTCCAGCGCATACTCCATGGGCAGCTCCTTGGCGATCGGCTCGACAAAGCCGCGCACCACCATCGCCATCGCCTCGTCCTCGGTCAGCCCGCGGCTCATCAGGTAGAACAGCTGGGTTTCGCTGACCTTGGACACCGTCGCCTCGTGGCCCATCGTCACGTCATCCTCGCGGATGTCGACGTAGGGATACGTGTCGCTACGGCTGATCGTATCAACCAGCAGCGCATCGCATTTCACGCTGGAGCGGGATCCGTGCGCACCCTTGTTGATCTGAACCAGACCGCGATACGACGCGCGCCCACCGCCGCGCGCCACCGACTTGGACACGATGTTGCTCGACGTGTTCGGGGCCAGGTGCAGCATCTTGGCGCCGGTGTCCTGGTGCTGGCCCTCGCCGGCGAACGCCACCGACAACACCTCACCCTTGGCGTGCTCGCCGGTCATCCAGACCGCCGGGTACTTCATGGTCACCTTGGATCCGATGTTGCCGTCGACCCACTCCATGGTCGCGCCGGCCTCGGCGCGCGCCCGCTTGGTGACCAGGTTGTAGACGTTGTTCGACCAGTTCTGGATCGTCGTGTAACGGCAACGGCCACCGGGCTTGACGATGATCTCGACCACCGCCGAGTGCAGCGAATCCGACTTGTAGATCGGCGCGGTGCAGCCCTCGACGTAGTGCACGTAAGCACCCTCGTCGACGATGATCAGCGTCCGCTCGAACTGGCCCATGTTCTCGGTGTTGATCCGGAAGTAGGCCTGCAACGGGATGTCGACGTGCACACCAGGCGGGACGTAGATGAAGCTTCCGCCACTCCACACCGCGGTGTTCAGCGCCGAGAACTTGTTGTCCCCGGCCGGGATCACCGTGGCGAAGTACTGCTTGAAGATCTCTGGGTGCTCGCGCAGCGCCGTGTCGGTGTCCAAGAATATGACGCCCTGAGCTTCCAGGTCTTCGCGGATCTGGTGGTAGACCACCTCTGACTCGTACTGCGCGGCGACACCGGACACCAGGCGCTGCTTCTCGGCTTCCGGGATGCCCAGCTTGTCGTAGGTGTTGCGGATGTCCTCCGGCAAGTCGTCCCACGTCGCGGCCTGCTTTTCGGTGGACCGCACGAAATACTTGATGTTGTCGAAGTGGATGCCCTCGAGGTTGGAACCCCACTTCGGCATCGGCTTGCGGTCGAAGATGCGCAGTGCCTTCAGCCGGGTCTCCAGCATCCAGTCCGGCTCGTTTTTCTTCGCAGAGATGTCACGGACCACCGCTTCGGACAGCCCGCGGTGTGCGCTGGCCCCCGCGATGTCGGAGTCGGCCCAGCCGTAGCCGTACCGGCCCATCGAGGCGATGGCCTCTTCCTGGGTGAGCGGTTCGGCCAGCTTCTGAACCTCGGGGGTGGTCGTCATGACGACGCTCCTTGCTTGCTTGCGGTGGCTTCGACGCGGGCTGAGCGTCGAAGTGTTGACGGCTTCTCGGTGGGAGTCAGCGGCACGTGAGTGGTGCATGCGCAGTCTCCGTTGACGATGGTCGCAAGCCGCTGCACGTGGGTGCCGAGCACCTCCGCCATGGCCTGCTGCTCGGTTTCGCACAACTCCGGGAACTCCTCGGCGACGTGCGACACCGGGCAGTGGTGCTGACAAATCTGCACACCGTTGATCGGCCCGCGCACCTGTGTGGTGGTCGCGACGTAGCCTGCCTGGGACAGCGCGCCGGCGATCCGCTCGGCGGCGGCTTCGATATCGGCATCGGCGCCCGAATCGGCCGCATCGACACCGGACAGGATCGCGTCGATGCGCTGCCGGGCGAAGGTGCGAACCGCGTCCTCACCGCCAATTTCACGGAGTTGACGCATGGCCGCGGACGCCAGGTCGTCGTAGCTGTGGTCCAGCTTGGCGCGGCCGCCCGCGGTCAGCCGGTAACGCTTGGCCGGTCGGCCCCGTCCCTCTTGCTGCCAGGCCGCCGCGGGAACCGACTCCGCCTCACCCGCGTCGATCAGCGCGTCCAGATGGCGTCGCACCCCGGCGGCGGACAAGCCCAGCCGATCGCCGATCTGCCCGGCGGTGATCGACCCGGACTCCAGCAGCAACCGCACGACGGCGCTTCGGGTCTGGCCGTCGTGGGTCGAAGCTGCGGCTGCTGCCGCATTCGACGGGAATTTCACAACACCAGTGTGACGCAATTCCGGCGCCGGGTCCAGCAAGCCTGGTCCGGTCGGCAGTTACGCTGCTGTGATGGCAGCCCGCCACCACACGCTGAGTTCGTCGATTGCCCGCCTGCACGGCGACGAGGTGGCCGTAGGCCTGCCGCTCAACGACACCGAGATGGTCGCGGTTCGTCGCACCCGGTTGTTCGGCGCTACCGGCACGGTGCTGATGGGCATCGGCGCGCTGGGGGCCGGGGCCCGGCCGGTGGTGCAGGACCCCACGTTCGGGGTTCGGCTGCTCAACCTGCCGTCGCGGATCCAGACGGTGTCGCTCACGATGACCACCACCGGTGCGGTGATGATGGCGCTGGCCTGGCTGATGCTGGGCCGTTTCGCGCTGGGCCAACGGCGGATGTCCCGCGGCGATTTGGACCGCACGCTGTTCCTGTGGGTACTGCCGCTGCTGATCGCGCCGCCGATGTACAGCAAGGACGTCTACTCCTATTTGGCGCAAAGCCAGATCTGCCGATTGGGGCTCGACCCCTACCGGGTGGGCCCGGCGACCGGGCTGGGCCTGGATCACGTCTTCACGTTGTCGGTGCCCAGCCTGTGGCGGGAGACTCCTGCGCCGTACGGGCCGCTGTTCTTGTGGATGGGCCGCGGAATCTCGGCGTTGACCGGCGAGAACATCGTCGCCGCGGTGCTCTGTCATCGGCTGGTGGTGCTGCTCGGTGTGGGCCTGATCGTGTGGGCGACCCCGCGGCTGGCCCGCCGCTGCGGGGTGGCCGAGGTCAGCGCTTTGTGGTTGGGAGCGGCCAACCCGCTGCTGATCATGCATCTGGTAGCCGGTATCCACAACGAGGCACCGATGCTGGGGCTCATGCTCACCGGCACCGAGTTCGCGCTCCGCGGAATCGACTCCGCGCGTCCGCTGATGCCACGGCCATGGCCTGGCCTGCGGACCCATTGGCCGGACTGGGCGCCGCTGGCCATGTTGCTGGCCGGCGCGATCCTGATCACGCTCTCCTCGCAGATAAAGCTGCCGTCGTTGCTGGCGTTGGGATTCGTCGCGATGGCGCTCGCCTGGCGCTGGGGCGGCAACCTGCGGGCGTTCTTTCTCGCGGGTGGGCTGATGGCCGCGTTGGCGCTGGCGGTGATGGCCGCGGTCGGCTGGGCAAGCCGGCTCGGCTTCGGCTGGATTTACACGCTCGGCACCGCGAACGTGGTGCGCAGTTGGATGTCGCCGCCGACACTGATCGCCCTCGGCACCGGGCAGGTGGGGATCCTGCTGGGCCTCGGCGATCACACCACCGCGATCCTGTCGCTGACCCGTGGCATCGGCGTCTTGATCATCGCGGTGATGGTGAGCTGGCTGCTGATCGCAGTGTTGCGCGGCCGGCTGCACCCGGTCGGCGGGCTCGGCGTCGCCCTGGGCGGCACGGTGCTGCTGTTTCCGGTGGTGCAGCCGTGGTACCTGCTGTGGGCCATCATCCCGCTGGCCGCCTGGGCGACACGCCCCGGTTTCCGTCAGGCGGTAATCATCGTGACGATCGTCGTCGGCATCTTCGGCCCGACCGCCAACGGCGATCGGTTCGCGCTGTTCCAGATCGTGGATGCGACCGTGGCCAGCACCGTCATCGTGGCGCTGCTGATCGCGGCGACCTACCACCGCTTGCCGTGGCGGCCGTTGCCGAGCACCGAGCCGACCGGCGGCACCGCGACGCCGGATCTGGTGCCCAGCAGCGAGACCCGGCAGCCCGCGCCGGTGCCCGGCGCATACGCTGAGTCCTCGTGAGCCAAGCCTCTGACATCCCCGTGCGGTTGCGCGGGGTGTGCAAGCAGTACGGCTCCGGGGCGACCGCTACCAGGGCTGTCGCCAACCTCGACCTCGACGTGCATGCCGCCGAGGTGTTGGCGCTGCTGGGCCCGAACGGCGCCGGCAAGACGACGACGGTCGAGATGTGTGAGGGGTTTGTGCGGCCCGATTCGGGCACCATCGAGGTGCTGGGGCTGGACCCGATCGCCGACAATACACGGCTGCGAGCGCGCATCGGTGTGATGTTGCAGGGCGGCGGCGGCTACCCCGCGGCCCGGGCCGGCGAGATGCTGAACCTGGTGGCGTCCTACGCCGCCGACCCCCTGGACCCGCAGTGGCTGTTGACCACGTTGGGCCTGACCGACGCCGCGCGAACCACCTACCGACGGCTCTCCGGTGGGCAGCAGCAGCGGCTCGCGCTGGCTTGCGCGCTGGTCGGCCGACCCGAACTGGTGTTCCTCGACGAGCCCACCGCGGGCATGGACGCCCAAGCCCGAATATTGGTGTGGGAGTTGATCGACGCGCTGCGCCGCGACGGCGTGACGGTGGTGCTGACCACGCACCAACTCAAGGAGGCCGAGGAACTGGCCGACCGGCTGGTCATCATCGATCAAGGGGTGACGGTCGCGGCCGGAACCCCCACTGAGCTGACCCGCAGCGGCGCCAAGGACCAGCTTCGGTTCAGCGCGCCGCCGCGGCTGGACCTGTCGCTGCTGGTCTCGGCGCTGCCGGAGGACTACCGGGCCTCCGAGGTCGCCTCGGGTGAGTACCTGGTGGAAGGACCGGTGGACCCGCAGGTGTTGGCCACGGTGACGGCGTGGTGCGCCCAAATCGACGTGCTGGCCACCGATATGCGAGTGGAGCAGCGCAGCTTGGAAGACGTGTTCTTGGAGCTGACCGGCCGGGACTTGCGGGCATGAGCGAATCACCTTTTCCCGCAGGTACTTTCAACCCGGATCCACGACCTGCCGCGGTGCCTCGGATGCTGGCCGCGCAGTTCGCACTGGAGCTGAAGCTGCTGCTGCGCAACGGCGAACAACTGCTGCTGACCATGTTCATTCCGATCACGCTGCTGGTCGGGTTGACGCTGCTGCCGCTCGGATCGTTCGGCGCCGACCGCGCCGCCACTTTCGTCCCGGCGATCATGGCGCTGGCGGTGATCTCCACCGCATTCACCGGCCAGGCCATCGCGGTCGCGTTCGACCGCCGCTACGGCGCGCTCAAACGGCTGGGCGCGACCGCGCTTCCGGTCTGGGGCATCATCGCCGGTAAATCGCTGGCGGTGGTCACGGTCGTGTTCCTGCAGGCAATCATCTTGGGCGCCATCGGGTTTGCGCTGGGCTGGCGGCCACATCCGGCGGGCCTGGCGTTGGGCGCGGCCATCATCGCGCTGGGCACCGCAAGCTTCGCCGCGCTGGGTCTGCTGCTGGGCGGCACGTTGCGCGCTGAGATCGTGCTGGCGGTAGCCAACCTGCTGTGGTTCGTCTTCGCCGGACTCGGCGCGCTGACCGTGGACACCGACATGATCGCTGCCCCGGTCAAGTGGGCGGCGCGGCTCACCCCGGCCGGGGCGCTGACCGAGGCCCTGTCGCGGGCGATGAGTATGTGGGTGGACTGGTTCGGCGTGGCGGTGCTGGCCGCCTGGGGTGGGCTGGCCGCCCTGGCTGCGCTGCGATGGTTCCGGTTCAGCTGATACCGGTGAGCACTCGTCGAGCGTCACGCCAGCGTGGCGCTCGACGTCCTTAGCCACGCTGGGGTGACGCTCGCGGGAGGAATGACTGACACCGCCCTACTACGTGGCGTAGTTCTCGCTGCCCTACGATCGGGCGATGGCTGTCCGACGGTGGCTCTTGCGGCTGGTGGATCTGCTGCCCGACCCCAGCCTCCGTACGCAGCGCGTCATCGCCGCGTTGGTCATCCTGACCCAGGGCGGTATCGCCGTCACCGGTGCGATTGTCCGCGTCACCGCATCGGGACTGGGTTGTCCGACCTGGCCGCAATGCTTTCCGGGCAGCTTCACCCCGGTGGCCCATGCCGAGGTGCCCCGAATCCATCAGGCCGTCGAATTCGGCAACCGGATGATCACTTTCGCCGTCGTCATCACCGCGATCCTGGCGGTGCTGGCGGTCACCCGAGCCCGCCGACGGGCGGAGGTGCTGGTCTACGCCTGGTTGATGCCGGCCTCGACCGTGCTGCAGGCGGTGATCGGCGGCATCACCGTGCTCACCGGCTTGCTCTGGTGGACGGTAGCGATTCACCTGCTGACATCGATGGCGATGGTGTGGCTGGCGGTGCTGCTCTACGTCAAAATCGGCGAACCCGACGTCGGCGAGACGACGTCCACGGTGGTCCCGCCGCTGCGCTGGCTCACCGCGCTCAGCGCGACGACGCTGGCCGCGGTGCTGGTGGCCGGCACCCTGCTCACCGCCGCGGGTCCGCACGCCGGCGACACCAGCCCGAACCGCACGGTGCCGCGGCTGCGGATCGAGATCACCACCTTGGTGCACGCGCACTCGTCGCTGCTGGTGGCCTATCTCAGCCTGCTGTTCGGTCTGGCTTTCGGGCTCCTGGCGGTGCGGGCGCCCCGCCCGATCCTGTTGCGGCTGGGCGTGCTGGTGCTGTTGGTGTTCGCCCAGGCGGTGGTCGGCACTGTGCAGTTCTTCACCGG
>NZ_DATFZD010000099.1:0-11999 GCF_035314665.1 Mycobacterium sp. | reverse complement strand
CGCCTTCTATCACATTTTTTCCGACGTGACGGAGCTCAAGAGGTTGTATGCGCGGAATTTGCGCCGCGCGACCAAGCCCGGAGCGCGGCTCTACATGTTCGAGCACGGCCCCGGTACTGTCAACGGTTACGGCGCGCCGCGGTCGCTATCCGTTGACGACTTCCTGCAGGTGTTTCCCGACGCCGGCTGGCAAATCACGTATTTATGGCCGACCACCTATGAGGTCAACATGAGCGTGGAAGCCTTTGAGCAAATGATCGCGCGCAATCCCGATAAGGCCGAGCAGATCAAGCCTGCCTTGGAACGCTTCCGCTTGGTCGGGTCGTGGCTGCCCGATGGTCGGGCACACGCCCCGTTCTGGGAGATGCACGCCACCCGCGTGGACTGATACGAAGACGCTCAGGACCTGGTCGGCACCAAGCGCAGTGAGATCGAGTTGATGCAGTACCGCTGATCCGTCGGTGTCGGATAGCCCTCGCCGGCGAACACATGGCCCAGATGGCTGTGGCAATTCGCGCACAGCACCTCGGTGCGGACGGCGCCCATCGAGTGGTCGGGCCGCAGGATCACCGCGTCGGAGTTGGCCGGGTCGAAGAATGATGGCCACCCGCAATGGGATTCGAACTTCTCGGAGCTGCGGAACAGTTCGGCGCCGCAAGCCCGGCACTCGTAAACGCCTTCGGTCTTGGTGTCGGTGTACTCACCGGTGAAGGGGCGCTCAGTCCCGGCTCGCCGCAGCACGTCGAACTCCTGCGGGTTGAGTCTTTTACGCCACTCGTCGTCGGTCAGTTGGACGTGCGGCTGGGGAGAAGCGCTCATACATCCACGGTAGCGCGCGGCCGCTCGGCCGTCAGCCAGGCCGGATCGATCCCGTCGTCCAGCCGGTTTTCGGCCTTGGCGTCGCGATAGCGGAAGTAGAGCACGCTGAACACGACGATCAGCAGCAGCGACCAACCGTAGGTGATCTTCAGGTAATCCAGCGGTCGCCCGATGTACATCCAGTGGAGCAGAAGCCATTTGTCCATCGTGAGGAAGCCGTAGACGCCCAGCCACGCCGGCCAGTTACGGATCACCGAATTGGGCAGTACTACCGTCATCAGGAAGGGGAACAGCATCATCGAGTAGTAGCCCTGGGCCAGTGACAGCACCAGCCACGACCACAGCAACAGCACGCCCGACGATGTGGTGAACCAGAACAGCGGGTCACGGGTCCGGTAGTAGCGGTACAGCAGCCACAAGCTGCCGACGGCCAGCAGTGTGAACAGGATCCGCAGAAACAGGATCAACCAGAACGGCAGTCCGAAGTAGACGCCGTTGCCTTCGATCGAGCTGTTGAAGTAGTCGCGAACGCCCAGCGTGTAAGGCAGCGTGCGGGTGAAGAAGTCCATCGGATGCACGACCAGGGGCAGCGCGGCCAGATTGAATGCCACCGGGACCACCAGGGCAGCCAGTACTGCACGCCACTGACGGTTGAGCAACGGCAGCAGAAGCAGCGGCAACAGCACCGGTTTGACCACCGTCGCCAGACCGATCGCGATGCCGGCCCACCACTGATGTGTGACATTGCCGGATTTGGAGCCGCCCAGCAGCCACCGGAGAAAGAGCACCTCGAGCAGCAGGATGACACCGTTGATGTTGGTGAAAACCAATGTGCTGGTGACGGATTCGGTGCAGAACATCGCCAGCAGCAACGCCGGGGCCGCCACCGAAGTCAGGGTGAAGTTGAACATCCGCAGCAGCACGTACGCCGCGAGGACAATCGCGGCGCTGTTGATCGCGACGAACAAGTAGCGCGACTCAGCGAACGGCAGATAACCGAAGGGCGCCATGATCAGCGTGCCGCCCGGCGGATACAGGTAGTGCGGGTCGACGTAGTCGAAATGTTCGTTGTAGATGTCCCAGCCGCGTCGGAAGTTCACCACCGCGCGGTAGACCGGCCTGAAATCGTCGGTGATGTTGCCGTTGGTGGTCAGCACGATGGTGCGGTGGATCACCGCCATGATGGCCAATGGCCAGAGAACCGAACGCAGCACGGTGGCGGTGCCCGGCGCGGCGGTGCGGGGACCAAAGGTGGCCTGCGACCAATCACGCAGGCGGCCACGAGTGGAGTCAACTGAAGTCATGAGCGCCGCTCCTCCGGGCCTTTTCGCATCGCACTGCCCTGTTGATCGTCGTCGGCGCCCGTCACGAGCGCACCGTACACGGGCGTTCGGCCGACGGATCAGGCGGGACAGTAGGTGTCAGTGGAAGGCAACTTGCCGCTGTTGAGGTAGTCGATCAGCGGGGGTACCGCGCATGACGAGTAGATGCTGGCGCCGTGGCCGATTCCCTCCCACACCACCCGCTTACTGGCCGCGGTGGCGTTGATGATGAGGGCGGCGGTGGCAAAGACGCCTTCCGACCCGACGATGGGGTCGTTCTGCACGCCCATCAGAAGCACGTTGAGCTTGAGCACCTTTGGTGGCTGTGGCGGTGAGGCGCTCGGCCAGGCGACGCATTTGACCAGATTCAGCGCACCGACGGTGCCGAACTGTGGGTAGAGCTTGGCCCAGGCGACCACCAGTTCCCGGATTCGGTCGGGTGTGGGGCGATTGAGCGCGTCACTGCACGTATTGACGAACTGCCCGTCGGTGCCAGTGGTGGCCTGCGCCCGGTTGATCAGGCTCGTCAGCAAGTTGGTGTCACCGGAGCGGGCATTTGCCAGCGCGGTCGCCAAGTCATTGGTGGTGCCGACGCGGTCGCCGGTGGGGAAGCCCAGCGCGGTGGCGATGGCGTTGGCGACGCTGGCTACCGACGCGCCCGCGGGTCCGTGGCCGGCGCGGGCGTCGGCCAAAAGCGAGCTGACGGCGGCTTTGGGGTCAGGGCCCAGCGGGCAGCTCACCGCAGCGCATTGTGCGGCGAACGCGTCCAGCGCCGCTTGCTGTCCCTTGACCTTTTGCTCGGCAGCGGCTTCGGCGCCCACGCCCAACGCGATCGGGGAATCGAGCACCAGCCGCGAGACCCGCTCAGGGTGCGAGCTCGCGTAGGACAGCGCTACCTGCGCGCCGTTACCGATACCGATCAAGGCCAGTGCGGGCACGTCCCAGATGCTGCGCAGCCGCTCGATATCGGTGGCGGCGTGGCTGTTGTCGTAGGCGGAGTCGCCGGGCGCGATGGTGTCGGTGCAGCTGGTGGTGGCATTCTGCATGATGTCGCCGAGGTTGGCGACCGGGTCGTTGCCGGCCTCGAACTGCGCCTGATCGTGCATCTCCTGGCGGTCGAACTGATCGAGGCAGTCGATCGGGCTCGACGAACCCATGCCGCGACGGTCGACGGCGACGATGGGGTGGCTGGCCAGCACGTCGGCGCCGGCGCGGGATAGCCAGACCGGCAGCTGCAGCGACGACGGCAGATCCGAGCCGGTGGTGAAGACCAGCGGGCCGGCGTCGTGCGGAGTCTTCACCGAGCTGGCCCGCACCACCCCGATGCTCAGGGTCCCGGCTCCGCCGTTGACCGGGTCGAGGTCGGCGTCGTAGCTTGCGCAATCCAGCTTGACCCCGGATGCCCGGGGCACCGCGGCGTCGTCGAATTCCTTCGACGTGCAGTCACGCCACGACAAGTCGTTCTTGGGTGCGGCGATCGGTGGCGGACCACTGGGCGGCTTCGAGGTCGTGGGCTTTCCCTGCGGCCGAGCGCCCGCATTGGTGGCGAAGCGCGGGTTGGCGGCCAACCCGGGCGCACAGCCGGCCAGCAACCCAGTCACCACAATTAACGACGTGGCGATTACGGCGTGCCGGCTCATGCCGACCACAGTAGCCATTGCTTGCCGGCTCAGCGTTTGACGTAGCGCGTGTACAGGTAGCCGTCGTCGTCGGTCAGGACGTGCGCGCAGCGCATCCCGGTCAGCACCTGCCCCGGGCCAGCGGCGATGCGGCCGGCTTGACCGCCGACCAGGCTCGGCGCGATCGTCAGGCACAGTTCGTCGAGCATGTCGCGCCCGACGAACGAGCCGAACAGCGTCGGACCGCCCTCGGTCAATACCCGGTACAGGCCGCGATCTGCCAGTGCGGCCAGCACCATGGCTTCGTCGACTCGAGTGGGGTCGTCGACCGAGCATTCGATCACCTCTGCGCAGCCGGCCAGTCCGCTTCGAGTCTGGTCGGCCACCGCCGCGCAAGTGCACACCAGCGGCGGCACCTCGGTGCGGGTGAACACGGGCATATCCCGCTCCAGGCGGCCGGATTTGGTGACGATCGCCAGCTGTGGGATCTCGCTTTGCCCGCGAGCTTGGCGGCCTTGGCGCTGGGCGATGCTCAGGCGTGCGCCCGAGTAGTCCTCGGCCCGAACGGTTCCCGCGCCGACCAAGATCACGTCAGCGAGCTCGCGCAGCAGGCTGAACACCGCCCGGTCGCCGGGTCCGCCGAGGCGACCGGTCGTGCCGCCGACGGACGCGGCGCCGTCGAGGCTGGCGATGAAGTTCGCCCGAAGCCAGCTCCGGTTCAGCTCGGCGGGGTAGTCGTAAAGCTCTGGCAGTTGGGCGCCGTCGAGTTCGTGGACCGAGCCGAGCAGTCGTAGCTGCATCAAGCCGGCATGGTCAGACATGGGCACGATTGCACCACGTCGGTAGGGTGCCTGCATGCCCGGCCCCGTCGCTCATCTGGTCGATCGGCAGCCCACGGTGTCGCCCGAGCGGTTGATCGCCCAGCTGACGCCGCCGCCGACCTTCGCCAACGCGAGCTTCGCGAGCTACCACCCTGACCCGGCCGAGCCGACGCAAGCGAGCGCCGTCGCGGCGTGCCAACAGTTCTGCCGACAAGCCGTCGAGCGCCGCGCCGGGCACACGAAGTTGTTCGGCCGTCGAGAAGTGTTGCCCGGTGTCGGGCTGTATCTCGACGGTGGTTTTGGTGTGGGCAAGACGCATCTGCTGGCCGCGGCCTACCGTCAGCTGCCCGACGATGTGGCGCATCCCAAGGCGTTCGCGACGTTCATGGAGCTGACCCAGCTTGCCGGGGTGTTCGGCTTTGTCGAATGCATCGAGCTGCTGGCGCACTACACGCTGTTGTGTATCGATGAGTTCGAGCTCGACGACCCCGGAAACACCACGCTAGTTTCACGGCTGCTCTCCCAACTTGTCGGGCGCGGTGTGTCGGTGGCCGCCACCTCCAACACGTTGCCCGAGCAGCTAGGGGAGGGGCGCTTCGCGGCGCAGGACTTTCTCCGTGAAATCAACACGCTGGCAGCAATTTTCGCAGTCGTGCGGATCGATGGGCCCGACTACCGGCACCGCGACCTGCCGCCTGCGCCGCAGCCGCCGACCGACGAACAAGTCGCCGCGCGGGCCGCGGCCACCCCGGGCGCGACCCTCGACAACTTCGACGCACTCTGCGCCCACCTGGCCACCATGCATCCGTCGCGCTATTCGACGTTGATCGAAGGGGTGACGGCGGTGTTTCTGACCGGCGTGCACGCCATCGACGATCAGAACGTGGCGCTGCGACTGGTGGCGCTGACCGACCGGCTCTACGACGCCGGCATCCCCGTGCTGGCGTCAGGGGAAAAACTGGACCGCGTCTTCAGCGAGGAGATGCTGGCCGGTGGCTTCCGGAAGAAGTACCTGCGGGCCACGTCGAGGCTGCTGGCGCTGACCGCCGCGGTCAACGCTTAGGCCGTGCCCATCGGTCGGACCATGACGTAGTCGTCTTCGTCATGGCCGCCCAGTTGAAATGTCCTGGTGCCGTTGACGGTAAAGCCGGACTTCTTGTAAAAGCGTTGTGCGCGATGGTTTTTCTGGTTGACGCCTAGCCACACGCAGTTGGCGTCCCAGTCGACGGCGGCCGCGAGTGCCGCGTCCATTAGCGCGGTCGCAACGCCCGATCCGTGATTGTCGGGCAGCACATACATCTTCGAAAGCTCCACCGCCGGCCGAACGGGCACGGCCTGCTGCACCTCGGGATCGTCGCCGACACCTTGAATCAGCATGGCGTAACCGACAATTCGATCGTGCTGGCTGGCGGTGAGGATCAGCCGCCGCGGATCGGCCAGATATTCGGTAAAGCGTGCGTCGGACAGGTTGGCGTCGACGAACGACGCGATGTTCGCGTGGCTGACCGACGGGGGACACGCCAGCGGAAACGTGCGTGCGGCGACGTCGGCCAATTCGGCTACATCGACGGAATCCGGCGTCGCGATGCGCACCGCCAAAGACGACCCCGGGGCTATAGGTTCCACTGCGCCAGGTGATAACCCGTCTTCTTGTCCAGCAGCACGACGGTGGAGACCGGGTCGCGGTAGGCCTCCCAATACACCCCGCCGCGAACGATCGAGCCCGCCGGTGCGTTGGTCAGTGCGGCATCCAGCGCATCCGGCGCATCGGAGTTGCGGGACTTGTACGCGTCGCCAAACGGGGTGACCCCGTCGAAGGTGAAATCGGTGAGCATCTGGTACGGGTTCGGCACCCGAACCGCGTGTATCGCCACGTCCGCGCGCATTACCGCGCTGTTCGGGAAGCTCTTGACCGGGATGCCGACGCGGTTGTAGCCGAACCCCGGCGGCGGGTCGACCGATTGCACGCTGCTGACCGTGACGTCGGCGATCATCTTTCCGGTGTCGACCCGCAACGTGTCGCCGAGGTGGCCGATCGGCGCGTCACCGGCCGACGCGCGCGGGACCCCGATCAGCGTGGCGACGAAGACGGTCGCCAAGACAACCAGGCAGCGGCGCATCTTTTCTCCTCCGGGCCGGCCACTGAAGACTCTCGCATAATTCCACACGTCGACGGCTAGGTCGCGTGTTTCTTACCGGCCACCAGCGATTCCAGCGCGGCAGTCAGATCGGCCTCGACGCGGTCCTTGTCGATGCCTGCCCGGTGCAGCGGACCGCTGCCGTCTTCCAGTTCGAGCAGCGCGAGCAACAGATGCTCGGTGCCGATGTAGTTGTGGCCCAAGCGAAGTGCCTCACGAAAGGTCAGCTCGAGTACTTTGCGGGCCGGACCGCTGAACGGGATCAGCTGTGGTGGGTTCTCGACCGCAGCCGGCAGCGCGATCGAGGCACGCACGGATTCGGGATCGACCTGCTGGGCGGTCAGCAGCTTGGTGGCCAGCGCCTCCGAATCACCGAGCACGCCCAGCAATAGATGGTCCGGAGTGATCTCGCAGTTGTGTGCCTCATGCGCGGCGTTTTGTGCGGCGACGACGACGTTGCGGGCTCGGGGGGTGAAGCGTTCGAATCCCTGATTGGGGTCGAGCGACGTGGCTTCGGCGCGCAACACAAACCGCTTTTGCGCCGCTTGTTTGGTGACGCCCATGCTCTTGCCGATGTCAGTCCAGGAGGCTCCGGAGCGGCGCGCCTGATCGACGAAGTGCCCGATCAGATGATCAGCGACCTCGCCGAGGTGCTCGGCCGCCAAGACGGCATCGCTGAGCTGGTCCAGCACGTCGGGGTGTACGTGCTTGATCGCGTTGATCAGCTGGTCGAGTCGGACGGGGGTGGTGATCGGTGTCGGCCGAGAAGGGGAGTCTGACATACCGTCAACGGTAGGTTGACGACTGTGATTCGTCAACTGCGGGTTGACGTCCAGATCCGTGAGCGGTGCTCTCAGCCCTTCGAATAGCCGCGGCGCACGGTCCGATCCAAAATGCCCAGCGTGGCTCGCAGTGCGAGTTCCGACATGACGGGAAAGATGTTGGCCTCCCGCCACTGGTCATGGATCTGCGACCAGTCGTAGAACGACGTGACCAGCGTGCCTTCGCCGCTGCCGTCGGGTTCGAGGCGATACCCGTACACGTGGCCGATCTGCGGGCGGAGCTGGCCCAAGACCGTCCAGGAGATCAGCCGGTCGGGCTCGAATTCGCGAATCGTGACGGTGACGTCGTACTTGCCGAGTTCCGGAAAGTCGTTGAGGGCTTCGCGGTCCATATGGACGACGAAGCTGTCACCCGGGGCGGCGACGGACGCGCCTTCGGCGGCCTGCAACATCCCGGATGAGTCGATGGCGACGTGACCCTGTGGGTCACAGAGCACTGCGAAGATTTCTGCTGGGGAAGCTGCGATTGTGCGTTGGACTTCGATTTTCTCGGCCACGGTTTGATCTTGGCAGCAATCTCGGAACCGCGGAGCCGATACGACAACGGCGCCGACGTGAGCCATGATGTCCGGATGAAGCGTGTCCTGCTCCTATTCGGCATCGCCGCGGCACTGGGTCTGGCCGCGCCGGCGCACGCCGATCCGGACCTTGATGCGCGTTTTCTCGATGCGCTCACCAAGGCGGGCCTGACCGTCTTAAGCGGACCGGGCGCCGTCAAGGACGGTGAGGCGGCATGCGGGATGATGGAGCAGGGCCAGCCGGAACTTGACGTCATCGAGCACGTGTCAAAGCAGAATCCGGGCTTGGATACGACCAAGGCGGCAAAGTTCACCGCAATAGCGGCCAGCGCCTACTGCCCGCAATACCTGGAACGCGCCAGCGACGTCGGCAACGGCCGCGAGTAGCGGCTGGGCAGTCGTTTCCCGGACCCGCAGGGTCGGCGTCGAGGTGCCATAATGGTCGGGTGCGACGTCTCCTGGTGCTGTTGAGCGCCGCCGCCGTGGGCTTGGCCGCCCCGGCGCACGCCGACCCGGGCGTCGATGCGAGCTTCTTGGATGCGCTGACCAAGGCGGGCATTACCTTTAACGACGGACCCAACGCCGTGAACGCCGGCAAGACGGCGTGCGGGCTGATGAGCCAGGGCCAGCAGGGACTCGACGTCATCAAGCACGTCAGCGAGCAGAACCCGGGGATCAGCACGATCAGTGCCGCTAAGTTCACCGCAATCGCGGCGAGCGCCTACTGTCCGCAATTCATCCAGCGCGCCAACGACATCGGCGGCGACAGTACCGCGCCGCCACCGAGTCGGGTCGGCGTCCCGGGCGGAGGGCAGCAGTAGCGGCCCCGCCGCACACGCACTTGGCGGTGCACGCCGCTTCTACGCGTGGTCGTGATCGCTGTGTCCTCCACGTTCGCAGCGACCGCGTTCGTCTTAGGGGCAGTGCACAGGCGGCGGGATTGGCTACGCTTTCCGATGACGAGTTCGGTGGCGGCCCAACCATGCCGATGCTACCGAAGACCTGGGATCCCGAGACGCCGGAGGGAGAGGCAGAGCGCGGCTGAATGCGCCTGTGCGCCAACGCTAATCGATCGAAGAAAGGATTTTAGTAATGAGTATGTCGGATGCTCATATTCCGCAGTTGGATGCTCAGCAGTCGGCGTTCGTCCAGCTGAGGACTGCCACGAGTATCTTGGCGCTGCTGTCGCGGCACCAAGACGATGCCCGCCTGCAGAACCTCTTTGAGAACCTGTGGCTCGATCGTCAGCCTTTTCGCTCTCACATGACGCCTGCCGGCCTCGTGAACAGCCCTATCAACGGCGAGCAGGTCGCTTGCGGTGACCGCTGGGCCAACGAGATTCCCGGCCTATTTTGCTCCCACCTGACCAGCCACCCAGTCTGGCCCCCTGATGACATCTGCGAACTCCTCGAGCGGAACGTTGCCATATTTCGAGAAGAATTCGCCGGTATCGACCCGAACCAGTACCAAGTCGACGCGCGGGACCACAGAAGCGGACTGACGGACGGCCGCAACTGGACCGTTTTCCCCTTCTACGATGGGAACGGCAACCTCCAGGTCGACAACGCGCGCAAGTGTCCAAGGATCGCGGAGTTCCTGGGCAGCCGCGCTGGTATCGGCAGCATCGGCTGCATGGCGTTCTTCTCGATCATGAACCCAAAGACGCACGTGCCGCCACACACCTCGGAGTCAAATACCCGCATGCGCTACCACCTGGGAATCGAAGTGCCCGAACGCGATATCCACTTCCGTATCCACGACCAGCGGATCACCTGGAAGCAAGACAGGTGCATCAAAATCGACGACTCGTACGAGCACGAGGTCTTCCAGCAGTCCGACCGCCGCCGGGTCGTGTTCGTCCTGGACGTGCCGCATCCGGAACTTCGTCCCGAGGAACTCGATTTTCTGCAGGAGTTCATGTCATACACAACTGGTGTTGGCCTACCGCGGGCCTGGTAGGACGTCGAGGCGTTACCGTCCACGCTGCTGGGGATGCAGTTCTAGCCGCCCCTTTTGGCGCCTTCGGCTTGGTCGCGGGCCAGCATCGAGGTGGTGTTGTTTTCGTGGGTGCCGCCCATCGCTCCATGGCCTGGTTCCACTTGGCCTGCCAGGCCTGATAGTCCATCCCGGTATCACCGTGCCAACCCGCCTGCAACGCCCTCATGCTCAGGTTGATTGCGTGCCGGATTAGCCGCTGCGCTCTTGTGAGCCTTAGCGTTGACGTCGCCCGCCTATTTCGACTGGCGGTCCTTGCTAAGCCACTGGTAGCCGAATCCGCCGGTTGGTCAGTCGGTCTTCTGCCATGGCTGGGAGACATGTTCAGGTCGCCCAGGGGCCCACGCCGCCGACCTTTTTTCGCCGTCCACGCGGTCGCGTGGCCCATGGCCGAGCCGTCGGCGGTCCCGCCCCGGCGCTCCATCTTTCTGGCTGGCGGCATCTTGGTCTCCGAGCTACGCGAGTGCAGTGAGATTATTGTTCAGCCAGCCGGTGGCGCTGGGGGCAATGTAGAGCTCGTGCACATCGCCGTCGACGCCGATGAAATTGACATGCTGGCTGCTATCGCTTCCCCAATAGGCGTCCAGCGCGGTGCCCGGCGCGGGCGCCACGGCCCCCGCCAACTTGGTCAGGTCATGGTCCACCCAGCCGGGGGTGTCGGGGGCGGTGTAGAGCTCGTGCACATGCCCGTCGGTGCCGATGAAATTGACATGCTGGCTGCTATCGCTACCCCAATAGGCGTCCAGCGCCAGCCCCGCGGGCGCCGCGGCCCCCGCCAACGCGCTCAGGTCATGGTCCACCCAGTTCGGCTCGACGGCGCCGGGAGCGGTGTAGAGCTCGTGCAGGCCACTGCCGCTGAAGCCGCCAGCGACGAAGAAGACGTGCTGACTGCCGTCGCTACCCCAATAGCCGGGCAGCGCCGTACTTATGCTGGCCCCCACGGGGGTCGCATCGTCCACCCAGCCGGGGCCGTTCGGCTCGATGTAGAGCATGTGGACGAGGAAGTCGACGCCGACGTAGTTGACATGCTGGCTGTTGTCGCCGCCCCAAAACCCGTGCAGCTGCGACATAGGCACCAAGTTAGGGTTCGAGGCATTCGGTCCCGCCAACGCAGTCAGGTCATTGTCCACCCAGCCGGCAATGTCGGGGGCGATGTAGAGCTCGTGCACGTGTTGGTCGACGCCGATGAAGTTGACGTGTTGGCTGTTGTCGCCTCCCCAATAGCCGTCCACCGGGCTGCCTGAAAAAGGCTTGGTCGCAGTCATGACATCTCCTTAGCCGAGTGAGTGCGAAGTCGAGAGACTGAAGTCGAGAGACTGTTTCAGTGCGCATCGATCGGGGCGGTTCGGGCAAGAGGCCGGTCCGGTGAGCGGACCGGGATGCGCCGATTGGAGCAGTTTCAGCTCGATCTTTGATATGGCGCTGGCGGCCCACCGTGCTGCGATGGGGCGGGTGTCGGTGATGGTCATGGCCGCGTCCCCTCGAATTCTGCTAAAAAGTCACCTTTGCTGTCCCGTGGACGCTCGCCGAGCAGTTAGCTTCCGGACAGATCGTTGCGCTCGTCGAGCAGTTCGTCGACGTGACGACTTGACGGCTCGCCGCCGTGCTCGCGGATAGAGCGGCGCACCGCGTCAGGAGCCGGAGTTCGGAGTCGATGGTGTCGAGGTCACGCATGGTGCCGAAGCCTAATAATGGCGCTGGTGTGCGCAAGTCACTGCGAACAGTCGCGGGTGTCCGTTGAATGGCGCGGTCCCGTTTCGTCGCTCTACGGAGACCCCGCGGGCCTAGACGGCGCCTCTCTGTGTCAAGAGAGCGGTTGTGATTACCATTGTATGGTGGTTGCTGGTGGGCCCGGGAAGTGACTTGTCCGAAGAGCCAGCGTGCGGGGTTTCAGCTGGCCGCGCTGGACATTAGAGCCGCCCCCG
>NZ_DATFZD010000098.1:0-10266 GCF_035314665.1 Mycobacterium sp. | reverse complement strand
GATGTAGCCCTTGTCGAACCGCATGCCCTCGGTGAGCTCGAGCTGCAGGCCGAAGGTGTTGGACTCCTCGACGGTGATGACGCCCTCGTTGCCGACCTTGTCCATCGCCTCGGCGATCAGGTCGCCGATCGACTGGTCGCCGGCGGAGATGCCCGCGGTGGCCGCGATCTGCTCCTTGGTCTCGACGTCCTTGGCCGACTTCAGCAGGGTCTCGGTGATCTTCTCGACGGCCTTCTCGATGCCGCGCTTGAGCGACATGGGGTTGGCTCCGGCGGCCACGTTCTTGAGGCCCTCGCGGACCATGGCCCAGGCCAGCACGGTGGCGGTGGTGGTGCCGTCACCGGCCACGTCGTCGGTCTTCTTGGCGACCTCTTTGACCAGCTCGGCGCCGATCTTCTCGTAGGGGTCCTCGAGCTCGATCTCCTTGGCGATGGACACACCATCGTTGGTGATCGTGGGGGCACCCCACTTCTTCTCCAGGACGACGTTGCGGCCCTTGGGACCCAACGTCACCCGTACCGCGTCGGCGAGGGCGTTCAGGCCCCGCTCGAGGCCGCGACGGGCCTCTTCGTCGTACGCAATTTGCTTGGCCATTGCGAAGTGATTCCTCCGATTGGGGATGACACGTCTGTGGCCGGGTGCAGTGCCCGCGACGGACGGCTGTGGGTGTCTTCCGCTGACGCGGCCCCTGCCTCACCGTCCCGGCCTAGCACTCACCGGTCGCGAGTGCCAACGTCATTTTTAGCACTCGCCCATTCCGAGTGCAAGGACGCCCGGCGACGATGCGCACCGCGTAGCGGTGGGCTGAGGAGGCGGGCAATCAGTACGCGCCCGGCGACGATGCGCACCGCGTAGCGGTGGGCTGAGGAGGCGGGCAATCAGTTCAGGTCAGCGGCTATCGCCCAGCGCGTAGACCGTCGATGACGACGTCGGTCACCCGCTCGGCCAACTCCGAGTTGTAGGCCTCCATCGCCTGGCATCCGACCAGGATCGACTTCGCCTCGCGCACACCGACGTCTTGGCGCGCGGTACCCGCTTTCTGCGCGGCGCGTAGCAGTTCGTCGAGCAGGGCCAGGAACGCGTCCTCGGCGTCGGGCGCGGCGGTCGCGATGTCGATGCCCAATCCGGCCAGCGCGTCGGCCATTCCGCGGTCCGTCGCACCCCACTGCAACACCATCGAGCGCAAAAAGCTGAAGAGTGCTTCGCCGGGCCCCGCCGATTCCAGCAGCGCGTATCCGTCGTCGACGAGGTGCTGCATCCGGTCTTCGATGACCGCCTGAAATAGCGCTTCCTTGGTCGGAAAGTGACGGTAGACGGTGCCGGCCCCGACTCCGGCCCGGCGGGCGATCTCGTCGATCGGGACCGACAAGCCCTCGGCCGCAAAGGTTTCGTAGGCGACTTCCAGCACGCGGGCACGGTTACGCACCGCGTCGGCACGCAACGGCCGTGCGGGTTGAGCCATGTCGGCATCACCTCGCCTTCAACCCATATTGCAAAACGGGGCGCGCGTTCCGTATAGTAATCTCTCAACCGGAGCGCCCGCCCCGTTTACCTTACAGCTTAGGAGCTTTGTGATGACCAAGTGGACAACCGCGGACATTCCCGACCAGACCGGTCGGGTCGCCGTCATCACCGGGGCCAACACCGGCCTCGGCTACGAGACCGCGCACGCACTTGCCGAGCACGGCGCCCATGTTGTGCTGGCCGTGCGCAACCTCGACAAGGGCAAAGACGCCGCCGCCCGCATCACCGCGACTGGCCCACGCGGCGAGGTTGCCCTGCAGGAACTCGACCTGACCTCGCTGGAGTCCGTCCGCGCCGCGGCGCGGCAACTGCGGTCCGATTACGACCGCATCGACCTGCTGATCAACAACGCCGGCGTGATGTACCCACCGAAGTCGAACACCAAGGACGGGTTCGAGCTCCAGTTCGGCACCAACCACCTTGGCCACTTCGCTTTCACCGGCCTATTACTCGACAAGCTGCTGCCAGTCGCCGGTTCCCGGGTCGTGACGGTCAGCAGCATCGGCCACCGCATCCGCGCGGACATCCACTTCGACGATCTGCAGTGGGAGCACAGCTACAACCGGGTCTCGGCCTACGGGCAAGCCAAGCTGGCCAACCTGTTGTTCACCTATGAGCTGCAACGACGGCTCGCTCCGCATGGAACGACGATCGCCGTGGCCGCCCACCCCGGCGGCTCGAACACGGAGCTGATGCGCCACCTGCCTGGATGGGCCGCGGCCGTCTACCCTGCGATCGCACCGCTATTCCAAGACGCGACCATGGGCGCCCTGCCGACGCTGCGCGCTGCCAGCGACCCGGCCGTGCTCGGCGGGCAGTACTACGGCCCCGCCGGCTTCGCGCAGACCCGCGGCTACCCCAAGGTGGTGGCATCCAGCCGCAAGTCGCACGACGTCGATCGGCAGCGCCGGCTGTGGGCGGTGTCCGAGGAACTCACCGGGGTGACGTATCCCGTCGACTGATCCGGCTCAAGGCAGATCGAGCAACTGCTCGTAGAACCCGCCAATGCGGCGCGCAGGGTCGATCAGATGGATTTCGAGGATCCAATGACACCGGCGGCCGCTCGGGTCCTTGCGCCGCATCGGCTTGGTCGATCCGGGCATGATGTACCACTCGGTGCCAGTGCCGGCGATCTTCTTGTGCGGGAACTCGCCGACCAGGTGACCGGCGATGTGGCCGCCCCACTCGAAACCTTCGTCGCGACCGACTTCGACGACGTAGTCGAACAATTCGGCACCGGTAATGTCGGGGTGACGTTCGAAGTAGTCGCGTCCGGCCTGCCACACCCGCGGTAGCGCATCACGGATGGCGATCTTGTGCGGATCGTCGCCGAGCACGTAGGCGCGTCCGAAGTCGGCCTCCCACTCCTCGAAGATCGGACCGAAGTCGAGGAACACGATGTCGTCCTCGGCGATGACCCGGCCCGGTGGGTGCTCGCGGAACGGCTGGAGCGTGTTCTCACCGGCTCGCACGATCCGGCGATGCCAGTGCCGCGTCACGCCGAACAGCTCTCCGGCCAGTTTGTGTATCTCGTCCGACAAGTCCTGCTCACCGATGCCGGCACGGATCATTTCGCGTCGCTCGATCTCGTCGAAGAGCTGCTCCGCCTTATCCTGGGCATCGAGAAGCCGTTCCGCGCGCGCGTTTTCGTCGGCGATCGGCTTCTGCACAGCAACGATGCTACGACCCAACGGAGCACTGATGTCACTCGTGGTGCCGCCCTACCCGCCTTCCCGCTATACCAGGGACGAGCCGGAAGTCAGCGCTTGGTTGAGGCGTGCCGACGAAGAGCCGGACTACGAGACCTTCGGCGTCAAATACCACTACCTGGCCAATCAACAGGCCACCGGCGGCGACTATGGCCTGTATCGCGTCGACATCGCTCCGGCCGGAGGCGGGCCCGGTCCGCATTTCCACCGCGCCATGTCCGAGGCGTTCTTCGTGCTGTCGGGAACCATGAAGCTTTACGACGGCAACGACTGGATCGACGGTCACCCGCACGACTTCCTCTACGTCCCGCCCGGCGGCATCCATGGTTTCCGCAACGAGGCGGACGAACCCGCGTCGGTCCTAATGCTGTTCGCTCCGGGCGCGCCGCGCGAGGCCTACTTCGAGGGCTTCAGCGCGCTGGCCGACATGACCGACGACGAACGCCGGGAGTGGTTCATCCGCCACGACAACTTCTTCGTCTAGACAGCCGCGTCAGCCCCACTGCGCAAAGTAGGGACGCTCCGGCTTGCTCTTCTCGACGAGGATGAATACCACACCCCACGGATCGACGAACCATGTCGTCCGGACCCGCGCCACGTCGGCAATGCCATCGACCAGAAAGCGCACCCCCTTGGCCTCGAGGTCGGCCCGGGTCGCGTCGAGGTCCTCACAGATGAGCCCCACGTGCGACAAGCCGTGGTCGGTGAGGGCCGCGGCGGTGCGCTGATCGCCACCGGCGACGCCGAGGTATTCGATCACCTCGAGGACCCGATCGCCGTCGTCGTCGAACCCGACGATGGCCGCTTTCATGGTGGGATCCGACACCAACTGGCCCATGTCGTCGCGGATCGCGTCGCCGGCCATCACGTAGGGCGGCGACAGCACACGCAGGCCCAAGACGTCTCGGTAGAACGCCACCGCTGCTTCGCAGTCGGGCACGCAAACCCCGCTGTGCGCAAGTCCGGTAATCACGATCTGAACAATAGGCCTGCCGTCGACGCGCCGCTGTCCTGGGAAGATGAGTGCCCGGATGTGCTTGCCCTAGACTGCATCTCGATCAGATAGGAGTCTTCGGGTGCGGGCAGGTGAAGCGCCCAGCACCCGGGCTTTGCGGGGCTGGCAACGGCGAGCCTTGGTGCGGTACTTAACCGCCAAGCCGCGTGATTTCTTGCTGGTCGCTACCCCAGGTGCGGGCAAGACGGCGTTTGCTCTGCGGATCGCCGCCGAGCTGCTGGCCGATCGCAGCGTCGACACGATCACCGTCGTGGTGCCCACCGAACACCTCAAGACGCAGTGGGCGCTGGCGGCGGCCGCCGACGGCATCGCGCTGGATCCCAAGTTCCGCAACTCCGCCGCACACACCTCGGCGGAGTACCACGGCATCGTCGTCACCTACGCCCAGGTCGCCAGCCATCCCACCCGGCACCGGGTGCGCACCGAGAACCGCCGCACCCTGGTGATCTTCGAAGAGATCCACCACGGCGGGGACGCCAAGAGCTGGGGCGACAGCATCGTCGAAGCTTTCGGTGACGCCACTCGACGACTTGCGTTGACCGGCACGCCATTTCGCAGCGACGACGCCGCAATCCCCTTCGTCCGCTACGAGCCCGACGGCAACGGCATACGGCGCTCGGCGGCCGACCACAGTTATGGCTATGCCGACGCGCTGGCCGACGGCGTGGTGCGGCCGGTGGTGTTCCTGGCTTACTCCGGTGAGACCCGCTGGCGGGACAGCGCCGGCGAGGAGTATTCCGCGCGGCTCGGCGAACCGGCCAGCATCGAGCACACCACTCGCGCGTGGCGCACCGCGCTGGATCCGGCCGGCGTGTGGATGCCCGCGGTCATCTCCGCCGCGGACACCCGGCTCCGGCAATTGCGCGACGGCGGAGTACCCGACGCCGGCGGCATGATCATCGCGTCCGACCAGAAGGCCGCCCGCGCGTACGCCCTTCTGCTGGAACGGATTACCGGCGAGGCACCAACCGTCGTGGTTTCCGACGACCCCGGCTCGTCGGACCGCATGGCGAAGTTCTCCGCCGGCACCAGCCGTTGGCTGGTGGCGGTGCGAATGGTGTCCGAGGGTGTCGATGTGCCGCGGCTGGCCGTGGGGGTATATGCCACCAGCGCGTCCACCCCGCTGTACTTCGCTCAGGCAATCGGCCGCCTCGTGCGGTCCCGCCGGCCAGGCGAGACGGCGAGCATCTTCCTCCCGTCGGTACCTTCACTGCTGCAACTGGCCAGCGAGCTTGAGGCACAACGCAATCACGTGCTGGGCGAGCCGCACCGGGAGACGGACGAGCTGGAGGCTGCGCGGCGCCGCCAGACCGAGCCATCCGAGGCCGACAACGGATTCATGTCGTTGGGCGCCGACGCAGAGCTGGACCAGGTGATTTTCGACGGCTCGTCGTTTGGCACCGCCACCCCCACCGGCAGCGACGAAGAGGCCGACTACCTGGGCCTTCCCGGTCTGTTGGACGCTGCCCAGATGCGAGAGCTGTTGCTGCGCCGCCAGGTTGAGCAGCTTGACCGTCGCAGCCGCGGCGGCGCCGCGATTCCCGAACCGGTGACCAGGCACGGCCAGCTGCGTGACCTGCGCCGCGAACTTAACGCTCTGGTGACGGTGGCACACCATCGAACGGGCAAGCCGCACGGGTGGATTCACAACGAGCTGCGCCGCATCTGTGGCGGCCCGCCGGTGGCCGCGGCCAGCTCCGACCAGCTCAGGGCACGGATCGAAGCGGTGCGTGGATTGACCGCCTAGCGGATGGCCCAGATGCTTTCTACAACCCACGGCGATGCCTGCGCGGCCACCGCCCACGCCTGCTCTTCCGGCACGTCGATCAGCGGGTAGCGCTTGGTGCCCGCCGCGGTGGCCGCCACTAGGGTGGCCACCCCGGCCCGGCGCTGAAACGGCGACTGTCGCACGGTCCAGCCGATGATGCCGGCCGTGGCCAGGCAGTCGCGGCGTCGCTCCCAGCTGCCGGCGCGCATCACCAGCCAGTGGCTGTCGACCCGGTGCCCGAGGGCGCCAATCCGGTCGGCGGCCAGCAACGCGCACCACGCCGTGACCGCCACCCAGGCCGTCCACAACCAAAGCGGCACAACGGATGTCCGCGTCAGCGCAACCACCGCCAGCGCCGCGCCGATCAGTACCGGAAGCGTCAACCCGCGCGTCCACCGCCGGGTCGCCGCCCGACGGCCGTGCCCGCGCAGCGGCCCGGTAACGACATTCGGGTCACCGACCAGCCCGGTCAACACCGATTCAGCGGTGGAACGCGGACACGGCGGCAGCAGCACCGACGACTCCCCCACACCGCGTACACCGGTCATCACGGCATCAAGTGCGGCGCCGCCGAAAACGCGCACCAGCAGCGGTTGCCGCAGCGTTCCGCCGCGCAGCCTTCTCATGTCATACGTTTGCTCGCGCAGCCGCAACGTCCCATGCCGCAGATGCAGGACGTCTTCCCGGCGCCACAGCACCAGGTTGCCGTAGGTGAGTAGCGAGCGCAGCACGGCCAGCAGCACCGATGCGATCAGCACCACCGCCGCGATCACCGCGACAGTTACCCCGATACCCAGCCGTTGGGCTTGCTCCAGCACCGACGCGGCCAGCCGCGAATGCTGAAGCGGCCCAACGGCTCCGGTCTGATAAATCAGGCCGACGGCAGCTGCCATCGTGAACAGTCCGGAAAGGCTCAACGGGGAGTATCGCAACCACGAAGGCTGCCAGCGTGCCAACTCCGTGCTGGTCGCCGCGGGCTCAGTCGTCATCGCTTCAACCGGCTGTGGCGATTCGGCCAGCAAGATGGCCCGCAGTCGCGGCACCTCGTCCACCCTGACCGCGTCGAGCACGAAACCGTGCTCGGCCCTGGCTTCTTGACCGGTGCTCACTCGCAAGACGGCCAGCCCCAACAGCCGGTGCAGCAGTCGCGCATCGGTTTGCACGGATCGAATTCGGTTGCGCGGCACCGACAATACCTTGCGCTGCACCAAGCCGGCGCGTAGTTGTGCTTGACCGGATTCGGGGCCGGCCTCGATGCGGTAGCTGGTGGTGAACCAGCGCGCCATGCCCACCACGGTGGTCCATGCAAGCACCGCCACCGTCCAGGACTGGTTGCCGGTGGTCGAACCCAGCACCAGTCCCCCGATCAGCAGAGGCAGTTCGCGTATCAGTTCGTGCACCGGATGAACCAGTAGCATCCTGGGACTTAGCCGTTGCCAGGCGATTTCGGGCCGGTCCGCAGCAGCGGTCACGTGGCGTCCTCGGCGCCGATCGCCGCGATGTCGGTCAATTGCGCGACAAGATGGTCGGCGACCGCGACGTCGAGCGCTGCGATATGCACCGCCCCCGCCGACGAGGCGGTGGTGACGGTGACGTTGGCCAGACCGAACAACCTGTCCAGCGGGCCGCGGTGGGTGTCGACGGTCTGCACCCGCGAGATCGGCGCGATGCGCCGTTCCTGGACCAGCCAACCGGTGCGGGTGTACACCGCCTGCGGGCTGATCTCCCACCGGTGTACTCGATACCGCCACAACGGCACCACGGACAGCGACATCGCCGCTCCGAGCACGGTGACGACGGCGACCACGATGTGCAGCCACGGCAGTCGCCGATCGAAGCCAATCCACACCACCTGGCCGGCCGCCAGCACCAGCCACGGGATCACGCCGCCGATCGCCCAGCGCAGCGGCGCGCGCCGGCTGGGCGGGTATGCCGGATCGACCATGCCCACCACCGGCGAACCCGGCTCGCGGTTCTCCACGTCATCGAGAATGCCACCGACCCCGCGGTGGATCGAACCGACACGGCGGCACCGATCTTGAGTCGGTATCGTTTTCATCGATGAGTTCCAACGGCAAATGGAGTACGGCCGACGTGCCGGACCAACGCGGCCGCGTCGCCGTCGTCACGGGAGCCAACACCGGTCTCGGCTACCACACCGCCGAGGTGCTCGCCGAGTGCGGCGCGCACGTCGTGTTGGCGGTTCGCAACCTGGAGAAGGGCAACCTCGCGCTGGCGCGCATCGTCGCCGCCCACCCAAAGGCCGATGTCACCCTGCAGGAGCTCGACCTCGGTTCGCTGGACTCGATACGCGCTGCCGCCACGGCGTTACGCAAGGCCTACCCGCGCATCGATCTGCTGATCAACAACGCCGGCGTGATGTGGACACCCAAGCAGCTCACCGCCGACGGGTTCGAAATGCAGTTCGGCACCAACCATCTCGGCCACTTCGCGCTGACCGGGTTGCTGTTGGGCAACCTGCTGCCGGTGCGCGGCTCGCGGGTGGTGACCGTCAGCAGCATGGGACACCGAATCCGCGCCGCCATCCACTTCGACGATCTGCAGTGGGAACACAACTACGACCGGGTCGCCGCGTACGGGCAATCCAAACTGGCCAACCTGCTGTTTACCTACGAATTGCAACGTCGACTGGCCGCCCGCGAGCAGCCCACCACCGCCGCCTTGGCCGCCCATCCGGGCAGCTCGAGCACCGAGCTGACGCGCAACCTGCCCGCCATCTTCAAACCGGCCGTCGCGGTGCTCGGCCCGTTGCTGTTTCAGAACGCGGCGATGGGTGCGCTGCCCACGCTGCGGGCCGCCACGGACCCGCACGCCGAAGGCGGGCAGTACTACGGACCCGACGGTCTGGGCGAGCAGCGCGGCCACCCGAAGTTGGTGTCGTCCAGCGCGCAGTCGCACGACGAGGAGTTACAGCGCCGGCTGTGGAAGGTGTCCGAAGAGCTGACCGGTGTCACATATCCGGTCTGACAGCAGCAACGGCTCCGTAAGATGACCGCGTGGCACGACGTCCCCGCTCCGCCGACGAGAACCTGACGTTCGGCCCGCAGCGCCTGCTGTCGTTGCTGCGTACAACCGTTCCGCCGGTGCACCCGGCCGGGCTGCCATTCATCTCCGCCGGGCTGGGAGTCGCGTTGGCCGGACGCCGCTACCGGTGGCTGCGCCATGTCGGCCTGCTGACCGCCGCCGCGTGCGCCGGGTTCTTTCGGCATCCGCCGCGAGTACCGCCCAATCGGCCCGGGGTCATCGTCGCACCCGCCGACGGCCTGATCTGCGTCATCGATACCGCGGCCCCACCCGCCGAGCTCGGCCTGGGCACCGCGGAGCTGCCGCGGGTCAGCATCTTCCTGTCGCTGCTGGACGCCCACGTGCAGCGCGCCCCGGTCAGCGGCGAAGTGATAGCCGTGCAGCACCGGCCAGGCCGCTTCGGCTCGGCCGACCTGGCCGCGGCCAGTGACGACAACGAGCGCGTCAGCATGCAGCTACGCACCGCCGACGGGACGGACGTCGTGGCGGTGCAGATCGCCGGCCTGCTGGCGCGGCGCATCGTCTGCGACGTCCACGCCGGCGACAAGCTCTCGATCGGCGACACCTACGGCCTGATCCGGTTCGGGTCGCGCCTCGACACCTACCTGCCCGCCCGAGCGCAGGTGATGGTCAGCGTCGGACAACGTGCCGTCGGCGGCGAAACGGTGCTGGCCGAGCTGCCGTGATTACCGCGCCGGCGACGATGCAGAGCGAAGCGATGAGGAGGAGCGGCGCTGATTACTAGGCCTCGCGGCAGGCGAGTGGTCAACCTGCGCATCCTGCCCAGCTCGATGAGCGTGCTGGCCATCTGCGCCGGGCTGACCTCGATCCGGTTCGCGCTGGAGGGCCGGCCGCACGTGGCGATGGCGCTGATCGCCGCCGCCGCCATCCTCGACGGACTCGACGGCCGGGTGGCCCGCATCTTGGACGCCGAGTCGCGGATGGGCGAGGAGATCGATTCGCTCGCCGATGCGGTGAACTTCGGGGTGGCCCCCGCGGTAGTCGTCTATGTGTCAATGTTGAACTCGTCGTCGGCGGGCTGGGTCGTGGTGTTGCTGTACGCGGTGTCAATCGTGTTGCGGTTGGCCAGGTTTAACGCGTTGCTCGACGACAGCAGCCAGCCGGCCTTCGCGCGGGAGTTCTTCGTCGGGATACCGGCGCCAGCCGGCGCGATCTCGGCGCTCGGCCCGCTGGCCGCCAAGCTT
>NZ_DATFZD010000097.1:0-24241 GCF_035314665.1 Mycobacterium sp. | reverse complement strand
CTCCGATATCCGCGAACTCGCCTCGGCCTGTTCACAATTGGTCGCCGACACCGGTGGCCACGTCGATGTCGCCGCGGTGCGGCGCTATCACGGTGGCAGGGCCGAGGTGAAGGGATTCGATATCGCCGACAAGGCGGTGGTGGGTGATGTCGAGGGCGCGGTCGAGGCACTGCGATGGGCGATGCTGCGTGGCGAGCCGCATGTGGTGTTGGCCGACGCGCTGGCCGAGGCCGTGCACGCCATCGGTCGGGTCGGTCCGCTTTCTGGTGACCACTACCGGCTGGCCGCCGAAGTCGGGATGCCGCCCTGGCGGGTGCAGAAAGCGCAGAAGCAGGCCCGGCGCTGGTCGCGCGACATGGTGGCTACCGCGATGAGATTGGTGGCGGCGCTGAACGCGGACGTGAAGGGCGCGGCCGCCGATGCCGACTACGCGCTGGAAGCGGCGGTGCGAAAAGTCGCCGAGCTAGTGGCCGGTGATCCGGGTCGCTAGAGCTCAGAGCCTGTTGAGGGTGTGCGCCAGCGCGGACTTCTTGTTGGCCGCCTGGTTCTTGTGAATCACGCCCTTGCTGGCCGCCTTGTCCAACTTGCGGCTGGTGGAGACCAGCAGTTCGGCGGCCTTGTCCTTATCGCCGGCAGCGGCGGCCTCGCGGAACGTGCGGACAGCCGTGCGAAGCGACGACTTCACCGACTTGTTGCGCAGTCGGGCGCGCTCGTTCGTACGGTTGCGCTTCTGCTGCGACTTAATGTTGGCCACGCGTCAATTCCTTCGCAATTCTCAAGCGGCTTGTGGTGTCACGGTTGGCCGCAGCGTCTTTGCGCATAAGCGGCGACTACCGAGAGTATCAGTCCGCGGTGCATTCCCCCAAAGCAGAGGCGCTTGGCCTGCAGAAATGGCGTTCGTGATGCAGCATGGCAGGGTGGCCCTTCGAACCGTGCCCGTCGAGACCAGACGGCAGCCGCGTGGCGAATCGCGGCCGTCGAAGCGCTATGAGCGCATTTTCGACGGCTATAACACGGCCGGCAGTTACGTCGAGGCCTTCGATGAGATGTTCGACGGTCAGGGCAATGTCCGCGGCCCGTACAAGGGCATTTACGCCGAGCTTGCGCCGTCGGATGCGTCCGACCTCGAGGCCCGGGCCGAGGCGCTCAGCCGGGCGTTCAGCGACCAGGGCATCACGTTTTCACTGTCCGGCCAGGAGCGGCCGTTTCCGCTGGACCTGGTCCCGAGGGTGATCTCGGCCGCTGAGTGGACGCGGTTGGAGCGCGGCATCACCCAGCGGGTCAGGGCCCTCGAGTGCTTCCTCGACGACGTCTACGGCGATCAGGAAATCCTGAACGACGGCGTCATCCCGCGCCGGCTTATCACCTCCTGCGAACACTTTCACCGCCAGGCCGTCGGCATCGTCCCGCCCAACGGCGTGCGCATCCACGTTGCGGGCATCGACATGATCCGTGACGAGAAAGGCACCTGGCGAGTCCTGGAGGACAACCTGCGCTCGCCGTCCGGCGTGTCCTATGTGATGGAAAACCGGCGCACGATGGCGCGGGTCTTTCCCAACCTGTTCGCCACCCACCGGGTGCGCGCCGTGGACGACTATGCGGCGCATCTGCTCCGTGCCCTGCGCAAGTCGGCGGCCACCAACGAGGCCGACCCGACCGTCGTGGTGCTGACCCCCGGCGTGGCCAACTCCGCTTACTTCGAGCATTCGCTGCTGGCCCGGCAGATGGGTGTCGAGCTGGTCGAAGGTCGCGACCTGTTCTGCCGTGACAACCAGGTGTACATGCGCACCACCGAAGGCGAACGTCAGGTCGACGTCATCTACCGGCGCATCGACGACGCTTTCCTGGATCCGATGCAATTCCGGCCCGATTCGGTGCTCGGGGTGGCCGGCCTGCTCAACGCCGCCCGAGCCGGCAACGTGGTGATTTCCAGCGCCGTCGGCAACGGGGTGGGCGACGATAAGCTCATCTACACGTACGTCCCGACGATCATCGAGTACTACCTCGGCGAGAAACCACTGCTGGCCAACGTGGACACCTTCCGGTGCTGGATGGACGACGAACGCGAAGAAGTGCTCGACCGGGTCGACGAACTGGTGATCAAGCCGGTCGAGGGGTCCGGCGGCTACGGCATCGTCTTCGGCCCGGAAGCCTCCAGCAAGGAGTTGACCGCGATCAGCAAGAAGATCCGCGACGACCCGCGCGGCTGGATCGCCCAACCGATGATGCAGCTCTCGACGGTCCCAACACAGATCGACGACAACCTGACACCCCGCTACGTCGACTTGCGGCCGTTCGCGGTCAACGACGGCGACGACGTGTGGGTGTTGCCCGGCGGCCTGACCCGGGTTGCCTTGGTCGAGGGGTCGCGGGTGGTGAACTCCAGCCAGGGCGGCGGCTCCAAGGACACGTGGGTGCTGGCGTCGCGTGCCTCGGTGGCCAACCGCGAGCTGGGCGCCGCCGAGATTGTGCGTTCGCTGCCCAACCCGGTCACCACATCCAGCGGCGAGTCGGACGGTGAGAAGCCCACCCAGCAGCAACAGCAGTCGCAGCTGCGCCCCACGCAGGAGCAGCAGCCCGCCCAGCAGCAACAGCAACAGGCGGTGATCCGCTGATGCTGGCCCGCAACGCCGAGGCACTGTACTGGATCGGTCGCTATGTCGAGCGCGCCGACGACACCGCGCGCATCCTCGACGTGACCATCCACCAACTGCTGGAGGACTCCAGCGTCGACCCCGATCACACCTCCCGAGTGCTCTTGCATGTGTTGGACATTGAGGCGCCGGATACCCAGTTGGACGTCTGGTCGCTTACCGACCTGGTGGCGTTTCGGCGCAACACCGCGGGTGGCTGCTCGATCGTCGACGCCATCTCGGCGGCGCGGGAAAACGCGAGGTCCGCCCGCGAGGTGACGTCCACCGAGACTTGGGAGTGCCTCAACTCCACGTTCAACGCTCTCGGCGAACGTGAACGTGCCGCCAAACGCCTTGGCCCGCATGAGTTTTTGTCATTCATCGAGGGCCGTGCCGCGATGTTCGCCGGCCTCGCCGATTCGACGCTGTCACGTGACGACGGGTACCGCTTCATGATGCTGGGCCGCGCGATCGAGCGGGTGGACATGACGGTTCGGATGTTGTTGTCCCGGGTGGGCGACAGCGCATCCTCGCCGGCGTGGGTGACGGTGCTGCGCTCAGCGGGTGCGCATGACACTTATCTGCGCACGTATCGCGGTGTGCTGGACGCCAACCGGGTGGTCGAGTTCATCCTGCTCGACCGCCTGTTCCCGCGTTCGGTCTTCTACTCGTTGAAGATGGCCGAGCACAACCTCGACGAACTGCTACATCACCCGTACAGTCGGGTCGGTTCTACCGCCGAAGCGCAGCGGCTGCTCGGCCGGGCGCGCAGTGAACTCGAATTCATTCGGCCCGGTGTGCTGCTTGAGTCGCTGGAGATGCGACTGGCCAGCCTGCAGAAGTCATGCTACGACGTCGGAGAAGCGTTGGCAGTGGAGTACTTTCACGCTGTCCCCTGGGTCGCATGGTCGGACGCCGCCCAGCGCGATCCGTTGCCTGCAAGGCAGGGGAAGACCTGATGTGGCGGCTGCGGGTTCTGCACGCGACCGGATACGCCTATCCGTCGCCGGCGACGGCCTCCTACAACGAAGCCCGGCTCACGCCGCGCTCGGACTCCCGGCAAAACGTTGTTCTCAACCGGATCGAAACCGTTCCGGCGACCAGGTCATACCGCTACATCGACTATTGGGGCACCGCGGTGACGGCATTCGACTTGCATGCACCGCATACCGAGTTGACCGTCACGTCCTCGTCGGTTGTGGAGACCGACCAAGCGGAAGCGCCGACAGAAAAGGTCACCTGGGCCGAGTTGCACAGTGAATCGGTGGTCGATCGGTTCGATGAGGTGCTTCGCCCCACCCACTACACGCCGGCGAGCAAGCGTATCGCGGCCGTGGGCAGGCGGATCGCCAAGTATCACGAACCCGCCGAAGCAGTCGTCGCGGCGGCGGAATGGGTGCGCAGCGAACTCGACTACCTTCGGGGCACCACCGGTGTGCACTCGTCGGGCTTGGATGCGTTGCGCGAGGGCAAAGGCGTTTGCCAGGATTTCGTGCACCTGTCGCTAATCATATTGCGCGGCATGGGAATTCCCGGGCGTTATGTGTCCGGTTATCACCACCCCGACGCTGACGCGGTGGTCGGGGACACCGTCGATGGGCAGAGCCACGCCTGGCTGCAGGCCTGGACCGGAAGTTGGTGGGATCTCGACCCCACCAATGACAGCGAGATCACCGAGCAGTACGTCAGTGTCGGCATCGGCCGGGACTACTCTGACGTGTCCCCGCTGAAAGGCATCTATTCCGGACGGGGCGCCACCGACCTGGACGTCGTCGTCGAAATCACCCGATTGGCTTAGCCTTCCCGGCATATGGATGCCTCAGCCGACGGACGCCACCACGACGGGCCACCCCTGACGCTCGTCGCCGCGATCTGCGTGGGTCTGCTCTTCGGTGGTCTGGCGATCGGAGTCGCGCTCGGCGGGGTAATGCCGCTGCCCTACGGGCCGCCTGCCGCCGTTCAGCAGTATGTCCGCGCCGAGCCGGTGGCGGTGCAGGTCATCGCCGTGGCGGTGTTCGCGTCGTCGCTGCCGCTGGCCGTTTTCGCGGCGACGGCCAGTGCCAGGTTGCGCCACCTCGGGGTCGCCGCCCCGACCGCGACGATCGCGTTGACGGGCGGAATCCTGGCGGCCGGCTCCCTGGGGCTTGCGGGCTTGATGGCCTGGACGCTGTCGCGACCGGAGGTCAGCGGCGACACCGCATTGGTTGGGGCGCTGTATTACCTGGTATTTCTGGTCGGCGGCGTTGGCCATATCGTGGCGCTGGGCCTCCTTATCGGCGGCATGGCGGCACCCAGCCTTGTTCTCAGGCTGTTGTCGCGGCCGCTGGCGTGGGCTGGACTGGCGATCGCGGGGCTTTGCGAATTGGCGACGTTGGTGCTGATCTGGCCTACGCTGGGACCGATCCTGCCGGTCGCTCGGGTCTCGGCATTGGCGTGGCTGGTGGTAGCCGGCGCACGGCTACCGTTGCGGCGCAACGACTTCCGGGCGCGGTGAGTTACCCGCGCGGCGCCACCTCAACCCGGTGCAGGTCGTCGCCGAGCTCGATCCGACCGTCGAACTCGGTGGCGGCCAGCGCACGCCACTGGTCCTCCTGACCGGGCGCGATAGTCGGCACGTAATGGGTCATCGCCAGGGTGTCGACCCCGGCGCGCCTGGCGGTCGCGGCCGCTTCTTGCACCGACGAGTGGTAGTCACAGACGTCCTTCATGCGCTGCACGGGCAGCGGGGCGATGAGCTCTTTGCGGACGACGGTGTGCACCAAAGCGCCTGCGCCGGTGGTAAGTTCATCGAGGCTCTGGCACGGCACGGTGTCACCGGCCAGCACCACCGAGGCGCCACCGGCGTCGATCCGAAACCCGATCGTCGGCGCCACCGGCCAGTGGTCGGTAGGGGCCACCCGGATTGACACGCCGTCGCGGTCCCACACCGGGCCCTCGGTGTGTTCGTGTACCTCGACGGGCGGCGGGGCGGTCAGATCGTCGTGGTGAGCGATCCGGTAGCCGATGTCGGGACCGAAGGCCTTCAGCGTCGCCTCGACCACCGCGGCGGTCCCGGGCGGTCCGATGATCGGCAGCGGCGCGGGATCGGGTCCGAACGTGGTGATCCAGCGGGTGATCAACACGTCGCCGAGTTCGGCGATGTGGTCGCTGTGCAGGTGGGTTAGCAGCAGAGCCGATAAGCCAGTGGCGGCCAGACCGATCGCCGCCGCGCGTTGCAGGACGCCGCGTCCGCAGTCCACCAGGAACGCCTGCCCGCCGGCCCGCACCAGGGTGGCCGGCCCGGCGCGATTCGGGTCGGGAATGGGAGTGCCGGTGCCGAGCAGCGTGATTTCGATCATGGCGTCAGATATGCCATAAATCCCGCTTGTGACCTGGACATTGGCCGGATTTTGGCGAGCTGCTTTCACGATGACCGATCTCGCCGTAGCCTGGTGTGAACCGGATCACAATCGGCGGGAGGCCTCGATGCGGATTGCAGATGTGTTGCGGAGCAAGGGTGGCGCGGTCGTGACGATCAACCCTGACGCAACGGTGACCGAACTGCTGGCCGGGCTCGCCGGTCACAATATCGGCGCCATGGTGGTGGTCGGGCCGGACGGTGTCGCCGGCATCGTCTCCGAGCGTGACGTTGTTCGCCAGCTGCACGCCCACGGGGCTGCGGTGCTTTCGCGGCCGGTCTCGTCAATCATGACCGCGGTGGTCTCGACCTGTAGTAAGTCCGACACGGTTGACAGCCTCAGCATGCTGATGACCGAACACCGGGTGCGGCACGTGCCGGTACTCGAGGACGGAAAGCTGATCGGCATCGTCAGCATTGGCGACGTCGTGAAGACGCGGATGGAGGAGCTGGAGGCTGAGCACGAGCAGCTCCAGTCCTACATCACCCAGGGCTGATCACTCAGCTCCAGGAGTAGTCGCGCCTTAGCCGGGCAGCCACAACGTCGAAGATGGCGCGTTCCAGGACCGCGCCTTCGCGGCGGATGCCCTCTTCGGGGACGTCGAGCACCCGGTCCAGTCGCACCCAGCTGGGCCTCCCGTCCTCGTCCCAGCTTCCGCTGCCGATCCCCACCCAGTCTCGATCGGCGGCGTGGCTTTCCTGACTGGACATCATCAACCCGAGCAGCGTCCGGTGGTCGCGGCCCACGACCAGCACTGGACGGTCCTTGCCGCGGCTGGGGTCGTCCTCGTAGATCACCCATGTCCACACGATTTCGCCGGGGTCGGCGCGCCCGTCCAAGTCGGGGGAGTAGATCAATTTGCGGGCTCTGTGCGCAGTGGGAGCGCTGTCGCGGGTTACCGGACGGCCCGCGGTGATCTCGGCCGGCGGTTCGGACGCGGTGCCGACGATCGCGTCCAGGGCGATCTTGATGCCCCGTTGTACGGTTGGCGACTGCTGGAGCTGTCGGATCAGCTCGGGTGCCTCGTTGAACACCAGGTTTTCTGCGAACCGCTGCAACGTCTTCCACTGCGACGCCATGTTCGCAGCATAGGACGTTCCGGCAAGACAGTTGGTCGCACGGGGCTGCGGGCAGAGCGGAGCTTATGACTCGTGCCTGGTGAGCGGCTCGCCGATCAGAGAGCTTGACGAAGTCGTCGCGTAACTTAAGCTTCTTTAGCATTTTATGTATAGCTAGCGTAAGAAATTGCTATGCTTCGCTCAGGTTTTCAGCCGCGGGGGGCTGGGGGACCTCTGGCGTACGCCCGTTCGCCAGCGGAAATCACGCAGAGGAATTAACTAACTATGGACATTCGTAAAATCGCCGTGGTCGGCAGCTTCGCGGCCGGAGCAGCACTGGCGTTGGCGCCGCTTGCGTCCGCGGCTCCAACCGACCCACTCATCAGCGTTGTCGGCAGTGAGGAGTCGTTGCTGAACTCACTCTTCGTGGGCGACGCCTCACTCGCGGGTGACTCCAGCGACGTCACCGCACCCACGGCCACCAACCCGTTCGACATCATCACCCCGTCGGACATAAGCACCGTCCAGGGAACCGGCACCACTCCGTTCGATTACCTGATATATGGGTTGGACCCGCTCAAGGCTGGCCTCGCCACTGACCCGGGTTCCTACAATGTGTTGAACGGCGCGCTGACCGAGTGGGCCGACGCCTACAACATCGAGCTGTACTCGCTGCTGAACCCCTCTGCCGCGATCGACACGATCCCAGCCGCCGACCTGATCGGATCGACGGAGACGATCCAAGATGCGTTTGCCGCCGGCCCCACCGCCGCGGACGTCGCCACCTACTTCTACGAGTTCGGCGCGAACGACCTGGCCGGTTACCTTGACCTGCCGTCGTTCTTCCCGTCGTTGGTCCCCTAGATCAGAGTCATCGCTCCACAACGAACCCCCGGAGGCAAACTCCGGGGGTTTCGTTTTGGCCCACCAGTCCTCCGGATTGTGCTGCAGCGCCCGTCCCTAGATACCCTGGAAGCGCCTAAGCCCGGCTTCACCAGGAGATTCCCATCAGCAGTTTCGCCGACCAGACCTTCACCGCGCCGGCGCAGATTCGGAACTTCTGCATCATCGCCCACATCGACCATGGCAAGTCCACGCTGGCCGATCGGATGCTGCAGCTCACCGGTGTCGTCGCGGACCGGGATATGCGCGCGCAGTACCTCGACCGGATGGATATCGAGCGGGAACGCGGGATCACGATCAAGGCGCAGAACGTGCGCCTGCCGTGGCAGGTCGACGGCGTCGATCACGTCCTGCACCTGATCGACACCCCCGGGCACGTCGACTTCACCTACGAGGTGTCGCGGGCCCTGGAAGCCTGCGAGGGGGCGGTGCTGCTGGTCGATGCCGCGCAGGGCATAGAGGCGCAGACGCTGGCCAACCTGTATCTGGCGCTCGACCGCGACCTGCACATCATTCCGGTGCTCAACAAGATCGACCTGCCCGCCGCCGACCCCGATCGATATGCCGGCGAGATCGCGCACATCATCGGGTGCGAGCCGAGCGACGTCCTGCGCGTGTCGGGCAAGACGGGCGAGGGTGTTGCCGATCTGCTCGATCACGTGGTGCGCGAGGTGCCCCCGCCCACCGGAGATTCGGAAGCACCAACGCGCGCAATGATTTTCGACTCCGTCTACGACATCTACCGCGGCGTGGTCACCTACGTCCGCGTCGTGGACGGCAAGATCACACCGCGCGAGCGCATCAAGATGATGTCCACCGGCGCCACCCACGAACTGCTCGAGGTCGGCATCGTCTCGCCCGAGCCGAAGGCCAGCGACGGCTTGGGCGTAGGCGAGGTCGGCTATTTGATCACCGGTGTGAAGGACGTGCGCCAGTCCAAGGTCGGCGACACCGTGACGACCGCGCGCCACGGCGCCACCGAAGCCCTGACCGGTTACCGGGAACCCAAGCCGATGGTGTACTCGGGTTTGTATCCGGTCGACGGATCCGAATACCCGAATCTGCGCGACGCGCTGGAGCGGTTGCAGCTCAACGACGCCGCGCTCACCTACGAGCCAGAGACCTCAGTGGCGCTCGGCTTCGGATTCCGATGCGGGTTCCTGGGTCTGCTGCACATGGAGATCACCCGCGAGCGTCTGGAACGCGAGTTCGACCTCGACCTGATTTCGACGTCTCCGAACGTCGTCTACCGGGTGGTCAAAGAAGACGGAACCGAAATCGTCGTGACCAACCCGTCGGATTGGCCGGAAGGCAAGGTGGGCGCCGTCTACGAGCCCGTCGTCAAAACCACCATCATCGCGCCCAGTGAATTCATCGGCACCATCATGGAACTCTGCCAATCGCGGCGCGGCGAGCTGGGCGGGATGGATTACCTGTCACCCGAACGGGTCGAATTGCGCTACACCATGCCGCTGGGCGAGATCATCTTCGACTTCTTCGACTCGCTGAAATCGCGCACCCGTGGCTACGCCAGCCTCGATTACGAAGAGGCCGGCGAGCAGGAGGCGCAACTGGTCAAGGTCGACATCCTGCTGCAGGGGGAGGCCGTCGACGCGTTCAGCGCCATCGTGCACAAGGATGGCGCCGCCGCCTACGGCAACAAGATGACCACCAGGCTCAAAGAGCTCATCCCGCGCCAGCAGTTCGAAGTGCCGGTGCAGGCGGCGGTCGGGTCCAAAATCATTGCACGAGAGAACATTCGCGCGATCCGCAAGGACGTGCTGTCGAAGTGCTACGGCGGTGACATCACCCGCAAGCGCAAATTGCTGGAGAAGCAGAAAGAAGGCAAGAAGCGGATGAAGACCATCGGCCGGGTCGACGTTCCGCAGGAGGCCTTCGTCGCCGCGCTCTCCACCGATGCGGCAGGCGACAAAGGTAAAAAGTAACCATGCGGAGGGTTGGATCGGCGACGGCGTTGGTGGTGGTCACCGCGTTGGCGGTGGGCTGCGGCCCGGTTGTCGATGGTACGGCGAAGCCGGCGCCGAACCTGAAGCCGCGACCACTTACCGGCGACGCCGTCAGGCAGGTGCCCCTCGACGACGACACACTGTCGCGGATGCTCGGCCAGCCCTTCGTAGGCCGCGTGCCGCCCGAGTTCGGCGGCCCCGAGAAGCTCTACAGTGCGATTCCGCCGGCCAGTTGCCTGGGCGTCACGGCGATGCTGCAGAAAAGCGTCTACGACTCAGCCGAAATCAAAGACGTCGCCTCGGAGTCGTGGTGGAACAACGGCGATCCGGCACAAGTAATCAGCGTTATGCAGGGCGTGGTCACATTGCCCACGGCTGCGCAAGCCGAGACGCTCTTCGCGAAATTCTCGAAGCGATGGCAGCAATGCAACGGCGCGACGTCAACGGAACAAAACGGCCCGATCAGCACGACGAACTCCGTCAGCGACATCCGCATTACCGATACCGTTGTGGCGGCTACTAATACCGCGACCTCGGTATTGCCCAACATGCCGGCGCTGCAGCCCACCCCACAGGCGCGTGCCATCGGTGTCCGGCTGAATTGCCTCGTAGAGGTCCAAGTGGTGTTCTTCGGCGATCGGCGCCCGTCCGATCCGGGTTCGGCAAATCTGGACACCAGCGCCGTTGACATCGCTCACGCGATGATGGACACGGTCAGCCGTTTGAGCTGAAGGGCATGCGCCGAAGTTGGCGTCGCTGACCGTGCGGAATAGGGTGAGCCCGGTGAACGGATTCCTCAGTTGGTGGGATGGCGTCGAGCTGTGGCTGTCGGGGCTGGGGTTCGTCTTGCAGACCATCGTGGTGATGCCGGTCGTACTGGCATTGGCCTACCTGATCGCGGTCGTGCTGGACGCGTCGCTGGGCTATGGCATCAGGGGCATCCAGCTGGTTCGCCGCATGCGTCACAGCGACAAAGAACCCGGATGACCAGACAGACGGGCATGCCGCGCTCACAGGTGACGTTGGTGCTGGTCATACTGGTCGTGCTGGTGATCGTCGCCTGGCTGCTGACCCACTGACGCGCGTGCGGATTCTGTTAGGCTTCCGCCATGCACGCAGCGTCCGGCAACAGCGAGTGCCACATCTTGGCGCTCATTGCCGTGGGCGATTGCGCTGTGGCTGACGTGCACTGTTGTAGCTGACCTCCTCCCCGTGCGCGGTCCGGTGTCGGTGGAATTCGGCAGCTGCTGACCTTTCCGTAGCAACGGGACTCGTTATCTATCCATCCCGCTACCGAAAGGTCGACCATTGCGCGACGACATCAGGGGTGCCGTGCGTTGGCGCCACGTTGTCGGGTTGACCCTCACCGCGAGCGTCATCGCGGCGTGTCACGGCGGCGCCAGCGACGTCGTCGGCGGTGGCGGGCCGGCCAACGCGCACACGAGCATCACGCTGGTCGCCTATTCGGCTCCAGAACCGGGCTGGAGCAAGGTGATTCCGGCATTCAACGCCTCACCAGACGGCAAGGGCGTGCAGGTGATCACCTCGTACGGCGCCTCGGGTGACCAGTCGCGAGGCGTCGTCGACGGCAAGCCCGCCGATATCGTCAACTTCTCCGTCGAACCCGACATCGCCCGACTCGTCAAGGCCGGCAAAGTTTCCAAGGACTGGGACAAAGACGCAACCAAAGGCATTCCGTTCGGTTCGGTCGTGACCCTCGTGGTGCGACCGGGAAATCCGAAGAACATCAAGGACTGGGACGACTTGCTGCGGCCCGACGTGGAAGTCATCACACCCAGCCCGCTCAGCTCGGGCTCCGCGAAGTGGAATTTGCTTGCCCCCTACGCGGTCAAGAGCAGCGGCGGCCACGACCCCCAGGCGGGCAGTGACTTCATCAACAAGCTGGTTCGTCAGCACGTCAAACTGCGCCCCGCATCGGGGCGCGAGGCCACCGACGTTTTCGTCCAAGGCAGCGGCGATGTGCTGATCAGCTACGAGAACGAAGCGATTGCCACCGAGCGCCAAGGCAAACCGGTCACCCATGTCAACCCGCCGCAGACGTTCAAGATCGAGAACCCGGTGGCGGTGGTGACCAGCACCGCTCACCTGGACGCCGCGACCGCGTTCAAGAACTTCCAGTACTCCGCGCAGGCTCAGAAGCTTTGGGCGGCAGCCGGATTCCGGCCAGTTGACCCCGCGGTCGCCGCCGACGTCCGCGGTCAGTTCCCGATGCCGGCCAAGTTATGGACGATCGCCGATCTCGCTGGCTGGGACACCGTGGATCCCCAATTGTTCGACAAGAAGTCAGGCAGCATCACCAAGATCTACATGCAGGCCACCGGATGACGACGGCAATAACACGAGAGGTGACCGGACCCATCCCGGGTGGTGGCGTGTCGGGGCCAAAGGGTCGCCGCGGTGGCGGTACGTCACTGCGGGTCGGCGTTGCAATGGTGTGGCTTTCGGTGATCGTGCTGCTGCCGTTGGCCGCGATCATTTGGCAATCGGTCGGTGGCGGCTGGCAGGCGTTGTGGCTGGCCGTTACTTCGAACGCGGCGCTCGAGTCGTTCCGGGTGACGCTGACCATCTCCGCGGGCGTCACAGTCCTCAACATGATTTTCGGTCTGTTGGTCGCCTGGGTGCTGGTACGCGACGACTTCCCGGGCAAGCGGCTCGTCGACGCCATCATCGATCTGCCATTCGCGTTGCCCACGATTGTGGCCAGCTTGGTGATGCTGGCTCTCTATGGCAACAACAGCCCCGTCGGTCTGCACTTGCAGCACACCGGATGGGGTGTGGGCATTGCGCTGGCATTCGTCACGCTGCCGTTCGTGGTGCGAGCCGTCCAGCCGGTGTTGCTGGAGATCGACCGGGAGACGGAAGAGGCGGCCGCGTCGCTGGGCGCTAGAAACGCGACGATCTTCACCACTGTCGTGCTGCCCTCGCTGACTCCGGTTTTGTTGACCGGCGCGGGGCTAACGTTTGCCCGCGCAATCGGCGAATTCGGTTCTGTGGTACTGATCGGTGGGGCAGTGCCCGGCAAAACCGAGGTGTCTTCGCAGTGGATCCGGACCCTGATCGAAAACGACGACCGTACCGGTGCCGCCGCGATATCGATTGTCCTGCTTGCAATCTCGTTTGCAGTTCTGTTCGTTTTGCGCGTCCTCGGATCGCGTGCGGCCAAACGCGAGGAGTTGTCGGCATGACGCTATCGCCGCAGGTTCGCTACGTCATTCGCTTTCTTGCACTCGCCTATGTGTTGGTGCTACTCGTCGTGCCCGTCGGTCTGATCTTGTGGCGGACGTTCGCACCCGGTATCGGCCAGTTCTACGCGTGGGTCAGCACGCCGGCGGCGATCTCAGCGCTGAATTTGTCGCTGCTGGTGGTGGCGATCGTGGTGCCGCTCAACGTGATCTTCGGTATCCCGACGGCTTTGATGCTGGCGCGCAACCGGTTCCGCGGCAAAGGTGTGCTGCAGGCGGTCATCGACCTGCCGTTCGCGGTCTCGCCGGTCGTTGTGGGCGTGGCGTTGATCGTGTTGTGGGGATCGGCCGGGCTGCTGGGCTTCGTCGAGAAGGATTTCGGATTCAAGATCATCTTTGGGCTGCCGGGCATCGTGCTCGCCTGTGTCTTCGCGACGGTGCCGTTCGTGGTTCGAGAGGTCGAGCCGGTGTTGCACGAATTGGGAACCGATCAGGAGCAGGCGGCCGCAACCCTGGGTTCTGGTTCGTGGCAAACGTTCTGGCGAATCACGCTGCCGTCGATCCGGTGGGGTCTGACCTACGGGATCGTGTTGACCATCGCCCGCACACTCGGTGAATACGGCGCGGTCATCATGGTGTCGTCGAATTTGCCGGGAAAGTCCCAGACGCTGACGCTGCTGGTAGCCGATCGCTACAACCGAGGCGCCGAGTACGGCGCCTACGCCCTTTCGACGCTGCTGATGGCGGTCTCCGTGATGGTTCTCGTCGTCCAGGTGATTCTCGATGCTCGGCGTAACCGAATCGCCAAGCAGGCGTGATGAGGAGTGGCGCATATGACTAACGCGATCGTCGTGCGCGGCGCCAACAAACGCTACGGTGATTTCGTCGCTTTGGACAATGTCGACTTCGAGGTGCCCGCAGGCTCACTGACGGCACTGCTAGGACCCAGCGGTTCGGGCAAGTCGACCCTCTTGCGTGCCATCGCCGGACTCGATCAGCCGGACTCCGGGACCATCACGATCAACGGCCGCGACGTCACCCGGGTGCCGCCACAGCGGCGCGATATCGGTTTCGTGTTCCAGCATTATGCGGCGTTCAAGCACATGACTGTCCGTGACAACATCGCGTTTGGGTTGAAGATCCGTCGACGACCCAAGGCCGAGGTCGCCGAGAAGGTTGACAATCTGCTAAAGGTCGTGGGGCTCAGCGGTTTCCAAGGCCGCTACCCCAACCAACTCTCCGGCGGTCAGCGCCAGCGGATGGCGTTGGCGCGCGCGCTGGCGGTCGACCCGCAAGTGCTGCTGCTTGACGAGCCGTTCGGTGCGCTGGACGCGAAGGTTCGCGAGGATCTGCGGGCATGGCTGCGGCGGTTGCACGACGAAGTCCATGTCACCACGGTGCTGGTCACCCATGACCAGGCGGAGGCGCTCGACGTGGCCGACCGGATCGCCGTGCTCAGAGACGGTCGGATCGAGCAAGTGGGATCCCCGACCGATGTCTACGACACTCCGGCGAACGCGTTCGTGATGTCGTTTCTCGGCGCGGTGTCCTCGCTGAACGGAACTCTGGTTCGCCCACACGACATCCGGGTCGGCCTAAGGCCCGATATGGCGATCGCCGCCGGCGATGGCACCGCCGAGTCCACCGGCGTCGTCCGCGCCACCATCGACCGCGTGGTGATGCTCGGCTTTGAGGTGCGCATTGAGCTGACGAGCGCCGCCACCGGCCGGCCGTTCATCGCGCAAATCACCCGGGGCGACGCCGAGGCGCTGGGCCTCGCGGAGGGCGACACCGTCTACGTGCGCGCCACCCGGGTGCCGCCGATCGCCGACTGGGCGGCTGGGAGTAGCGACGCCGAGGCTGATGAAGATAGCGATGCCGCCAAGCAGGGTTCAGGTTGATTAGGGCACGAACATGTGACTTGCAGCAAGTGAAATCAGCAACCAGCATGAGTGGTTCCGTCTAATCAACCGGCTTGATTCCGCGATCGAGAACAAGGAGCCGTTGTCTGACCTGGATTGGGCGCGTGCGATGTTTTTGACCGACATCTGCTTTGGGAGCACGCTGGTTGGCTCGGGACTGCGTTTCGGACGGGGCGCCGATGAATACTGGTTCGAGATGCTGCGCTCGCTTCAAGAAAAAGTCAGCACTCGCCAGCGCTTTCTTCTGCTTGTAGAGAACGCCAACTCCTCCTGCGGCGACTTCGCACCGGCGCCGCCGACTCAGGCGGCGATGCGTTCGGCTAGCGCCTCATCGAAGCGATCCAAGATAGTCTCGGCCACCAACCAATGCGCGCCCAGCGGCGCCGCCATCGGAATCCCCTCCACCGCAGCGTGTTTGGCTACCTGATCGGTGAGGCGTCCAGGCGCCAGGAACCACGGTGCGATCGCCACGCGGCGGGCGCCGCGGCGCCGCAGTCCATCGGTAGCCTCTGCCACCGAGGGGCCGGAGCCGGTCGCGAACGCGGTTGTCGCGCCGGCCCATTGGGTTCTTGCCCCCAGCATGCGCGCGACCCGAGCGGTGCGCGCGTTGGCCGCGGGATGCGTCGAGCCGATCGCCACCACCAGCACGCCCAATTCGGGGTCGAGTGTGCTAACTCCCAAGTCGGCCAGCCGCTGGTGCAGCACCGACACCAGCCGGTCGTCCTCGCCGAGCACGCCGGCCTGTCGCACGGCGACACCGCATTTCGCGATCTGTCGGGGAATGTCGACGCGGGCATGGTAGGCGTCGGCCAGTAGGAACGGCGTGACGACCGCATCCGGCGTCAGGACGTCAGCCAGCCGCGGCGCGTTCAGTTCGCAAAACGCGACATGCACGTCCAGGCCGGGCCGCATGCAGCGAATCTGACCGGCGACGGCCTGGGCATTGGCCGCCGACCGTGGATCTGCGCTGCCATGCGCGGCCAGCACCAGGGGCGTCACGACGCGTGCAACCCGCATTCGGTCTTCGACAGTCCCTGCCAGCGTCCGCTGCGCGGGTCGGCACCGTCGACCACCTTAGCCGTGCAAGGGGCGCAACCGATCGACGGATAACCCTCGTAGACAAGCGGATTGACCAGTACATCGTTGTCGTCGATGTAGGACTGCATGTCGTCATCGGTCCACGCGGCCAGCGGGTTGATCTTTACCAGGTGGAATGCCTCGTCGAAGCTGATCAGCGGGGCGTTGGCGCGGGTCGGCGCTTCGACGCGGCGCAGGCCGGTCACCCACGCGGAGTAACCGCGCAGGGCCTTGGACAGCGGGGCGACCTTGCGTAACCGGCAGCACTCGTTGGGTTCGCGGGCGAACAGGTCCTTGCCCAGCAGCTGGTCCTGCTCTGCAACCGAGTGCTCGGGCGTGACGTTGAGTACCCGCACGTCGTAAACCGCCTCGATCGCGTCACGGGTGCCGATCGTTTCCACGAAGTGATAACCGGTGTCCAAGAACATCACTGGCACGCCGGGCCGCACCTTGGCCGCCAGATCGACGAGCACCGCGTCCTGCATATTGGAGGCCACAATGTAGTTACAGGTCGCCGAGGATCGCGGTCCTCCAACGCCGCCGAAGTTCTCGTCGGTCCAGCGCAACAAGTCCGTAGCGCTGGCACCTTCCAACTCGGCAGCGCCGAGCTCGGCCAGTTCCCGTAATTCCGCTTCCGTCAACGCTATCGCCTCTCCACTCATCGCAGATCACCCTCGTCGGCGCGTAGCGCCCATGTCGCGAAGCGTTCCCCCGCATCACGCTGCTTGATGAAGTTGCGCACCACGCGGTCGATGTAGTCGCCAAGTTCGTCGCTAGTGACCTTGTGCTGGCGCAGTTTTCGCCCGAAGCCGCTGTCGAGACCCAAGCTACCGCCCAAATGCACTTGGAATCCCTCGACCGAGCCGCCGTGCCCGTCGTCGACCATCTGGCCCTTGAAGCCGATGTCGGCAATCTGGATGCGCGCGCACGAGTTCGGGCAGCCGTTGATGTTGACCGTGACCGGTACGTCGAGTTGGGCGTTGATGTCGTCGAGCCGGCGCTCCAACTCGGGCACCAGCGATTGGGAACGCACCCGAGTTTCGGCAAATGACAGCTTGCAGTATTCGATTCCGGTGCAGGCCATCAGGTTTCGGCGCCACCGCGACGGCCGCGTCGGCAGCCCCAGCGCCTCCAGGCCCGTGGTCAGCTGGTCGAGCTTGTCGTCGGGAACATCCAGGATGACCAGCTTCTGGTAGGGGGTGAATCGGATCCGCTGCGACCCGGCCTGCTCAGCCAGGTCGGCGACCGCGGACAGGATGGTGCCCGACACCCGCCCGGCAATCGGCGCAACTCCGACGGCGTTGAGCCCGTTCTTCAGCCGCTGCACGCCGACGTGGTCGATCGGGTGCTTGACGGGTTCGGGGGCCGGACCGTCGATGAGTTTGCGTTTGAGGTACTGGGTTTCGAGTACCTCGCGGAATTTCTCGATGCCCCAGTCCTTGATCAGAAACTTCAGCCGCGCCTTCGCCCGCAGTCGCCGGTAGCCGTAGTCACGGAACAATGACGTGACGGCCTCCCAGACGTCGGGGACCTCTTGCAGCGGCACCCACGCACCAACCCGTTGGGCCAGCATCGGGTTGGTGGACAGACCGCCGCCCACCCACAGATCCAACCCGGGACCGTGCTCGGGATGGTTGACGCCGATGAACGCGATGTCGTTGATTTCGTGCGCGACGTCCTGCAGACCCGAGACCGCGGTCTTGTACTTGCGCGGTAGGTTGGAGAACTCCGGATTGCCGATGTAGCGGCGGACGATCTCCTCGATCGCCCACGTCGGGTCGAGAACCTCGTCGAGGGACTCGCCGGCCAGCGGGGAGCCCAGCACCACCCGGGGGCAGTCGCCGCACGCCTCCGTGGTCTGCAGCCCAACCGCGGCAAGCCGCTCCCAAATCTCGGGCACTTTCTCGATCTCGATCCAGTGGTACTGCACGTTTTCGCGGTCGGAGATGTCGGCGGTGTCCCGTGCGAACTCGGTGGAAATCTGGCCGAGCGTGCGCAGCGCCGCGGTGGACAGTGCCCCGCCGTCGCAGCGCACCCGCATCATGAAGTACTTCGCTTCCAGAAGATCGGCGTTCTCGTCGCCGGTCCAGCTGCCGTCGTAACCCTGTTCACGCTGGGTGTAGAGCCCCATCCAGCGCATCCGGCCACGCAGGTCGTTCTTGTCGATGCTGTCGAAGCCGGCTTTGGAGTAGTGGTTGAGGATTCGGTCGCGCACATTGAGCGCGTCGTCGTCCTGCTTGAACTGCTCGTTGGGGTTGAGCGGCTCGCGCTCGCCAAGCGCCCACTGGCCTTCGCTGCGGCCCTTGGCGGGTCGGGGGGAGGTCATTCGGCATTCTCCTTTTGGAGTAGCCGGCTTGGAACGCGCGGATCACCGGTTGCTAGCCCGGCAGCGCAGATCCGGGAGCCAGCTGAAATACAGGTGGGCGGTTCTACGGCATCAAGGCAGACAGCGACAGCTACAGACGCGCTTGAAATCGATGTGCCGACGCGCCACCAACGCGATGTCGAACGGGCTGCGGTGGGCGGTGGTCACCCGGCCATTGTGCCATGGATGTCGCCAAGGGTCGCTACCAGGGTGGAATTTCTCTCATAGTGAGCAAAACTACGTACGAACCCTGGGATGCAGCGCAAATGTCTCCGAGAGTCCGCTGGAGGTTGGGCCCGGACTCGGGGATATTGGCAGCCATGACGGCAAGTTCTGCGGCGATCGCCCTGCCGGATGTGCAGCTGACCCCGGGCGGGCCATTCGGCATCTACGTCCACGTGCCGTTCTGCATAACCCGCTGTGGCTACTGCGACTTCAACACCTATACCCCGGCTGAGCTGGGCGGAGTCAACCCCGACGCGTGGCTGCAGGTGCTCCGATCCGAGCTTGAGCTGGCCGGCGCGCGGCTGGGCGCACCGATGGTGCACACCGTGTTCGTCGGCGGTGGGACGCCCTCGCTGTTGGGCGGTCAGCGGCTGGCGACGGTGCTGGAGTCGGTGCGTGAGCACTTCCCGCTGGCCCCTGATGCCGAAATCACCACCGAGGCCAACCCGGAATCGGCGTGGCCGGACTTTTTCGCGGCCGCCCGTGCGGCCGGCTTCACGAGGGTGTCGCTCGGCATGCAGTCGGTGTCGCCGCGGGTGCTGGGCGTTCTCGACCGGGTCCACACGCCGAACCGGTCGGCGGCGTCGGCTCGCGAGGCGCTTGCCGAAGGGTTCGAACACGTCAGCCTCGACCTCATCTACGGCACGCCGGGGGAGTCCGACGACGACCTGCTGCGCTCGGTGGACACAGCGGTCGAGACCGGTGTCGACCACGTGTCCGCTTACGCTCTTGTCGTCGAGGAAGGCACCGCGCTGGCGCGTCGGGTCCGCAGCGGCGAGCTGGACGCTCCCGACGATGACGTGCTGGCGCACCGCTATGAACTGGCGGACGAGCAGCTTTCGGCGGCCGGATTCGAGTGGTACGAGGTGTCCAACTGGAGCCGCGCCGGCGGAAAGTGCCGACACAACCTCGGCTACTGGGACGGCGGCCAGTGGTGGGGTGCCGGCCCGGGAGCGCACAGCTACGTCGGTGCGACCCGCTGGTGGAATGTCAAGCACCCCAACACTTATGCACAGATGCTCGACGGCGCGACGTTGCCCGTTGCCGGTTTCGAGCAGCTGGACGCGCTGCAACGGCACACCGAGGACGTGCTGCTGAAAATCCGGCTGCGCCAAGGCCTGCCAGTGGACCTGCTGGACGATGCCGAGCGCGAGCGCGCGGCCGTCGCCGTCGACGACGGCTTGCTGAAGCCCGAAGGTCAGCGCCTGGTGCTCACCGATCGGGGGCGGCTGCTCGCCGACGGCGTCGTCCGCATGCTGCTGAGTTAGAAGGGCGGTGGGTCGGCACCGGCTGCGTGGTTTCGGCGCTGCTTGGACAGGCGCTCTTCGGCAACTCGATGTTCGTTGATTCGTCGCTCCGCGGCGATTCGGTAGCGGCGATCTTCTGTCCGCGTTCGCTTCCGTCGCGGCATCATCAGTCCGCGCGCGCCACTGGACGATTCATCACTCTGAGCGACCTTCAGCTCTCCGGTTGATGTGGCCAACACAGGAAAGAAGAAGCTGCCGCCCGGGGTAGTCGTGTAGATGTGGCCGCTCGGCGCCGTCCACTTCACGGTGCCGTCTGCCAGCTGACGATCTGTCCAGCCGCCAGACCCCGTGTAGAACGTCTTAAGCAAGTGGTGGTAGCGGCACAGCAGTTTCAGATTTGATGCGTGTGTAGGTCCCACCGGGAATGGCACGGTGTGGTCAAGATCGCATACTTCGGCCGGTTGATCGCATCCGGGGAATCGACAAGTCAAGTCCCGACAGCGCACGAAGTCCGCCAATGCTGCCGAAGCTCGGTATCCTCGCTCGGGCTCGGCCGGCGGCATCACCAATGGCTTGATCTTGGCGGTAGTCGCCATGTCGCGCAGGGTGGTTGAGTCCAACGGCCCGAACGTTTGCAGGTATCCAGGGGACTGTGAATCACCACTGATCGTCGCCTGCTCGGCCAAGACATGGATGACCACGTCGGTGGCCGGGCGCCGTTGCGCTGCCGCGCAGTCTGGCGACTGGCATTCACAGCGCATCTCCGAAAGCCCGGCGACCAATGCAGCCAGGGCGTCTGCCCGACGTTGCGGCTTGGTTCGCGGATCTGCCGTGCAGACGGTTTCAGCAAGCGCATCGAGCTTCCGATCCAACGCCACGCCATCGGTGGCGTGCAGCTGCGCCCAGACCCCGGCCAACCCAGCATCGGTCGGCGCAATGTCGACATAGCGATTCTCAATGCGCTCGCTCGGCACTCGCTTGGCGGCCGGATCGAACCGCATCACCCACAAGTCGATACGTTCGAAGAGTTTTGGGCCGGAGAACCGCATCCACTTCGGCGCGTGCCTGGCAATGACCGCATCCAGCTTGGCGATCAAGACCGGATCCTCAACCAACTCGGTGCGAGATACGACCGCAGCCATCATCCGGAAGTCAATGAGTCCTCGCGCGAAGATTTCGGCGACGCGGGGGAGCCGCTCGCGCAAGGCGATCGCATAGCGCAACCGCCCTCGGGCCCGGCCCCGGCTGATACTTAAGGCCGCGGCTACTTCGGCGACGACGTTCTCATGGGCGTCGATGGCCCAATTCGAACGATCGACATCGTCCTCGGGTGCACGACGCGCGTATAGCTCACCGACCGCCGCCAACTCCCGGCCGCACATCGCGTTCTGCCGGCGCGCCGCATCGGTGATTGCATCCACCACGCCAGCGTCGTCAACACCTACAAAGGTCGGCATGAGCTGCGGCGATGCAGCGGAGTCGAACATACTTTCGATAATACTGTGCCCGACCGACAACTCAGAAGCACACGACGCTGCGGGCGCCCCGCCCCTCGGCCATGTCGGTAAACGCCGCCTCCACGTCGTCGAGGTCGATGCGCCGCGTGACCAACGCCTCAAGATCGAGTAGCCCGCGGCGGGCCAGGTCGGCCAACACCGGGATATCGCGCGGCGGGTCGCTGGCGCCGTACACGCTGCCCTGAATTGTCTTGCCCTCGACCATCAATGAGAGCGCGGGAAACGCCACCGTCTCCTCGATCCCCGCCGCGCCAACCACGGTGACCTTGCCGCCGCGGCGGGTGGCGTCGTAAGCCGCCCGGATCGTCGCGGGCTTGCCCACGACCTCGATGCCATGATCGACCCCGGCGCCACCGGTGAGGTCGCGCACGGCGCTAGTCAGGTCGACCTCGCTCGCATCGATCGTGTCGGTCGCGCCGTTGGCGATCGCTGCGGGAAGCTGGGCGGCCACCCGGTCGGCGGCGATGATCGGCGCCGCACCCGCCAGCCGAGCGCCCTGGATCGCGGCCAAACCTACACCGCCGCAACCGATTACCAGCACACTCTCGCCCGGCCTGACGGCCGCCGTGCGCATCACCGCGCCGACGCCGGTGGTCAGACCGCAACCCAGCAGAGCGGCATGGTCGAGCGGCAGCGACTCGTCGACGGGCACGACCGCCGCGGCCGGCAGCAGTGTCTCTTCGGCCAGCGAGCCGACACCCATTCCCGGCCACACCGGGCCGGCGGCGCTCTCGGCATAGGAGCCGCCGTAAACATGGTCGTAGGCATGAACGCACAGCTGAGACTCGCCACGCAGGCAATGCGCGCAGGATCGGCACGCCACCAGCCAGGTCAGGACGACGTGCTGACCCGGGCCGACGTTGGTGACGTCGTCGCCCACCTCGGTGACCACCCCGGCGCCCTCGTGACCAAGCGTGCACGGCAGTAGCGGCGGTATGGACCCGTCGCGCAGCGACAAGTCGCTGTGACACACGCCGCTGGCGGCCAGCTGCACTCGGACTTCGTGGCGATCGAGCGGCCGCAGTGCGAGCTTCTCCACCGTAGTGGGCTGACCTAGCTCGCGCAGCACCACCGCCCTCATGCCAATGCTCCTGTGATCCGCGTCATATCGACTTACCATGACGTGGCGACCGCACCAGGTCAAGGAGGCAGCACGATGACCGCAACATCCGCTGAAGCATCATCGGCGACCCTCACGATCGGCGGCGAGCCGCAGCCCGGTGCCGGCGTCAGTTATCGGGTACACAACCCGGCCCGCCCAGCCGAGGTCGTCGGGTATGCACCGGCCGCCGATCTCGACCAACTCGAGGCCGCGGTACTTGCGGCGCGGCGGGCCGCGGCCGGCTGGCGCGCGCTCGACGTCGCCGAGCGGGTCGCCGCCATCACCGCGGCCGCCACCGCCGCAGCCGCCCAACTCGCCGGCAGCGACGTCGCGCAGCTCTACACCCGCGAGCACGGCAAAGTGCTGGCCGAGGCGCGCTTCGAAATCGACACGGCGCCAGTGCTGCCCGCAATCCTCGGGGCGATCGCCGAGGAGACGCTGGCGCCCGAACAGATTGACCCGCAGTCGGCCTATCCACGGCTGCAGCGCGAGCCGTACGGAGTGGCCGCGCTGGTGTTGCCGTTCAACTGGCCGCTGGCGCTGACCATGACCAAGTTGTCGTCGGCGCTGACCGCTGGCAACACCGCCGTGGTCAAGGTGCCGCCGACCTGTCCACTGGCGGCCCTGCAGCTGGGCGCCGCCTTCGCCGCCGGCTTGCCACCCGGTGTGGTGAACATCCTCTCCGGCCCGGGCAGCGAATTGGCCCACGCGCTGATCACCCACCCCGGCATCGATGTCATCTCGCTGACCGGCGGGGTGGCCACCGGACGCGCCGTGATGGCCGCGGCGGCCCCGCGGCTCACCCCGGTCCTGCTGGAACTCGGTGGCAACGACCCGGCGATCATCGCTCCCGACATCCCCATCACCGACGAGCTCGTCGAGCGGCTGTTCACCGCGACATACACCACCTGCGGTCAGGTGTGCATGGCGGTCAAGCGGCTGTATGCACCGGCCGACAAGGCCGACGAGCTGGCCGATGCGGTGCTGGCACGCTGCCGGCGCGAAGTAATCGGTGACGGGCTCGCCGCGGACGTCACGCTCGGGCCGATGCACACCGCGGCCGGGCGCGACCGGGTAGCGGCGCTGGTGGCCGACGCCGCGGCCCGCGGCGCGACGGTCCGTACCGCCGGCGTCCTGCGCGATGCCGACGCCGATGCCGACGGGCATTTTGTGCTGCCGACCGTCGTCACCGATCTGGACGCCGACGCACCGCTGGCCACCGAGGAGCAGTTCGGACCGGTGCTGCCGATCTTCGGCTACCGGGATCTGGACGAAGCGGTCACCGCGGCCAACACGGGCGACTTCGGTCTCACCGCGTCGATCTGGACCGGCGACGATGCGCTGGCCGACCGGGTCGCCGCCCAGCTGGTCGCCGGCACGGTCAGCGTCAACTGCCACGGCATGGCCGCGCAGGACCCGCGGCTGCCGTTCGGTGGGGTGGGCCAATCCGGCCTGGGCCGCGAACTCGGGGCAGACGGCATTCGGGCGTTCACCCAGCCGCGGGCGTTCGTGCGGCACCCGGCCCCCCAATAACCGCGGATCCATACCCAACGCTGAGGTTTGGTGTCAGGCTAACTGGCATGACAGAAACCGAAGGGTTTGTCGACCAGGCGGTGGCCGGTCT
>NZ_DATFZD010000096.1:0-16248 GCF_035314665.1 Mycobacterium sp. | reverse complement strand
CGGTACTTGGGATCCCAACACTTGTCTCAGAGGTGTTGAAGCCGACGTATCGGCTCCGGCCCGACATGCGCGTCAGCTCTGCATATCGCACACCACATTGAATTTGCTCTATAGCGTTGTGACAGAAGCCCTTTAGTGGATTATTGGCTATATGCTCCATCGGTTCCTCTCAGCCCGTGTCATGCGGCCGCTGGCAGCAGGTCATTGACGACAACGCGCACAGTCTTATCGCGACAGATCCGACAGCGTGGTTCCCTGCGCTCGAAGTCGGCCGTCACGGGTTCACCCGCCCTACTTATCGGGCTCATCAGAAAGCGGTGGTAGCCCAGCAGCTTCGCGCAAAATGTTCAGCGCACGCAGAGGATCGTCAGGTAGGACGTGATACTGCAGTCCTTCGGAGTGATCAGGATTCACAGCCCTCACGATAATGCTCTCGACCGACGAGGCCCACACCCAAATGCCCTGTGGCACAGGTATAGCGCAGAAGTGTCGACACCCCTCGACACGCAGGAGACCACCCCGGCACAATTTCGCTGTAGGCAGTCTGCAGGCCAATTCACGGGCACGAAGTCGTGAGCCGGGGGCGTCGGCCCAGTGGCACATGTGTAGCCGAAATGGGTCAAAGCATCGATTTGACCCTGGCAGCGAAAAACGGGCGAGTTCTCGCCCGATAACTTTCTGCATGGCATAAGTAAGCGACCAGCATTTACGCAGGTGAGCATGGCCAGGAGCAGGTAGACACTCCGAAGATGCCGGGCGAACCCAAACGGGTGCAGCCGAGCCGCGATACGGATCTGACTAGGAAAAACAAGCCTAAGTGACGCGCGGCGCTTCGCTTGTATTCAGATGGGCGCGTTGTGAATTCGCTGTAACTCGCTCCCGCACTCATGCGCAGCCGTTGGGTTCGCAGGTCGGTTGGGCCCGCCCCGCGAGACTAAGAAATCCTTGAAACCGCGATTAACTTCAGATAAGAAGATGCGATGACGCCGATCACAGTGCGGGCGTTCCGGGAGAGCAAAGGACTGCAGCGGTGAACGGATATAGAGTGCTCGCGCAGGTTACCGCGGTCGGCATGATGGTTGGCGTAGCGAGTGCGCTGTTCAGCCAGTCCGCGCACGCCGACGCGGACGACCCGCTGGCCGGGAGCGACACCGCGATCATCCTCGGCGGAACCACCGAACCGACGCCGGACACCGCCTTCGCGCAGGCCGCCGAGGATCTGTATCTGAACGCGCTGGGTTTCGACGGTGGCGCGATGGACTCGACGGTCTGCGACATGGTCGGGACCGACCCGTGCGCCGCGCCACTGCAAGTGCTGACGACGCCCGAACTGATCCAACAGGGCCCGAGTAGTCTCACAGCCGCGGACGACGTCGTTCTCGCGGTGGAGAACGAATTCAAGGCGGATCCAGGCGCTTTCAACGCCGACCACCCGCTGACGATCTTCGGATACTCACAGAGCGCCACCGCCGAATCGATCGCCATGACCCGACTCGAAGCAGATGGCATCCCTACCGACGACCTGCACTTCGTCTTCATCGGCGACCCCTCCCTCCCGGACGGCGTATGGCCCAATCTGGTACCAGACCTGGACGCGATATTCGGCTCGAGTACGACGAACACCCTTCTCACGGCTATCGGCTTGGACGGCGTCCTCGGCAACTTGACGCCGGATGATCTGTACCCCACGACCATCTACACACTGGCCGGCGACGGGGTCGCCGAGTTCCAGCAGGACTTCGAATCCGGCGGTCTGCTGGGGACGATCGAGGGCCTATTCGTCCAGCACGTGGAGTACCTGGGGTTGACACCGACGCAAGTCGCTGACGCGACCACGTCGACCGACGGCGACCTCACATATGTCGACATCTCCGACAACATCAACAACTTCGACGCGTGGATTGGCGCAATTGAGCACGGGGTCGCCAGCAGCGGACTATTCGAGAGCGTATTCGACTCTCTGCAACTGTATTTCACCAACATGTTCTGACCTGAGTCGTGAGCGCACTCAGCAGCGGTGCATCATGTGTGCCGCGGATCGGACAAAGTAGCGCTACAGCTTTTGCGCCACGAACGTCGCGGCCTGGATGGTCGCATCGGGGACATAGCCCAGATGCGCGATGATGCTTCCGCCCTCGGCGCAGATGTTGTCGTTGGGTAGGCAGATGTCGATGGTCCTCGGGCTGTAGCTCGGGTCGATCGGCGGAATCTGGCCGTCCGACAACTGCTTTGCGTAGCTGCTCTGCGGATTTCCGAACAGGGCAACGGCGGCAACGTGATTGGCGACCTGCGAGGACAGCTGGTGGCTGGTCATGTCCATGACGCCCGCGCCCTGCGAATATCCCCCCAACACGATTTTGGTCTTCGGGCAGTTCGCCGCGATCCCTTGCACGTGGGCGACCGCATCGGCGGCGCCAACGTGGGCGCTGTTGACGTAGTCGGGGGTCGACGGGTAGTTGACCGGGTAGAGAGTCACCGTCTTTCCGGGAAGCTGGCCGGTGAGCGAGTCGAAGAAGGCCTGGCCTGGGCCGCCGGGGCCAACGGGCTCGCCGGTGCCGCGAGCGAACAGTACCTCGGCGTCGGGACACTGATCGGCGACGGCGACCCGAATTCCCACGGGTGCACTCGACAAGACCCAGCTCATCGCCAGCGCGATAGCAAAGATGCGAGCAATGCAGTGTCTACTCATCTGTGCAATGCTGCCATCTCGCCGGAGCGCGAGTAATAGCATCACGCCATGATCGGATCGCGGCGCGGCGATGCGAGTCAACCACGAGTTGCGTCATAGCACCGTGGCCGAGGTAGCTCTTCTCGAAGCCGACAACGGTCTGCCGCGCGGCGTGCGCGGGGCTGCCGACCCGCGTTTCGCCAGTGTGATCCGGATTTTTGCCGGACTGTTTCCCGGTCGCCGGTTCGGTGGCGGGACCCTGTGCGTTTACATCGACGGCAAGCCAGTCGTCGACGTGTGGACGGGGTGGTCAGACCGGGCCGGTGAGGCGCCTTGGACGGCCGACACCGGCGCGATGGTGTTCTCCGCGACGAAGGGCGTCGCGTCCACGGTGATTCACCGATTGGCCGACCGGGGCCTGCTGGACTACGACTCGCCCGTCGCCGACTACTGGCCGGAGTTCGGGGCAAACGGCAAAGCGGACATCACCGTCCGCGACGTCTTACGGCATCGGTCCGGGCTGTCGCATCTGAAGGGCGTCAGCAAGACGGAATTGATGGATCACCACCTGATGGAGGAGCGGCTGGCCGCGGCACCGGTCGACCACCTGCGGGGCGCCCCGGCGTATCACGCGCTGACCTACGGGTGGCTGCTTTCGGGTCTGGCCCGAGCGGTGACGGGTGCGGGTATGCGCGAGCTGGTTCGCAGTGAGCTGGCGCAACCGCTCAACACCGACGGCCTGCATCTGGGACGACCGCCAGCCGGCGCGCCGACCAAGGTCGCGGAGATTCTGGCGCCGCAGAGCAACCGGCCCAACCCGGTGTTCAATTTCGTCGCACCAAAGGTGGCCGGTCTGCCGTTCTCGGGCGCCTTGGGCGCGATGTATTTCCCCGGCATCAAATCGCTTGTGCAGGGCGATATCCCGTTTCTCGACGGCGAGGTTCCCGCTGCCAACGGTGTTGTCACCGGCCGCGGACTGGCGAAGATGTACGCCGCACTGGCCAACGGAGGCCGCATCGACGGGACACAGTTCCTGTCGTCGGAGTTGGTCGACGGCCTGGTCGGCAAGCCGCGGGTGCGACCTGATCTGAACATGATGGTGCCGCTGCCGTTTCACCTCGGTTATCACGAGTCGCCGATTCCCGGCATGCTGAAGGGGTTCGGCCATGTCGGCCTGGGCGGAACCCTCGGATGGGCCGATCCGGAGACCGCCAGCGCGTTCGGTTATGTGCACAATCGGCTGCTGACACCGATGGTGTTCGACATGGCGTCCTTCGCGGGGCTGGCTCGTCCGCTGCGCAGTGCCATCACCGCCGCCCGTCATGCCGGTGCCCTCGAGGTGCCGCAGTTCGGTGCACCGTACGGCCAACACCGACAGCGCAAACGGGCGGTGTCGGGCAGGCGTTAGCTGATTGTCCGGCTCCTCAGCGGCCCGTCCCGGGCCGCATCGTCGCCGAACTACGGCTGGTCCAGCAGCCGCAGTGGGTGCAGGCCGTCGACGGCACCGACGAACGGCGGGTGGATGCTGTAGCCGAGCATGCGGCGAATGTCCTCGGAAACCGTTCGAGCGATCTCGCGCGAGATCGACAGCGTGAAGGCCTCCATCGGCCGCAGCCACGGTTGGCAGTATTGGGCGGTGACGGCAAGCCGGTCGTGGGTCGTCGTGTTGGCCCCGCCGCCGTGCCAAAGCGTGCCGACGAATAACACGCACGAGCCCGCGGGCATCACAACGGGTAGCGATTGATCCTCCGGGCCCGGCCGACGCTTGCCCCAGCGGTGGCTGCCAGGTACGAGCACCGTGGCGCCGTTGTCGGCGGTGAAGTCGTCGATCGCCCAGATCGTCGCGGCGGCCAACGGCGCCCGCGGACGCGGAACCGGGTAGAAGCCGTCGTCATGGTGAGCCAGTTGCGCCGCTTCCCCGGGCTGAATGTTGATGGCCTGCAACGCCGAAAGCAAATAGTTGGGCATCAGCAACCGGTCCAGCACTGCCAGCACCCGCGGATGATCGACAAGGCGGTCACACACCCGCGTCCTGCTCAACACGCTGTAGATGCGTTGAGTGCGCCGCCCCTCGAACGAGTTGCGGCCTGTATGCCCCAGCCACGGGCTCGCAACGTCGCGAATCTGCCGGCAGTCCTCGGCGCTGAGCAGGTTCTCCCAAATGACGAAGCCGTCGCGGTCGAGGGCCGCCATGTCGGCGTCGACGATCTCGGGGTCGACCGCGGCCCCGCTGGTGGGTGTGCGCTTGTAGCGGAGCGCCAGATCGCCCCTGAGGTCTTCCAGAGTTGTGACGGACTCGTCGTCAGCGCTCATCTGAACCGTCCATCTGCACTCGTCTTTAACGATTACTACACCCTAACTCCGCGAACAACCCACGATCAGGAGTCGAGCGCCCTATCCTGGGAGATCGGGGTACGTGGGGGTCGAGCGGCGGAGGGTCGGATGACGGCCACAACGGTATGCCGCATGTGCGGGACCGAACGCCGCCAGAACGCGCGGTTCTGTCAGGCATGTGGCTCGTCGATCGCCGTCGCCACTCATGCCTCGGACTCCCAGGCGACGGGGTTGTTCGCCGATGTCTACGTGGCGCGGGAGAGGGCCCGGCAGGGCGACCGCGATGGCGCCATACCGGTGATGCGCGCCGGCGTCCACCACCTACTCAGCGAACAACGATCGCGGGAGTGCGGCATTCCAGCGACGGGCGTGCTGGTGGAGACGCTGCTCGAACGCGGCACCGAGAGCGACGTCGTGGAAGCCGAGGCCGCGATCGAGCGGTTAGCGGCGGCACCGACCGATGACGATACCGCTCTGCGCGACATCTGGCTGTTGCGGTTGCGCGCGCTGTTGGCGCGGGCACGCGGTGAAGGCGTGAAATACCTGGACTTCCTGAATCGCTACCGCAACATGGCGACATCGCTTGGCTTCGAAGGGCATATCGCCTGGGCAGAGGCGATGCCATGACGCCGGCCGGGCGTACGAACATGATCAAACCGGGCCCGAAAACGCCTGGTCATCGGTAATCTCGCGGGCATGCTGTCCGCGGCCCTGCGTGACATGCAATGGCGAAGCCGGCGCCTCGTCATCGCGATCGTCAGCACCGGATTGGTCTTTGCGATGACGCTCGTCCTGACCGGCCTTGCGAACGGCTTTCGGGTCGAGGCGCAGCGGACCGTCGACTCTCTGGGGGTCGACAGGTTCGTGGTCAAAGCCGGTGCGGCCGGACCCTTTCTGGGTTCGACGCCATTCGCCCAAATTGACCTGGCCCGAGTGGCCGCTGAGCCGGGCGTCGTTGCGGCGGCCCCACTGGCGACCGCCGCGGTGGCGATCGTCGAGGGCTCGACGACGCGAAACACCACGGCCTTCGGCGCGCCAGAGCACGGACCCGGCGTGCCGGTTGTCTCTCAGGGAGAAGCACCGTCGACTCCCGGCGAGGTCGCGGTGTCGAGCACCCTGGGACGCCACCTCGGTGATGGCTTGCAGGTTGGTGCGCACACACTGCGGATCGTTGGCATTGTCCGCAACTCCACCGCACTGGCGAAGACCCCCAACATCTTCCTGACGACCGAGGGGTTGCAGCAGCTGGCCTACAACGGGCAGCCGATGGTCACATCGATCGGGATCGTCGGCACACCGCAGCACATTCCCGACGGTTACCAAATCCTTGATCGCGCTGCCGGGGTTAATGACCTTTTGCGCCCGATGAAGGTCGCGGGCAGTGCGATCACGATGGTGGCGATTTTGCTGTGGATCATCGCGGTGCTGATCGTTGGGTCGGTGGTCTACCTTTCGGCGCTGGAGCGCATGCGCGACTTCGCGGTGTTCAAGGCGATCGGCGTGCCGACTCGGTCGGTTCTGGCGGGCCTTGCGCTACAGGCGGTCATCGTCGCGCTGCTCGCCGCGATAGTGGGCGTCATCTTTGCGCAGCTATTGGCCCCGCTGTTCCCGATGATCGTGGTGGTGCCGCTACATGCCTACCTGGTGTTGCCGGCGATCGCGGCTACGGTCGGTCTGCTGGCCAGTCTCGCCGGGCTGAGGCGCGCGGCGGCAGTCGATCCCGCGCTCGCCTTCGGAGGTCCTTGAGCGGTGGGCGATCTCAGCATTGCGGACCTCGTCGTCGAGTATTCCAGCGGCGGCTACGCGGTCCGGCCGATCAACGGATTGAACCTCGATGTGCCGGCCGGCTCGCTGGTGATTCTGCTCGGGCCCAGCGGCTGTGGGAAGACGACGTTGTTGTCCTGCATCGGCGGCATTCTGCGGCCCAAGTCGGGGTCCATCACATTCAACGGCGTCGACATCACGGCGCTCCGTGGTGGCGCGCTGGCCAAGTATCGACGCGACGAGGTTGGCATAGTGTTCCAGGCGTTCAACCTGGTGCCGAGCCTTACTGCCTTTGAGAACGTGATGCTTCCGCTGCGCGCAGCGGGTACGTCGCGCTCGTCGGCACGTCAGCGTGCCAAGGAACTGCTGACCCAGGTCGGTCTGGCAGACCGTCTGAAACATCGGCCGGGTGACCTCAGCGGCGGGCAGCAGCAGCGTGTCGCCGTCGCTCGCGCGATTGCACTGGACCCCGCGTTGATCCTCGCCGACGAACCGACTGCCCATCTCGACTTCATCCAGGTGGAGGAGGTGCTGCGGCTGATCCGCTCGCTGGCCCAAGGTGAGCGTGTGGTGGTGGTTGCTACCCACGACAGCCGGATGCTGCCGTTGGCGGATCGCGTCGTCGAGATGATCCCCGCGCTCTCGTCGACGAACCGGCCACCGGAAACGGTCCACCTGAATGCCGGTGAGGTGCTCTTCGAGCAGTGCACGATGGGCGAGCTGATCTACGTCGTCTCCGACGGGGAGTTCGACATTGTCCGCGAATTAGCCGACGGCGGTGAGGAATTGGTGAAGGTAGCCCGCCCCGGCGACTACTTCGGCGAAATCGGTGTGTTGTTCAACCTGCCGCGCTCGGCGACGGTGCGGGCCCGGACCGACGCGACGGCGGTGGGCTACACGGCGCAAACGTTCCGTGAGCGGCTCGGTGTGAAGGGTCTGGGCGACCTGATCGAACGTCGCGAGCTTGCCATCGACTGATCACGCGCTGCCATGACCGCGGCGGCCGGATATAAAGAAAAGCGTGGCTCTCACGTTCCAGGACGTCATCAAGTCCAAGTACCTGCTGTTGACCACCTTCACCAAGGACGGCCGCCCCAAGCCGACGCCGATCTGGGGTGTGCCCGACGGTGACAACCTGCTGGTCATCACCGACGACGGGTCGTGGAAGACCAAGCGGATCAACAACACGCCCCGAGTGACGATCGCCAAGAGCGGAGCGCTGGGTAAGCGCAAGAGCGAAGAGGTCGAGGGCATCGCCCGAGTGCTGCCGAAGTCGGAGACGCGGCGGGTGTACAACGCCGTGCTGAAGCGTTACTGGTACCACGCCCCGTGGTTCTACGCGCACTCGATCGTCCGGGGTGGCATCGACAAAGTGCACGTCGGATTGGAAATCAAGCCCGCCGGCTAGCGACGATCCAGGTCTCTAGGGAGGCTAAGCACAGCCTTTACGAAAGCGTTATAGTAGCCGCATGCGTCCTTCCCGCCTGAGCACCGCCGTCCGCGTCGGCGTTGCCGTGCTCGCCCTCGGTGCCACCGCCAGTGCCTTCCCGCGGGTCGCCGCGGCCGATCCCGGGCCTGGGTTCCAACCGTGCGACGGCTGCTCGTCCAACGACTCCACCGAGGACTTCCCGATCCCCCGAAGAATGATCTCGACGACCTGCACCGCGGAGCAACTCATGGCTGCCGCACGGGATTTCGAACCGGTGTACTACCAGCGGTACATGACGGATTACGACAACCATCCGAACGTTCAGCAGGACACCCAAAACAAGGTGCACTGGTTCTATTCGTTGTCGCCGGCGGATCGCAGGGCCTATTCGGCAAACTTTTATGCACCACAGATCAATCCGCTGAACTTGGCCTGGCCCAACCACATGAAGCTCTTCTTCAACAACAAGGGCGTTGTCGCCAAGGAGACCGAGAACTGCCAGAACTACCCGCCCAACGACATGTCGGTGTGGAACTGGTAGGTCGTTCCCTCGGGGCGATCAGCCGTGATTTGACCGCCGCGGCTCGGCCATCAGGCCCACACAGGTGGCCGTGATCAACCGCGTCAGCGCGGATGTGAAGTCGATGTTCCAGTCCGGCGGCAAGTCCGTCGCCTTTGCCTCCGCGTAGGCCTCGGCGAGCTTTTTCGGCGGGTTAGCGACCTGCCACAACGGCGCAGCCAGGGAGTAAGCGGCGAGGATAACGTCGTATGAGCCCGCGCGTCCGAGTCCCGGCAGCGCATCCTCGATCGCATCGGCGAGCGACGTCACCGCATCTGTGCTGATCTGCTTGACTTCGAGGACCCGCTCGATTTCCACCTCGTGCTCGAGGTGAAGATGCAGGTTGGCCAGGAGGTCGCAGAACAGCGGGTCGGCGGCCAGACCGCCGGCTAGTGCCTCGGCGACCCGCGACGCGGACATCGGACCGGGCTCGCGCAACTTCTCACACACCGTGTTCGACCACCGCACCCAGCCTTCGGCGGCCAGGTGCAGCAGCACCTCTTTGTGGGAGGTGAAGTAGCGGCGCACCGCGGAATAGTGCACGCCGGCCCGGCTGGCGACATCGGTCAAGGTCACCGACGCGACACCGGACTCCAGCGCCAGCGAGCGTGCGGCTTCTACCAGCGCTGCTGCGCGTTGGCGCTTCTTGTCCTCAGTACGGGCTCGCTGGAACGTAAGCTGCGGCACCGCGCGAGAATAACGCAGGTTGGCCGATTGCGGGTGGGCGTGGAAGCCGGTAGCGTCCGTTTACGCACGTCCCATGCGTTAAATTCGTACACTTCTGCAATGCAGCGGATAGCCGTCGGAGGGAGTCAACAATCCGGGCCAATGGCATGGTGTACTCGTCAAGGTTTGGTGGTGCCTCCTCGCCGCCACTGCGACGTCTCGCCGCGTTCGATGTGCCGACGGTTAGCGTGGCTCGCCGATCGGTCGGTGAATATCTTCGAGCAGGTGGGATATCGCTGAACAGGAAGACGGCAAACGGTGAAGGGGATTTCGATTTTCAGGGTTCTGCAGCGGTCGTGGATTCCGCTCGTGATTGTGATGGTCGTTGGCCTCGGGGGATTCACGGTGTGGCGGATTCACGGCATATTCGGCTCTGAAAAGCGGCCAGCGTACTCGGACAGCGCGACTAGCGACACTAAGCCGTTCAACCCCAAGCACTTGACCTACGAGGTTTTCGGTCCCCCTGGCACGGTCGCGGACATCAGTTACTTCGATGTCGATGGCGATCCGAAACGGGTTGACGGAGCGCAGTTGCCCTGGACGCTGAACCTCACCACGACTTCGGCGGCGGTGATGGGAAACATTGTGGCACAGGGCAATAGCAACACAATCGGATGCCGCATCGTGGTGGACGATGTGGTCAAAGCCGAAAAAACGACGCATGAAACCAACGCCTTCACCTATTGCGTGCTGAAGGGCGCATGATTAGCGAGCGAAGGAGCGCCGAGCACACCAGACCGCCATTCGTGCCGCGGACGATCCGTCGGCTGGCGGTCCCCATCATCCTGGCCTGGTTGGCGATCGTTTTTCTGGTCAGTACCGTCGTTCCACCGCTGGAGCAGGTCGCGAAGCAACATTCGGTGTCGATGAGCCCCAAAGATGCGCCGTCGGTGCAAGCGATGACGGCGATGGGCCAGAAGTTCAAGGAATCTGATTCCGACAGCTTCGCGATGATCGTCTTGGAGAGCCAGCAGAAACTCGGCGACGATGCGCACCGGTACTACAACAGCTTGATTCGTCAGCTGAAGGATGATCCGAAGCACGTGCAACACGTCCAGGATTTTTGGGGCGATCCGCTCACGGCACCGGGCGCGCAAAGCCCCGATGGTAAATGCGTATACGTTCAGCTCAACCTCGCCGGTAACCAAGGCACGACCTTGGGAGACGAATCGGTCGATGCTGTCCGGCAGATCGTGAACCGCACACCCGCGCCACAAGGTGTGACCACGTACGTGACCGGCCCGGCGGCGCTCGTGAAGGACATGAACCATAGTGGCAACAAAACCCTCTTCAAGATGACCGTTGTAACCCTTTTGGTGATCGTCACCATGTTGCTGCTGGTCTACCGGTCCGTCATCACGGTGGTCGTCCTGCTCCTGATGGTCTTCATCGAGTTGACTGCGGCGCGAGGAATTGTCGCGTTTCTCGGGTATCACGAACTCATCCGGCTTTCCACGTTTGCCGTTAATCTCCTGGTATCCCTCGGGATTGCGGCTGGAACAGATTACGGCATATTCTTTTTCGGCCGCTATCAAGAGGCCCGCCAGGTTGGCGAGGATCGTGAGACCGCTTTCTACACGACTTACCGCGGCGTCGCGCATGTTGTCTTGGCCTCCGGATTGACGATCGCCGGCGCGATATTTTGTCTGAGCTTCTGCCGGATGCCGTATTTCCAAACCTTGGGCTTACCTTGTGCGGTCGGCATGCTCGTGGCGGTGGCGGTGGCGCTCACGCTGGTTCCGGCCGTGATCGTCGTCGGTGGGCGCTTCGGTTTGTTCGACCCCCGACGAAAGATGCAGGTGCGTGCCTGGCGCCGGATAGGCACCGCCATCGTGCGGTGGCCGCTGCCCATTCTCGCCGGGGCAACCGCGATCGCGCTTGTCGGCCTGTTGACGCTGCCGGGATATCAAGCCAGCTACAACGATCGGCTATACATACCCCACGATATCGCCGCCAACAAGGGATATGACGCCGCCGAGCGACATTTTTCGCAGGCTCGCATGATGCCCGAAGTCATGATGGTCGAGGCGGACCACGATTTGCGTGATCCGGCAGACTTCTTGGTCCTCGACAAACTGGCCAAGGGCGTCTTGCGTGTTCCGGGTGTCGCCAGGGTGCAGGCCATCACCCGTCCCGAGGGCACGGCGATGGAGCATACGTCGATTCCGTTTCAGCTCAGCATGCAGAATGCCGGGCAGGTACAGACGATGAAATTTCAAAAAGCCCGTATGGACGACATGCTCAAGCAGGCCGACGAGCTCGAGGACACCATGAATCGAATGAGGCACATGTACGCCCTCATGGTGCAGCTCACCAACACCACACACAAGATGGTCGGCGAGACGAAGGAAATGCAGGCTGTCACAGAAGAATTGCGTGATGACATCGCAAACTTCGAGGACACCTGGCGGCCCATCCGCAGCTACTTCTACTGGGAAAAGCACTGCTACGACATCCCGGTATGCTATTCGCTGCGATCCGTGTTCGAGGCTGTTGACGGTGTCGACGAGATCGACGACAAGTTCCAAGTTCTCACCAAAGACTTCGATCAACTCGATTCGCTGATGCCGCAGATGATCGCCGAGTTCCCACCGATGATCGCCAGCATGGAGTCCATGCGGACCATGATGCTGACGATGCACAGCACCATGTCCGGGATCTTCGGGCAGATGGACGAGCTGAGCGACAACGCGACGGCCATGGGCAAAGCCTTCGACCGCGCCAAAAATGACGACTCGTTCTACTTGCCGCCGGAAGTCTTCAAGAACAAGGACTTCAAACGCGCCCTGGACAACTTCTTCTCGCCGGACGGCAAGGCCGTACGCTTGATCATCTCGCACCGCGGAGACCCCGCCACGCCGGAAGGCATTGCGCGGGTTGACTCGATCAAACAGGCGGCCGAAGAGTCGCTGAAGGCGACTCCTCTGGAGGACTCCAAGATCTACCTGGCCGGTACCGCTGCCACCTTCAAAGACTGGATGGACGGTTCGAAATACGATCTGTGGATCGCCGGGATCGGTTCGCTGTGCCTCATTTTCATCATCATGCTGATCATTACCCGAAGCCTCATTGCCGCCCTGGTTATCGTTGGCACAGTTGCGGTTTCGTTGGGTGCGTCCTTCGGGCTCTCCGTGCTGGTTTGGCAGTACTTCCTTGGGATCAAACTGCACTGGATGGTGTTGGCGATGTCGGTCATCGTCCTTTTGGCGGTGGGATCTGACTACAACCTGCTGCTGGTCTCCCGATTCAAAGAAGAGATCCACGCCGGCCTGAAAACCGGCATCATCAGTGCGATGGGCGGCACCGGCAAGGTGGTGACGTCCGCCGGCCTGGTGTTCGCGTTCACGATGGGCTCCATGGTGGTCAGCGACCTGCGGATAATCGGCCAAATGGGGACCACTGTCGGTCTGGGTCTCCTATTCGACACCCTGATCGTGCGGTCGTTCATGACGCCGTCCATCGCCGCGCTGCTGGGACGGTGGTTCTGGTGGCCGATCAAGGTCCGGCCGCGGCCCGCCAGCACGATGCTCCGGCCCACCGGCCCCCGCCCAGCAGTTCGGGAGCTACTGGGCGAAAGCGACGGCGAGGTGGCCAGGAGGGCGCTGGGCAACGGCGAGGCCAAGACAGCCCCGTTGCCAAGGGCGCAGCCTCAGTAAGTTATTGATTACCGCTGTTGGACCAGTCCGCCTGGCGGGTGCTCGTCGACGTCCAGCAGCTCACGAACCGCGGGACGGGTTCCGTACGGCTGCAGCATGGTGCTGGCCGGCCGCGGCCGCACGTGTTGCGGCCACCAGAACCAACGTCCGAGCAGGGTCGCCACCGATGGTGTCATGAACGAACGCACGATCAGGGTGTCGAACAACAGACCCAGGGCGATCGTGGTGCCCACTTGGGCCATAACCCGCAACGGGCCGAACACGAACGAGGCCATGGTGGCGGCGAACACCAGACCGGCAGCGGTCACCACCGAACCAGAGCCGGCCATCGCGCGGATGGTGCCTGTCTTCAGCCCGGCGTGGATTTCTTCTTTGAACCGGGATATCAGCAACAAGTTGTAGTCCGACCCGACCGCCAACAGCAGGATGATCGCCATCGCCAGCACCATCCAGTGCAGTCTGATGCCGAGCAGGTACTGCCACACGAGCACCGAGAGGCCGAAGGAGGCGCCCAGCGAAAGCAACACGGTACCGACGATGACCAGGGCCGCGACCACGCTGCGGGTGATGATCAACATGATGATGAAAATCAAAGTGGCCGCGGCTATTCCGGCGATTATCAGGTCGATGTTGGAGGCGTCACGCATGTCCTTGTACAGCGCCGCGGTGCCGCCGAGATAGACCTTTGCGCCCTCCCAGGGCGTTCCCTTTATCGCCTCGTGCACCGCCTGCTTGATCGGGTCGATGTGAGCGATGCCTTGAGGGCTCGCCGGATCGCCTTCGTGCGAGATGATCAAACGAACGGCGTGGCCGTCGGGTGACATGAACTGTTTCAGGCCGCGCTTGAAATCCGGGCTTTGGAAAGCCTCTGGCGGCAGATAGAACGTGTCGTCGTTCTTCGCTTTGTCGAAGGCCTCTCCCATGGCCGTGGCGTTGTCGGACAACGCTTCCTGTTGGTCGTTGAGACCTTTCGTCGTCGCGTAGTTCGACATTATTGTTTGGAGATTTGCTTCCTGGCTGGCTATCTGCGGGGGGATCAGCGCCACCAGCTGCGGCTGAATCTGGTCTAACTTTTCGAGGTTCGCGTAGAGCTGCTCGAGGTTCCCACTCGCCTCGTCGACACCGTCCAGTGCATTGAAGATGGACCGCAGCGTCCAGCAGGCCGGGATGTCGAAACAGTGCTTCTCCCAGTAGAAGTAGCTACGAATCGGCCTGAAGAAATCATCGAAGTTGGCGATGTCGTCGCGCAACGACGCGAGGATTTGCACGGTCTCTCTCGTGATGATCACAGTTTGGTGCGTCGTGTTGCTCAGGTCCTGGGTGACTTCCATCTGCCGGTGCAGGGTTGCCATCGTTTTCCGGAGCTCGTCCGCTTGCTTCAACAGGTTTTTCGCCTGTTCCTCCTGATAATGCTGGGTCTGAATCCGGCCGGCGCTTTGCGCGCTCAGCAGAAAAGCCAGGGTGCTGTGGTCGAGCGGAGTGCCCAGGGGCCGGGTGATGGTCTGCACGCGGCCGATACCGGGGATGTGGAAGACAGCTTTGGCCACCTTGTCCAACACCAGGAAATCGGCCGGATTGCGCATGTCGTGATCCGTCTCGATCATCAACAGCTCGGGATTCAGCCGGGCCTGGTTGAAATGCCGGTCGGCGACCGCATATCCGACGTTGGCCGGGGTGTCGGCCGGCAGATAGTGGCGATTGTCGTAGTCGGTTGTATATCCGGGCAGGGCGAGCAGACCGATAAGGGCGATCGCGATGGTCACCGCGAGAATCGGTGCGGGCCAACGGACGATCGCGGTACCGATCCGTCGCCAATTCCGCGTTTGCAATATCCGCTTCGGATCGAGGAGCTTGAAGAAGCTGGCCACCGCGAGCACCGCCGGGCCCAGGGTCAACGCCGCGAACACCGCGACCAGCAAGCCGACCGCGCAAGGCACACCCATAGTCTGGAACCACGGCAACCGGGTGAAGCTGAGGCAATACATCGCACCGGCGACGGTCAGCCCCGAACCCAGCACGACATGCGCGGTGCCGTGAAACATGGTGTAGAAGGCCTGTTCTCGGTCCTCGCCGATGCCACGGGCCTCGTGATAGCGGCCCATCACGAATATCGCGTAGTCCGTTCCGGCGGCGATCGCCAACAACACCAGCAAGTTGTTGGCGAAGGTGGACAGCCCGATGATCCCGTAATTTCCCAGGAACGCGACGACACCGCGGGCCGCGGCCACTTCGACCATCACGATGAACAGCACGATGAAAACAGTGCTCACCGAGCGATAGACGAAAAGCAGCATCACAATGATCACCAGAAAGGTGATGAGGGTGACCGTCTTGACGCCTTTCTCGCCCGCATGAGACTGATCGGCGATCAGCGGGCCGGCGCCGGTGACATAGGCCTTGATCCCCGGCGGCGCGGGCACTGAGTTGACGATCTTGCGGACCGCTTCGACGGACTCGGTGGACAAGCTCTCACCCATGTTGCCGGCGAGGTAAGCCTGGACATAGGCCGCTTTTCCATCCGGGCTTTGCGAGCCCGCAGCAGTCAGCGGGTCATTCCAGAAATCCTGGATGTGCTGAACGTGCTTGGTGTCCTGCTCGAGTCGCTTGACGATCTCGCCGTAATACTGGTGCGCGGCAGTCCCGAGCTTCTGCTGGCCCTCCAGGACGATCATCGCCGAGGTGTCGGAGTTGAATTCGGGCTTGAACTTTCCGTCCTTATCGATTTCGCCGAAGGTCGATCCGACCTTCTTCATCGCGATCATCCCCGGTGCGTCTTTCGGGCTCTGTGACACCGCGTGATTTTTTGAGACGACCTCCAACTGTGGCACCGCGACATTGACCAACACGGTGAGGCCCAGCCATAGCAGCACGATCGGCACCGCAAGCCGATGGATCATCCGGGGCAGGAAGGGCGGGATCAACGGCTGCGATACAGGCCGTGCAACCTCGGTGGTCTCACTCATGCGGACTTGTTCAGGCAGAAGGTGAAGGCATTCACTGTTTCGTTGGCGGGGGATTGATTTGTGGCCTTGAGGACCGGCCCGCGCCCGTCGTTATCGTCCAGGGTGATCTTGCAGGCGATCCAATCGCCGCTTCCCTGCGCCACGAGATT
>NZ_DATFZD010000095.1:0-18351 GCF_035314665.1 Mycobacterium sp. | reverse complement strand
GCGCGCCGCGATGTGATGCATAGAGCACCTCTGCCAGCTCGCCCGCGAGCATGTCGTCGAGTCGCTGTTCGGACACTATTTCGGTGGTAATTCCCACGTTGTGTGTGCGTTGCACTGCCTGACGCAAGTTGCGGTATTTTCGCCCGGCCATGTCGAACCGGCACACATCGATCACGACATCGCGTCCAATGGGCACTGGCCGTAGCGATTGGCCGATCACGGCGCGATCACCCCACAACCCAAGCCACTGCTCACCGCAGCCCAGCACGACGATGCGCCAGCCACGGCTGCGACACATCGCGGCGAAATCACCGACGAGCTTCGGAAAATCGCTGCGCTGCCCGATGGGGTCGCCACTGACAACTGCGAGGCCAAGCCGCGCGCAATAGGCGATTGCCGCGGTGCCTTGATCATTGAAGTAGTAGCTCTTCAACGATTGCATGGCGAACGGGGCGAGCGGATCACCGTGCGTCGCTTCGATCAGCGGCCACACTCGCGCCAGCGCAGTCGGATCCCGCCGCGACGGCACCGGCCACGTCAGCACCCATCCGGCGCTGACGACGAGTCCGTCGCCGAGTAGCTGAAACGACAGCACGTGCGTGACCAACCCGGTCAAAACCATCACCACCGCCGCGGTGGCATGGCTGATGGTCACGGGCCGACCCAGCAGAATCCCGCGCGCGGCCAATATCACCGCCAGCGCAAGTGATAGCGACCATGCCAGTCGCCTCGCCGTATACCAGTCGGGAGCGTAGTGGTAGCGCGCCAGCACTAGGATCAGCAATCCGAACGCGCCGACCAGAGCCACCATGCCAACCCGGCGCGCTCGTTGCGACTCGGTGCTGATCATCACGCGATCACGGTTGTCGACCTCGGCTAAACTCGCCGTCTCGTTCATGGCGACTCTTCACCTGTGGCCGGCCCGTGCGCGGCCTTCAGTGCGCCGCGGTATGGGTGAGCGCCTCATGCACCAGACCGTTGGGTTGGGTGGACTGTGAGGCGGCCGATTCGCGGGTCAGAAAGCCGGTTAGCTCTCCGATCGCGCTCATCAGCGGGGCGGGAAAGACGACAGTCGTGTTTTTCTCAACTCCGAGTTCGGCCAGGGTCTGCAGGTTCCGCAGTTGCAAGGCAAGCGGGTGCATCATCATGGTGTCGGATGCTTCCCCGAGTGCCGCCGCGGCGCGTGCTTCGCCCTCAGCGGCAATGATTTTGGCGCGCTTTTCGCGTTCGGCCTCGGCTTCGCGGGCCATCGCGCGTTTCATGCTGTCCGGAAGCTGGATGTCCTTCAGCTCTACCAGGGTGACCTCCACGCCCCATTCCACGGTGGTGGTGTCGAGGATCTGACGGATGCTGGCATTGATCTTTTCGGTCTGTGCGAGTACCTCGTCGAGGGAATGTTGCCCGACAACGTTGCGCAAGGTGGTCTGGGCGATCTGATCAATTGCGGCATGGACATTTTCGATGACGACGACTGATTTGCGTGCATCGACGACGCGAAAGTAGGCGACCGCCGCGATGTCGACGCTGACGTTGTCACGGGTGATGATGCCCTGTGACTGAATCGGCATCGTCACAATACGCATCGAAACTCGCCACAAGCGGTCGATGATCGGAATTATCAACCGCAGCCCGGGTTCGCGAACGGCGACGACCCGACCGAGGCGAAAGTGCACACCTCGCTCGTACTGCCACACTATCCGGATCGAGGCGATCAAGAACAGCAACACCAAGACAAGGACCGCAGAAATTGTTGCAGCTAGTGTGCTTTGGCTCATGATGACATCTCCAATCTACTGGTCCGATAATCTTTTCGAGGTCACGCGGCGCGTGGCAGATCCGTGGTTGCGTCTGCCGCTCGCTGCGCCGATCGCTCAGATGGAGGCATCCAGCCGACGTAGGTGAGGTACAAGCCGATCAATGCGAAACCGATACACACCGCCTGCCAAAGCGCGCCCATGCCGATCACCGAATTAGCCATCGATATGAACGCCTTTGGGAAAGCAAGCAGCAACAGCCCACGCAGCGTCACAAGCCAACCCATAATGGACACCACGATGGCGGCGGGGCCACGCCAATATGAGTGGAGCGCGATCATGACAAGGCCACCGATGAGCACAAACGCGCCCGCCACCCATGACCACAACGCGTTCGCACTGAAATCTTTCATCAGCGCGGGCATCTCGGAGGCACGTGCCCCGGCGGTGGCGCAAGCGATCACAAGGAACGGGCCGAGCACTCGGGCGAACATGCGCGTCCTGATCTGCGGCTGGTGAGAAGCGTTCATTCCTGTACCTCCGGCTGGCGTCGTCAGCTGCCGCTGACAACGTGGTTGAGATCTATTAATCTCCCAGAGTTATCCGACCATTCCGCACATCTCGCGGATAGGGACGGAAGTCCCGCCACCTCAGGCCATTCGTCAATTCGGCTGTTGGTGGCGCACCAGCAGGACCGAGCAGTTTGGATAGGCAGCCAGTGGGTGGCCGTGCGGACCGACGAGGCGGGTTAGCTTATTGGCGTCGGCCCCGCCGGTGACAAGCAATTGAATGGGTTCGTTGCGGGTCACCAAGTACTCGGTAGCGGTGTCGGTGATGCACTTGTGTACGGCCACATCGGGATATCGTGGTAGCCAGTTGCCGAGTCGCCGATCAAGCTCTTGCCAGGAAATCCTCCCGACTTTCCATCGCCTCACTCCCAATGCCAGCACGGAAGCCTTACGCAGCCACGCTTCATCGAGAGCGTGGTGGATGACATCATCGCTGTCGGGGTAACGATCTAACACTGCCACGATCGGCTTGCCATCGCGCGGTTCGCCGTCAGTGCGGATGATCGCGACGGGGCAGTGCGCATGCTTGGCCAGGGCTACCGCGCTCGAGCCCAGAAGCCGGCTGGCCGCATGTCCGATCCCGATCGACCCCACACAGATCATCGCTGCATGGCAAGACTCCTCGATCAGGGTGGAGTCAATGTGGCCGCGACGAATTGCCGTGTGGACCTTGAGTGGCCTGCCGCTGGCTTGGATTGCGGCATGAGCCGCATGCAGGGCTGTTTCGGCGTATTGCGTCGCCAGATGGTCATCCTCGCCGAGGGTGGTTGACGCCTCCTCCGCATGCACGACCTGAACCAGCCGCAGCGGAATTGCTCTGCTGATCGCTTCATCGATGGCCCACTGAGCCGCGTTGATCGCCGCGGTAGACCCGTCGATTCCAACCACGATCTGACGAGCAGAGTCGGTCGGTTTCACGCGTGCCCCTGCTTTGTCGAGAAAGGGTTACGACTGCCTGGCCACGATCACCGGTATACGCACGGATTGAACGACAGCGTTGCTGACTGAACCTAAGAGCATGCCCGTGAAGCCACCCCGTCCGTGACTTCCTACGACGACAAGCTGTGCGGCTTCGGATGTTTCGACGAGCACACGGGCCGGTCGGTCACAAACGAGGAGCCGATCGACAGTCACGTCGGGATAGCGTTGTTGCCAACCCGCCAATCCCTCAGCCAGAAGGCGCTCTTCTTCGGCCTTTACCGCCGACCAGTCCAAACCTGGAAGTTCAAAAATCTCTCTGTCACTCCAAGCGTGCAGTGCTATCAAGCCGACGTGACGACGTGATGCTTCGTCGAACGCGATTGCGGTAGCAAGCGCTGAGGCCGGTGAGCCGTCGATTCCCACGAGGACGGGGGCCTGAGCCGGATGTGGCATCCGCGGCTCCTCATCGCGGATGACCGCGACAGGACAATGTGCGTGCCGCACCAGCGCAGAACTGGTCGAACCGACCAAACTGCGAGCCAACGCGCCACGGCCGTCGTTGCCTACCACGACCAACTCGGCCACTTTGGACAGCTTGACGAGCGTCGGAACGGTAGCCGAAAACATCAATTCGCTCTCGATCGATATCCGGGGCTCACCGTTTGCGATATCACGGGCGATCTTCAACGCGTCTGCGAGGATCTTGTGACCCTCGTTTTCTTGCCATACCGCAAATTCATCCAGCAGCGGGGCTTGTGACCATGGCGAAGCCGCGGGATTGACCACGTGGATCAGCGTTAGCGGAATGTGGCGCATGACCGCGTCATGCGCGGCCCAACAAACAGCGGTATTTGATGCGGGCGATCCGTCGACGCCGACGATGATCCCGTATTTCTTGGCCTGTGATGACATTTCGCGCTCCTCCTTGTCAAACAAGAACGCTAGGCCGAACCGCGTCGCAGATCATGGGGCGTTAGTCCTCAACCGCATGGGCATAGGACTCTTTGCGACGCCTCCCGACCGGATGAACCGCTGCCAGCGCGTCGACTATCTCGTCGACTACGGAGCGGCGTGATCGACATCGAATGCCGTGGCCAAGTCCAACGGCTCACGCCTGGCCGTACAGTCGAATTCTCTTAGTGGGCTTGGCTAGGTTTGATCAGCCCAGAACCGGGAATCGGCGCTCGCGGGCAAGGCGGTCCAGGGCGTTCTGCATTACCGAGCGGACGTAAGAGTCGACCTCGGCGACGTTGGGGTTTTCACCGAACAGGGTGCGGATGTCGATCGGCTTGAGGACCTGATTGACGATCTTGGTGGGCAGCGGGAGATTAGCCGGGAAGAACATCGTCACACCGAACGGCAAACCGACTGTGACGGGCAGGATATCGAGCCTGATCCGGTGCAGGCCAAGTCGCTGTGCCATCCGATCGCCACGGCTTAGGAATAGTTGGGTCTCCTGGGCCCCGATCGACACCACGGGCACGATCGGCGCGCCGGTTTCGATGGCCACCCTGACGTATCCGGTGCGGCCGTTGAAGTCGATGACGTTTTGGCTCCGCGTCGGCCGGTACGCGTCGTAGTCGCCACCGGGGTACACCAGCACGACCGCTCCGGAATGCAATGCCTTGGAAGCATTTTCGGGGGTGGCATGGATGGCACCGATCCGGCCCAAGTATCTGCGCAACGGTGTGAAGAACACGCCATAGTGGGCGAGGATGTAGAGCGGGCGGTCGTACCCGAACGTGTGGTAAAAAGCCGGACCGAACACGAGCGGATCAGGCGTCAACGCTCCGCCGGAGTGGTTGGATACCATCAAGACTCCGCCGACGGCCGGGATGGATTCCAAGCCCCGCACCTCTACCCGGAACCATCGATTGATGATCGGCGCGACCAGCTTGGTCGCCTGCGCGGTGAAGACAGGATCCCACTTTGCGAGTTCCGAAGCGTTGAGATCTTTGTCGCTCATGGTGCTTGCTGGGTGGCTTCAATATCCGCCGTGGCCCAGATCATTGGGTTCTTCGAGGCGCCAGGTAGAAAATGGAAACGCTGACATTCGCTCAAACATCGACGACTCCTTTCCGGGAGAAGTCCGATACAGCCTCGGTATTTCTGAGTAATTCTTCGACTTGCCGTTAGGGCTGACGAGAGGCCAAAGTCATCCGGCTAGGGGATAAGGTCATTCGTTGACGGTCCGATAACCCGCCGATAGGGAGCGCCGCCAAAGCTCCTACGCGCTCTGAACTGCCTTGGTCCGTCGGCCTTTGCGTCGGCGAGTTCGGCTGAGGGCCACCAATCGCGCCACCGCATGCTCGATGCCTGCGGCGAGTTGATCTAGGTCGGGCGCGGCGTCGTGGTCGCCGGTGATGCCGAAGACGAAGCTGTCGGCGTAGCTCACCATCGCGATGCCGGTGCGCAGCTGGAGGGCAATCGGTGGTACGGGCAGGATTTCCAGCACCTCACAACCCATCAGCTGCTGGCGACTACGTGGCCCGGGAACGTTGGTTGCCAAAGCAGTGACGGCATGTTGCGGCAATCGGGTCAGCATTCGCATGGTCCACGCCGACAAGGTGAACGGGACGCTGTTGACCGCCGCCAGCAAAGCGGTGGCGCCTTCGCGCTGGCCACTGCTTTTAGCGGTCATGAGCCGCGAGTGCACGAGTTCCAATTGTTTGACGGGGTCGGCCTCGTCGATGGGCAGTAGCGGCAGCATCGCCGAGACCCGGTTGTCGGTTCGCTGGAAGTCCTTCATCGACCGGACCGATACCGGAACCAGGGTACGCAGCGAATCGTGATGGGGCTGTTCGCCACGGCTCAGCAGAAGACTGCGGTAGCTGTCGGTGATCGCAGTCAGCGCAACGTCGTTGAGCGTCACATCAAACGCTCGGGACACCTTCTGCATTTCAGCGAGTCTGACCCTTGCCGCGGCGTATCGTCGCATCGTTGTCACCGGCCCGCTCAGCGAGGATTCGGGCGGTGAGCTCAGCAAGCCCGCCGTTAGCTCGGCGACGCCCATTGCGGCGTGTTCAGCAACATTGGCCCCTGCCACCGCGGTCCGCCACATGCCGCCGACCCACGTCAAGGGGTTCATGCTTATCGGCAGCAAACGCAGCGCGGGCTTATCCGATTCCTTTGCGGCCCGAATGCTTTTCGCGAAAGTATCGCCGACGCCGCTATCGCTGAGCTTCGCCAGCATCTGGGTTGTGGCGATTCCATCGGCGATGCAGTGGTGGAGTTTCATCAGGATCGCCCACCGGTTGTCGGTGAGGCCTTCGATAATCCAGCACTCCCACAGCGGACGCTCACGGTCGAGCCGATGCTGCATAACTGTCGCGATCATCTTGAATAGCTGGGCGTCATCGCCGGGCTCGGGTAATGCAACGCGGTGCACGTGATGCGAGATGTCAAAGTGCGCGTCACCCACCCATTCAGGCGAGCCGAGGTCAAGCGGATGGGTGTGCAGCACTTGGGTGCAGCGGGGAATTGCACGTACCCGTTCGGCGAAGGCTGCGACAAGCTCGTCATACTGCGGAACGGGTCCGGCCATGATCGATACGCTCGCAATTGCCAGGTTCACGTGAGGGTCGGAGTCCTCAACCTCCAAGAAACTCGCATCGAGCGCCGTTAAGTGCTCCATTAGCTCACTGTGGTCTTCGCTTGCACGCGTGGGCAGGGCCGGAAGTCCTCGTCTGTTGGGGCCGAACGACGCTGCTAAACCGGCGAGAGCCGTTGTAGCGTGGGGCAGGTGAGCGAGCAAACGAGGCTACAGTCCCCGAGGTCGGTGAGTGTCAATATGTCCGAAACCGGTCAACCTGTCACCATCCTTTCGGCGACCGAAAGTTGGGATCTACTGGCAAGCGTGGCGTTAGGGCGTCTCGTCACGAGCGTCGACGGCCAACCCGAGATTTTCCCGGTCAATTTCGTTGTCCAGCACCGTACTGTGCTCTTTCGGACAGCGGAGGGCACCAAATTGGTCAGCACCGCAATCAACAATCGCCTTCTTTTTGAGGCCGACGACCATAACGCTGCGGAAGGCTGGAGCGTGATCCTCAAGGGCACAGGCCGCATGCTTCGTACCAGCGAGGAGCTTGAGGAGGCCGAGCGAGCCCAACTGTTGCCGTGGATTGCGACGTTGAAGCAACACTATGTTCGCATTCAACCGATTTCGATCACCGGCCGCCGTTTCCGGTTCGGTCCGGAGCCCAAGCCAGAATCCACATTCGCTTGACCGGCAGCGCTGGGAGCCGGCGCTTATCTACGGGGTCGTCAACGCTCAATCCCAAAACGCTCGCGCAGGAGCGCGGCGATGCGGCTGGCTTCCTGAGGTCCTTTGGGCGGGGATGTTTGCGGCTGCTGTGCCGGCTGGCCCTCAAACTTTCGGTTGGCGCCACAAACGAGGAGGCACTCCGCCAGCCGATCCCCGCAACCACCACAAAGCTTCGACGATCGCCGCGCCGAACACACCGATCAAGAGCGCGGTGCCGGTCAACGCGACGTTCGAGGGATCGAGCATGAACTGCGCGCGCGCGAGCGGGATGCTGAAAATCACCACGTATGCGCTGCCGGACAGCGCGACCAACATCACCCGCCACCAGGTGTAGGGGCGGGCCACCACCGCCAGCACCCACACCGCGATCACCAGCAAGGTGATCAGCGCCGACGTCGACGCCTGGGTTTGTTGGGCCGCGGTCGCCGCAGCCCCCTGGAAGGCGAGCAGATAACACGCGAATGTCGCGAGGCCGGCAACCGCCCCGTTCGGTATCGCAGCCGTCATCACCCGGCGGACGAAACCGGACTGTGCGCGTTCGTTGTTGGGCGCCAGCGAAAGGATGAACGCGGGTATTCCGATGGTGAACCAGGCGGCGATCGTCACATGGATCGGCTCGAAGGGGAACATCAATGCTTTGATGCCCAACGATTTCGCGGCGAGGCCGGTGATGCCGATCAGCAACGCCAGCAATACCGAGTACACGGTCTTGGTCAAGAACAGGTTGGATACTCGCTCGATGTTGCCGATTACCCGTCGCCCTTCGCCCACTACGTACGGTAGCGTTGCGAACTTGTTGTCTAGCAGCACGATTTGAGCCACAGCCCGTGACGCGGCGCTTCCCGCCCCCATGGCGACGCCGATGTCGGCATCCTTGAGCGCCAGTACGTCGTTGACACCGTCGCCGGTCATCGCAACCGTGCTGCCGCGGGATTGCAAGGCGCGCACCATCGCACGCTTCTGGTCTGGGCGCACGCGGCCAAACGTGGTGTATTTCTGCAGGGTTTCAGCCAGCTCATCCGGATCGGTGGGCAGCTCCCGAGCGTCGAGCGTTTCCCCGCGAAGACCAAGCTTCGATGCCACCGCGCCCACCGACGCAGCGTTATCACCCGAAATCACCTTGACCGAAACGCCCTGATCAGCAAAGTAATTCAGGGTGTCGCGGGCATCCGGGCGCACCCGTTGCTCCAGCATTATCAGGGCGACGGGAACAACTCGGTCAGGTGCGCCGGGATTGTCGACCGGTAGGTCGGTTGATCCGAGTAGCAGCACACGCAGCCCCTGTGAACCTGCGGCCTCGGCCTGCCGGGCAACCGGCGACGCCGGATCCTGCAGCACATCTGGGGCACCGAGAACCCAGTTGCCGTGCTCGCCGAAAGACACCCCGCTCCACTTCGTGGCCGACTTGAACTGGGCGGTCGCAGTGACGGTCCAGCCCGGCGGGTTGCGGTAAGCTCCCGCGATCGCCTCGATGCTGGCGTTGGGGCGTGCGTCGTCGGCAGCTATCGACGCCAGTACATCGATAATCGTGTCCATGCCGACCGGAGAATCGAGCAGCTGCAGGTCGGCCACTTGCATCCGGTTCTCGGTCAGCGTGCCGGTCTTGTCGGCGCACACCACGTTGACTCGCGCTAGACCCTCGATGGCCGGCAGCTCCTGCACCAGGCACTGACGGCGACCCAGGCGAACGACGCCCACCGCGAACGCGATCGAGGTCATCAGCACCAGGCCCTCGGGGACCATCGGAACCAGCGCTCCCACCGTGCGCAGCACCGACTGCCGCCAGCCGACATGGGTGGTGAACAGCTGCGTATAGATAATCAGTCCCCCGGCGGGAATCAGCAGGTAGGTGATGAATCGGAGAATCTTATTGATTCCGGCCTGCAGCTCCGAGCGCACCAGACTAAATTTGCTGGCTTCGGCGGTGAGCTTGGCCGCATAGGCTTCGTGTCCTACTTTCGTGGCACGGTACGCACCGGTGCCGGTGACGACGAAGCTGCCGGACATCACCATGTCATCAATGTGCTTTAGGACAGGGTCGGCCTCGCCGGTAAGCAGCGACTCGTCGACCTCTAACCCGGCGCCTTCGATGACCGTCCCGTCGACCACGACCTGATCGCCGGGACCCAATTCGATGATGTCGTCGGAAACCACCTCGTTGGGCGGCAGCTCACGTGTTCCGTCTGCCCGGCGGACCAGCGGCTTCGCTTGCCCAACAATGGACAGCTTGTCCAGCGTCTGTTTGGCCCGCAGCTCTTGCACCATCCCGACGACGCTGTTGACGATGATCAACAGCCCGAACAGCCCGTTGATCAACGAACCGGTCGCCAGCACGATGGCGAACAGCACGGCCAGGATCGCGTTGATCCGGGTGAAGACGTTGGCCCGGACGATGTCGGCCACGCTGCGGGTAGCCCGGCTCGGGACATCGTTGGCCCTGCCGTCGCCAACCCGCTGTGCCACTTCGGCCGGAGTTAGCCCGGCGGCCGGCGACGCGGTCATGAAGCGCAAGCTTAGGGCCCCGACTGGCGCACCACGATCACCGGCGTACGTGCCATTTGGGCAACGCTTTCGCTTACCGAACCCACCAGCATTTCTCCGAATCCGCCGCGGCCGCGACTGCCGACCACGAGCAGCTGGGCTTCCGCTGAATGTGTGACAAGTTGATGTGCGGGCTGATCGCGGACGACGATCCGACGCACCTTCACATCGGGATACTGGTCCTGCCAACCCGCGAGGCGCTCGGCGATTACATGTTCGGACATCGACTTCGCTGCCGGCCAATCGAGGCCGGGCCACTCCGACACGTCGACATCGCTCCAGGCGTGCAGAGCAATTAACCCCACTCTGCGACGCGAAGCCTCGTCGAATGCGATCGCGGTCGCCAACTCAGCTGCGGGCGAGCCATCTATGCCGACCAATACTGGTGCCTGAGCGTGATGCGGCGTCAACGGCTCCCGATCGTGGACGATCGCAACTGGACAATACGCGTGACGTAACAGCGCGGAAGCGACTGATCCGAGCAGCCGGGCAGACCAGCTGCCGTCGCCATAGGAACCGGTGACTACCATCTCGGCGTCTTTAGACAGGCCAATCAGTGTGGGAACGGCAGCCGACGGCAACACCTCCGTGTGGATCGCCGTGGGACCGCCATGATAGCAGGTCTTTTCAACGATCTTGACCGCATCATCAAGTAATCGGCGGCCGTGATCCTGCTGCCACTGGGCCAACCCCGGCGGCAACGGCGTGTTCCGCCACGACGTTAGGTTCGGCGAAATCGCGTGTACGAGGGTTAGCGGGATGCGACGCAATTCAGCCTCGCGCGCCCCCCACTCCACCGCCGCTTTGGCGGCCGGGGAGTCGTCCACACCGACGACAATTCCCAAATGTGCGTTGCGTGACGACATGGCTTCTCCCAGATGCGTTGGTTTCCAAGGGTTGCCGAGGACACTATCGGCTCAGTCGGACCCGACAGCGATTGCGGTCAAGTCGATGTCGAGGTGCACCACACCACTGTCATAGCTCTTCTGCTGCGGATGCAGGCCTGCATCGTGGAGCACCTTGAACATCAAGTCATTGGTCGTCAAGATGTCAGCGACCAAGTGCTGAATTCCATTGTCACGGGCGATCTGTGCGAGGCGCCCAAGTAACGCTGTCCCTACTCCGCGCAGGTGGTCTTTGTGCGCGACGACCACAGCGAGATCCGCCGTTGCCGGCTTACCGCACATCGCGTAGTTTGCGACACCGATCAACGTTCCGGATTCGAAGGCGCCCAGTGCGTAGTTTTGGCCGTTGTCGTCAGTGAGTTTGGCAGCCAGCTTTTTCAAATACAGCGGATGAACCGTGAAGAATCTCAGGTAGCGGTCGCGCTCGCTGAGCGCGTCATGAAGGGCGATCACTGCGTCGATATCCGTCGGTTGCAGCCGCCGCAACGACACCACGGCACCATCTCGAAGCGTCGAGGTGAATACGTCGTGCAGGAGCTCGCTTTCGGTCATGGTCGGCCGCCTCGGGATTTCGCTTAGTTCCTATTAGGACCGGACAATCAGCACCGAGCACTCTGCATGCCCGAGACTGGGGTGCCGATGTGGCCCAATGAGACGCGCGACTTGGTCAGCGTCGGTGCTGCCGATTACGGCGAGCTGAATCGTTTTGTCCATAACGGCAAGGAAGTCCGCAATGTCGGCTCGGGTGGCACCAGCGTAGATGTTTACGCCAGGGTGGCGTCGACCCCAGCACTCCACCCGTCGCTTCAGCTCGTCGCTGGGCATGTCACCGGTGTCTTTTCGCAACACTCCGAGGGCAAGTACCGGTGCGTGGCGCAACTGAGCCTCAGCCATCGCTTGCTCGACCACGTGATTGTTATCTGGTGATTCGCTGACTTCGACCACGATCAACGCGCTGTCGTGCTTCAGCTGGCTCTGTTGCGTGCGGATGATCGCGACCGGGCAATGAGCGGCCTCGGCGAGCTCGGCAGCCGTGGAACCCAGGAATGCGCGCGCAAAGCGTCCGATTCCCACCGAGCCGACGCAGACCATCTCGGCGTCGCGGGATTCGGCGATGAGCATCGCTGCGGGATCGCCCCGCAGAATTGCAGTTTCGACTTTGACGGGTTTCCCGGTGGCTTCCACCGCAGCGCTGGCGATCCTGAGCGCGGTCTCCGCATATTCGCGTTCCATCCCCACAGTGCCGACCGATGCCAGCGGGGCGGGCTCGGCCTGTTCGGGGATCACCTGGACCAGGCGGAGCGGGATCTCTCGACTGACAGCTTCATCGACTGCCCATCGCGCGGCTTGGATCGCGGCCTCAGAGCCGTCGATGCCGACTACGACAGCGGATTGTGGTGTGTTCGAATCGTGCATCGCTCGTTCCCGTCAACTTTCCAGCCGAAGTACTTCAGAGAGGTGCCGCCGCGGCGTGGGCGGCGGTGCTTTCTCGGTGACTGGCACCACGCCCACCCGGAGCAGGACCTGCGGTACCGCTTCGTGATCCATCAGCGACTGGATGAGTTCGCGGGTGACGTGGAGCTCGGTGAGGTGCGTTACCGGGCAGGTGGCGAGGCCGTGCATCGTGCATTCTAGCGAGACGGCGGAGAGCGCTTCGCCGGAAGCCAGTGCGTCGGCGCGACCGTTGCCATCGGTGGACAGCAGCAGGACCTTGGCGTGGTCTTCGGGAATTTCGCCGCGCCGTTCGGGCTGATGGGTGATCGGGAAGACCCGGTCTATCCCGACTCGGTCACCCTCGGCGGCCGAAACGAGCGCACTATATGGAATACCCTCTGATGCCTCGAATGGTGCTGTCCACCAATGGAGTTCGTCGTTGTAAGGAATGTCATAAAATCGTAACGACTCGGCAATCTCGGCTGCTTCCAGGAGTCGGGGACGCAAATCGTCGGAGAAGATGTCCAGGTGCACGCCGGCTTCGTCGACCGCGCTTTTCACCACCGGTTCGAAGGATTGCCAGTCCGTTGGTCCGCTGAAGGGCAACCGATCGGTGTGGCGTGCCCAGATGGCGTTGGCGCGACGTCGATCTTGCTCAGTCACGGCGTCGATCGGGGTGAATTGGATCGACGCCAGGTGATTCGGGTTGTTCGGACTTGGAAACCGTTCGACGTGCGACCGCCAACCGGCCGCGGCCATCGCCACCCGAAGATGATCGAGGGTCGCGCCGCAGCCGATCAGCGCTTCTCGCGCGGACTGATCGGTGTTCGGGACTCGACTTGGATCGAGGAACAACTGAAGTTGACCGCCATCGAACACCCACTGCCAGGGTTGGCTATTGTGCTGTGACGGGGCGCGGCACGCTGACCGCACCGCATCCTCGATGACTTCGACTTTCACCGCGGTGGCAGGCATCTTTCGACCTCCAATCTTTACCTGCCATCAAGGGTTATCCGGCGGCGCTGCCTGCGGCAGGGCCATTAGTCCTCGATCGGCGTGCCATCGGGCCATGTGCCGGCAGGCGGTTACCGCGCGTCGATTGCTCGTCTTGCCCGCGGGCGTTCGTTGGCGAACCCTCGGACCAGATGTGCCCGCACAAAGTCGGCGACGACATTGGGGTCGTCCATGTCCAGTGTCGATGACGGTGTGCTGAACAGCGAGAACAGGATGCGCGCGAACCATTCTCCGGCGGACTGGATGTCGAGGTCCTTGCGAACCTCACCGGTGAGCCTGGCGGCGGCGAGGTGGGGCGCGAGGAAGTCGACGCACTCACGCAGCAAGACGGCGGCGTCTTTGGTCAGCAGCAGGCTGATCGCTTCTTCGTCGAAGTACTTCTCGGAGGCGATGGCCCGTCGCGCCTGGGTGACGAACACCGCTGCGCGGCTGAGCTTGTCTTCCAGCGAGCTGCCCCGGTCCATCGCCATGGACATTTGGCGATAGAACTGCTCGGAAGCGTGTTCGGCGCATGCTTCGACGATGGCGGCCTTGTCACGGAAATACTCGTAGATTGTGCTGCGGGAGATACCCGCCATCTTGGCGATGTCGACAATTGTGGCCTTCTGCAGTCCTTGCTTGCGGAAGCAGGTGTAGGCGGACTCCACGATCAGCTCGCGGGTATCCGTCGCCTGAGTCAACGCAGAAGCTTGAGTCATCAGGGAACCAAAGCGCCTCTGGGCACCAACCCGGCATTGGCTGATTCGAATGCGGCGTTGACGTCAGTGAGATGGAACGGCTTGGGCATCAGCCGGCTGAACGGAAAACTGGTGTGCTGCAGAAACGACAAGCCGATCGCGAGGGTGACCGGGTCGTAGAGCATGACGCCGCGCACCGACTTGTTTCCGTAGACCAGAACGCTGGGGTCGAGCTCGAAGGTGCGTCCGGTTCCGATATTGCCGACCTCGAGCAATGTTCCGCCGTTGTTCAGGAACCCGATGCCGTCAGAAATGACGCCGGGAGCGCCGACGACTTCGAGCACCCAGTCGGCACCGACGCCGTCGGTGCGACTGCGGATCTGTTCGGTGATTTCGGCGGTCGAGATGTCGCCGGCGTCGATGCAGTGCGTGGCGCCGAAGTCGGATGCGACGTCGAGCCGCTCGGCGATCTTGTCGATGACGATGACCTCCGCGGCGCCCGCGGTGTGCGCGACGGCGGCGGCGTTGATGCCCAGCCCACCCGCGCCCTGGATCACGACGGTGTCGCCCAGCCGAACGTCTCGCAGCGCGAACAGCACTTGGGCCAGAGCGCAATTGAGCGGCGCGACCGCTTCGTCGGTCAGGTCCTCGGGCACCTTATACAACGGCTGTCTGCGGGTGGTGTAGTAGTACTCGCCGTGTGCGCTGACGAAGTGCGGGGCTTGGTCGTGGGTGCGGAACTCGCCCGCCATCAGGTTCTGGCAGGCGTGCGGCCGGCCGCGTGCGCACGCGTGGCATTGGCCGCACAACCAGAAGTAAGGGGTGACCACACGGTCACCCACCGCCAGCGGCTTGCCGGTCGCGTCGGTAGTCAGTCCGTCGCCGAGTTCGGCGATTTCGCCGACCATTTCGTGGCCCATCGCGAACGGGTAGAACAGGGGGAGCTCGCCGCGGAAGATGTGCAAGTCAGATCCGCAGATTCCGGCCATCCGCAGTTTCAGCGCCGCGGTACCCGGTGCCGGCGCGGTGAGCGGAAACTCGGCGAGCTCAATCGGTCCGCCGACAGCGGTCAGCAATGCGATCTTCGGCATGACGGTATTCCCTACCTGTCCGGCGCCAGAATCAGACCGCTGGTGGGCACCCCGGTGCCCGACGTGACCAGGACATGCTCGACGTTGTCGACCTGGTTGTACGAGGTTCCGCGTATCTGGCGCACGCCTTCGGTGATGCCGTTCATCCCGTGGATGTAGGCCTCGCCAAGCAGTCCGCCGTTGGTGTTGATGGGCAGTTCCCCACCCAGCGACAGCCGTTCGACCGTGGCGAAGTCTTTGGCTTCGCCACGACCGCAGAATCCGAGTTCCTCGAACTGGGTGAACACGAACGGGGTGAAATGGTCGTAGATGAAAGCGGTTTGGATGTCTTGTGGCTTGCACCCCGAATCACGCCACAGCCGGTCTGCGACCACGCCCATCTCCGGTAGCCCGGTGATGTCGTCGCGGTAGTAGCTGGTCATCATTTCACCGTTAGCGGCTGCGCCCTGGGCGGCTGCGGTGATGATCGCCGGCGGCTGCCGCAAGTCGCGGGCGCGTTCGGCGCCGGTAACCACCAGCGCGACGCCGCCGTCGCTTTCCTGGCAGCAATCGAGCAGTCGCAGAACCGGTTCGATGATCCAGCGAGAATTCTGATGGTCTTCCAATGTGATCGGACGCTGGTAGAACCACGCGTCGGGGTTCTTGGCCGCATGCAGACGGTCCACGACGGCGATGCGGCCGAAGTCTTCGTTGGTGACCCCGTAGGTCGACATGTAGCGCTGCGCGTGCATCGCGACCCACGCTGCGGGAGTGAGCAATCCGAACGGCGCGTAGTGCGCCATGAACAGCGGCGTCTCCGCGCTGGTGCGTCCGCTACCGCCGAAGCGAAAGCCGGAACGTTCGTTGAAGGCGCGCCAGCACACCACCACATCGGCAACGCCGGACGCGACGGCCATCGCCGCGTGCACCACCGTGCCCGCTGCCGCCCCGCCGCCATGATGGACTCGGCTGAAGAAGCTTAGGTCGCCGATGCCCACATTGCGGGCGATGTCGATCTCGTCGCTGGAGTCCATCGTGAAGGTGACCATGCCGTCGACGTCGCTGGGGGCCAGAGCGGCGTCGTCGAGTGCGGCACTGACCGCCTCGCACGCCAATTGCAGCTCGCTACGCCCGGATTCCTTGGAGAACTCGGTTTGGCCGATGCCCACAATGGCGCAGCTGCCGGGCAGCGAACCGCTCATGCGCCTGCTCCGTCGAGCAGGCTGAGAACGGCGGTGCCGGAGACGTGATCGCCGAGGCTGTTGGATGCCTTGAAGGTCACCTCGACGAAGTTCTCACCGTCCGATCCTTCGCTCTTGCCGGTCACGCTGCCGGTGAAGCGCAGCGGGTCGTCCGGAAAGCACGGCACGCCTAGGCGAATCGACAGCTTAGTGACCATCGCTTCGGGTCCTGCCCAGTCGGTGAGGAAGCGCACGCAATATCCATTGGAGGTCAGGATGTTCATGAACAGGTTGGGCGAACCCTGCTTGTTGGCGTAGTCGCGGTCGTGGTGCACCGGCATGAAGTCACGCGACGCGATCGCGCCAGCGACGATCATGGTGGTGGTGATCGGGATCTCGAGTGGCGTCACCTCGTCACCGACCTCGATGTCGCTCCACTGCAGGGTTGTGGCACGGGTCTTGGCTGTCGTCATAGCCGTCCTTCCGGGTCTTCTGGGTAAGTGCTTCCAAGGCGAGCCAGCTGCTGGAAAGCCGAACCCAGGGTGAGTTCGTTCTGTTTGGCCCATAAGAAGTAGCGATGCAGGGGATAGGTGATGTCGATCCCGATCCCGCCGTGCACGTGTTGGGTGGTGGCGGCGACCCGGGCGCCGGCCTCGGCAGCCCAGAACTTCGCGATGCGTGCTGCGCGGGCGGCTTGGTCAGGGGGCCGTCCTTCCGCGATCAGCCAGGCCGCATGCCAAGTGGTCCACCTGATCGCCTCGACGTCGATGAATCCGTCAGCCATCCGCTGCTGCACCGCCTGGAAGCTGCCGATTGGACGGCCGAATTGCTCACGCCCGGTGGTGTATTCGGCAGCCATCCGCAAGGCGCGGTCGGACACGCCCAGCTGGATCGCGCACAGGCCGACCAGCGCGCGGGTGTAAAGCGAATTGACCAGATCGCCGGGCCCTTCGAGCCGGTCTGCAGCGGAAACCGTTGCACCGTCGAGGAATACGTCGGCATGTGGTTCGCGAGTGGTGGTGGCCACCGGCCGGATTTCGACGCCGCGGGCGTCGGTCGTCAGCAGGAACAGGCCCACAGCCCCGTCATCTATCGCGACGGGAATCAGCACGGTGTCGGCTAGCTGGGCCGCCGGCACTAGCTCTTTGGTGCCGTCCAGCCGCCAGTTCGGGCCGTCGCGACGAGCGGTGGCGGCGGGGTTCGTCGGGTCGGAGCGGCCCGGCTCCTGTAGACCCGCGGTCAGGATGCGGGTTCCTTCGATGACGCCGGGCAGGAAGCGTTGCTGTTGCTCGACGGTCCCGTGGCGGGCGATCGAGTCGGCGCCCAGCAGCAGCGTCGGGTAAACGGGCACCGGCGCCACGCCCCAGCCCACTTCGGCCAGCAACACCGCGAGTTCCAGGAAGCCATCGCCTGAAACGCACGAGCCGCCGACCGATTCCGGCAACGCGACGCCCAGCAGGTCGACGGAGGCGAGTTCTTTCCACAGCGCGGTGTCGTACCGGGAATTGCCGGCTTCGAGTTCGGTAAGTCGCTCCGGGGTTGCTCGCCGCTCGAACAGGTCGCGAGCCAGCTTGCTGATGCTCTCTTGCTCTTCGGTGAACGTGAAGTCCATGGAAAGGTCACCCCGGTCATTCGGCAGCGGGGCGGAACTGGTGCAGCACAAGGTCTCCGTCGGCTCCGTCGAAAGTCTGGTAGAACACCTCGACCGGCATCCCGACCGTGACGTCAGCCGGGTCGATCTCACACAGGTTCGACACCAGCCGGATGCCTTCGGCGAGCTGGACCAGCACGACGATGTAGGGATAGTCAAAGAAGGGAAATCTTGGCTCGTGTGGCATCACGTAGCTGTAGACAGTCCCTCGGCCCGACGCCTCGATGGGTTCCCACTCCAGGGAGCGGCAATTCGGGCACATCGGCCGCGGTGGGTTGCGCAACGTTCCACATCCGCCGCAGCGCTGGATAAGGAGCTTGTGCTCACGCAGCCCGTTCCAGAAGAACTCGGTGTCCGGGCTGATCGTCGG
>NZ_DATFZD010000094.1:0-41193 GCF_035314665.1 Mycobacterium sp. | reverse complement strand
CAGCGGCGCACCCCGTGGCTCGGTCTACTACCACTTTCCCGACGGTCGCAATCAGATCCTCGCCGAGGCGCTCCGTTACGCCGGAGACACGATCACCGCTGACATCGACGCCGCCGCCGAGCGGGGCGCGAAAGTGCTGGTGCGGCAGTTCGTTCGATTCTGGGAACGCGTCCTGGCCGAGAGCGACTTCAACGCCGGCTGTCCAGTGGTGGCCGCAGCGATCGGCTGCGCCGACGACGAAGTCCGGCTGGCCGCCGAGGCCAGCCGGATTTTTGCGCACTGGCGCTCGGCACTGACGCGCGCGTTCGTCGCCGACGGGTTCCTCGAGCCGGATGCCGATTCGCTGGCGATGATGTCGATTGCCGCACTGGAAGGCGCCGTCGTGCTCTCCCGCTCCACACGCAGCACCGACCCGCTGGAGAAGGTGCACGAACAGCTCGAATTCCTGGTCAAGGCAAGGGAATTCGTCCTGCGCAACGGACTGCCGGAGCGCCCCGACTAGATCCGATTGCCCGCCTAGTCGCTGGCGGGCAGCGGCTTGGCTTCCTTGAGGCTCAGCGCGGTTTCGCCGACCGCCAAGGTTCCAGCACCCGCCTTGGTAACCAACACCTCGGCGCCGGTCTCGTCCACGTAGCGCTTACCCATCACGGTGCCGTCGGCGAACGCCGGATCCAGCTCGCCGGAACGCTCGGCGTCCAACGCGACCATCGGTGCGCCGCCGCAGCGCAGATCATCGAGGCTGTCCGCGCTTCGGACGACGATGACCTGGGTGTCGCACACCTGGCTGGCCAGACGAGTTCCGTTCTTGATCATGATGTTTGTAGTTCCTTACTGCTCGGCCGGAGTGGCGCGAAGCTCTTCGACAATTTCGCGGCGGAGCACTTTGCCGGTCGCGTTCGTGGGCAGCTCGTCGCGAAAGACTACCCGGTCGGGGGTACGCGAACCCCGCAAGCTTTTGCGCACATGCTCGCGCAGCTCCTCGGGGTCGGGTTCGATGCCGACGGCCGGCACCACTACCGCGACGATCGCCTGTCCCCACTGCGGGTCCTCGACGCCGACCACAGCGACGTCGCGCACGTGGGCGTGTTCGATCAGCACATCCTCCAGCTCGGCGGGCGCGATGTTCTCACCACCGCGGATGATGGTGTCGTCGCTGCGCCCGCCGATGAACAGGTAGCCGTCCTCGTCGAGGGTGGCGATGTCCCTGGTCGGAAACCACCCGTCGGCGTCGAGCACCGAACCGATCCCGGTATAGCGGCCCGAGACCTGGTCGCCGCGAACGAACAACTCACCGGTCTGCCGCGGCCCGAGCACGGTGCCGTTCTCGTCGCGGATCTGGACCTCGATGCCGGGCACCGGTTGACCGACCGAACCCAACCGCTTGACCACCGCGGTATCCGACGCGGCCTGTGCCTCCCGGTGATCCTCCGGGGTCAGCACCGCGATCGTCGAACTCGTCTCGGTCAGGCCGTAGGCATTGACGAAACCCACATCTGGCAACAGCGCGAGGGCGCGACGCACCAGCGGCAACCCGACTTTCGAGCCGCCGTAGGCCAGGTTGCGCAGCGACGGCAATGCATGATCAGCGTCCTCCAGCACGGTCACGATGCGGTCGAGCATGGTGGGCACCACAGTCGCGGTGGTGACGTGCTCGGCGTTGATCAGCCGCACCCATTCCTCCGGATCGAAGGTGGGGAGATAAACCATCTTGCGGCCGGCGTACAGGTTCGACAGCGCCGCGCTGACCCCCGCGATGTGATACGGCGGCACGCAGATCAGCGCCGCGTCGGTCGGCTCGGCGGAATCGAATTCGACCGATCCGGTGATGTAACTGGTCAGGTTGTTGTGCGTGAGTTCGACGGCCTTGGGCTGCGACGTGGTGCCCGACGTGAACAGCACGATCGCCACCGCGTCCGGGTCGGCGAACTCCGCCGCCGGTGCAGTGCTGCGGGCCGCTGCGAAAAACTCATCGGACTCGATGACGCGCTGCCCGACGTCGCCGAGCATGTGGCGGTACCGACTGTCGACGATCACCAACGGTTCGGGCAGTCGACTGATGAGGGCTTGAATGCCCTCGCCGGCAAGGCGGTAGTTGATCGGCGTGAACGCCAGCCCGGCGCGCGCCGACGCGAATATCAGCAGCGGGAGCATCGCGCCGCCGGTGCCGACGTAGACCACATGGTTGGCGTTCGATCCGGCGATGATGCCCGCACCGCCGTCGGCGAGATCGCTGAGCTGTTGAGAGGTCAGCCGGGTGTCTCCCGACACGACGGCCGTGCGATCGGGGTTGCTCGACACAGCCATCTCGAGAAGTAACGAAATGCTCATCCTCGAACTCTCTGTGGTTCACCCGTTACAAAAGCCGCCAAAAATGTCACGCTCTGGCTGTAGTTTAGATGATGCAAGTATCGCGCGTGATCGCGGTCAGGTCCCGGTCCAGCGGGCGGGACGCTTTTCGGCGAACGCGATCGCACCTTCCTTGGCGTCGTTCGATGAGAACACCGGCATCAGGATCTTGTTCTGTTGGGCGAACATGGTCTCCGGGCTCCACCCGCGGGATTCGACGATGATCTGTTTGGTGGCGGCCACCGCGAGCGGCCCGTTGGCGGTGATTTTCTCGGCCAGCGCGATCGCGGCCTCCAGGGCGCCCCCGGGCTCGGCCAGCACATTGACCATCCCCAGCTCATGCGCCCGCTCGGCGGTGAAGTTTTCGCCGGTCAGCGCCAGTTCCATCGCGATGGCAGCCGGGATGCGCGCGGGCAGCCGCAGCAATCCCCCGCCGCCGGCGACCAGCCCACGTTTGACCTCGGGAATGCCGAACGCCGAGTCCTTGGACGCCACGATCAGGTCCGTGGCCAGCGCGAGCTCGGTGCCGCCGGCCAGCGCGTAGCCCTCGACGGCGGCGATCAGCGGCTTGACCGGTGGACGCTCGGTAAAGCCCATGCCGCGGCCCTCGACGACGGGAACCTCGCCGCGGGCGAACGCTTTCAGATCCATGCCCGCGCAGAACGAGCCACCCGCGCCGGTCAGGATCCCCACCGAGAGACCCGGATCGTCGTCAAGGCGGTCCACCGCGTCGGCCAGACCTCGGGACACCGCGTAGTTGACCGCGTTCTTGGCCTTCGGACGGTTGATGGTGATGATCAGGATCCGGTCCCGCTGCTCGACGAGGACTTCGGGTTCGGTGTTGCCGGCTTCTTCAGTGCTCACGACTTTGTGACGCTCCTTTGAATTCATGACGGGCAGTTGGGGAGATGGTATCGAGCCGCAATGCGTCGAAGACTCTGAGCTACCATCACAGCGAAGTCTGCGCTCAATCCCAGGGGAACGCATTGGCGGCAATCGATATCGACCCTACCGAGATTTCCAAGTGGGATCCCGAGCTCACCGAACGCGTGATCGGGTGGATGCGTCCAGTGATCAAGGGCTACCACCGCGCAGAGGTGCGCGGGTTGGAGTCCTTCCCACAAGGCGGCGCGCTGGTGGTGTCCAACCACTCCGGCGGGCTGTTCCCGATGGACGTTCCGGTGTTCGCCACCGGTTTCTACGAGATGTTCGGCTATGACCGGCCGGTCTTTACCCTGAGCCACGACATGCTGTTCAACGGCCCGCAGGGCGAGTTCCTCATTCGCACCGGCTTCATTCGCGCCAACCACGAAAACGCCGACGAGGCATTGCGATCCGGCGGCGTGGTGGTGGTTTTCCCGGGCGGCGACTACGACGTTTACCGACCGACGCTGGCGGAGAACATCATCGACTTCGACGGGCGGACCGGATACGTCCGGGCGGCGCTGAACGCCGGGGTCCCGATCGTGCCGACCGTCGGCATCGGTGGTCAAGAAACCCAGCTGTACCTCTCGCGCGGCGAGGGATTGGCCAAGGCCCTGCGGTTGGACAAGTTGATGCGGGTGAAGATCCTGCCGATCTCGGTTGGCTTCCCGTTCGGGCTTTCTGCTGTGCTTCCGGTGAACGTGCCGCTGCCGGCCAAGATCGTGATGCAGGTGCTCGAGCCGATCGACGTGCGAGCCGAATTCGGCGAGGACCCCGACATCGACGCGGTCGATGCCCACGTCCGCCGCGTCATGCAGAAGGCGCTCGGCAAGCTGGCCAAAGAGCGTCGCCTCCCGGTAATCGGCTAATACCGATGGCACCGCTCGGCCTGCTCGGCACCATGGTTCGCGCGGGAATCATCGCCCCCCTGAGACCGGACAAGTATCTGCGCATCGCAGCGGCGGTACGGCGCGAAGGACTCTCTGTCACAAGCGGTTTCGCGATGTCGGCGCAACGCTGCCCGAACCGCGCAGGTCTGGTCGACGAGCTCGGGGCGCTGACATTCCGTGAGCTCGACCGACGTGGTGACGCGTTGGCGGCGGCGCTGCAGTCCTTGCCCGGCGGCACACCGGAAGTAGTTGCCATCATGTGCCGCAACCACCGTGGTTTCGTCGAGGCGTTGATAGCGGCCAACCGGATCGGCGCCGACGTACTGTTGCTGAACACGTCATTCGCCGGGCCGGCGCTCGCCGACGTCGTTGACCGCGAACGCGCCGACGCGGTGATCTACGACGAGGAGTTCACCGACTCGGTGGATCGTGCGCTGGTTGACAATCCCGACACCACCCGCATCGTCGCATGGACCGACCATCCCGAGCCCCACGACGCAGGCGTCGAGAAACTGATCTCCGCCCATGCCGGTCGGCGGCATACCAAGACGGACCGCAAAGGCAAACTGATCCTGCTGACGTCGGGAACAACGGGTAACCCTAAGGGCGCCAAGCATTCCGGCGGTGGTGCGACCGAGCTCCAGGCCATGCTGGATCGCGTGCCGTGGCACACCGAAGAAACGACGGTGGTGGTGGCCCCGATGTTTCACGCCTGGGGCTTCTCGCAACTGATCTTCGCGGCGTCGATGGGCTGCACGGTGGTAACCCGGCGCAAGTTCGACCCCGAGGCGACCCTGGCCCTGATCGACCGCCACCAGGCCACCGGCTTATGTGTGGTGCCGGTGATGTTCGACCGGATCATGGACCTGCCCGACGAGGTACGCCGTCGCTACAGCGCTCGTTCGCTGCGGTTCGCCACCGCGTCGGGGTCTCGGATGCGGCCCGACGTCGTCACCCGGTTCATGGACGAATTCGGCGACATCATCTACAACAACTACAACGCCACCGAAGCCGGCATGATCGCCACCGCCACGCCCACGGACCTGCGGGCAGCGCCGGACACCGCGGGTAAACCCGCTAGCTGCACCGAGATTCGCATCCTCGACAGCGAGTTCCGCCCGGTGCGCACCGGCGAGGTCGGTCAGATCTTCGTGCGCAACTCCAACCGCTTCGACGGCTACACGTCCGGCGCAAACAAGGACTTCCACGAGGGCTTCATGGCGTCCGGTGACGTCGGCCGCCTGGATGAGGCCGGACGGCTGTACGTGGTCGGGCGCGACGACGAGATGATCGTCTCCGGCGGCGAGAACGTCTATCCGATTGAGGTGGAAAAGACGTTGGCGGCCCACCCGGATGTCGCCGAGGCCACGGTGATGGGCGTCGACGACGAACAGTACGGGCAACGGCTGGCGGCCTTCGTCGTGTTGGCGCAGAATGCCTCGGCCACCGTGGAGAGCCTCAAACAGCATGTCCGGGACAACCTGGCCAACTACAAGGTGCCTCGCGAGATCGTCCTGCTCGACGAGCTGCCCCGCAGCAGCACCGGCAAGATCTCGCGTCGTGACCTGCTGGGTCACATCGGGCCCACAGGCCCCTGAGGGAGCGGACGAGACTCAGGCCCGCGCCATCGCCCTTTCGATAACCGTCAGCTCGTCGGAAAGACCTGCAGCGCGGCGGATTTCGATAAACTCATCGATGATGGCGTCGGTTAACTCGTGCGGGTCCTCGACGGTAGCGCTGTCGGACAGCACCGAGACGTTGAGCTGGTCGACGTAACTCCACACCGTAATGTTCAGGCCGCTGCCCGCCGTCAACGGTCCCACCGAATAGATCTCGGTGACCAATGCGCCGCCGACCCGCCCGTGTTCGCGCGGACCCGGGACGTTGGAGATCGGTATGTTGAGCACCTTGTTCTGGCCGTCGCGGCTGGCCAGCCAGCGGAACAGCGACTCCGACGGTGCCGGCGGAAAATAAGCCGCCCAACGGCTGACCAGCTCCGGCCCGAGCAGTTGGTGGCCCTCCTTGGCATCGACGGCGTAATCATGCGTGCGCCGTACGCGTTCCAACGGGTCATCGACGTCGGCCGGCAGTGCCACCATCATGCCGGTGAAGTAATTTCCCGAAATGCGTTCCGGCGAGAAGTCAAAGCTCACCGGCACAGACGCCAGCAGCGGGTGATCGGCTTTGCCGTCATAGCGGAGCAGCAGTTTGCGCAACGCGCCCGCCGACAACGCCAGCACCATGTCGTTGATCGTGACGCCGAGCGCTTTAGCCGTCTCCTTGATATCGGCCAGCGCCAACGTCGCCGTGGCGAATCTTCGCTCGGGAGTGAGCATGTGATTCATGAAGCTCGGCGGCGGGGTGAACGGCATCGTCAGCTCCGGTGAGAGCTTGCGCGGGCTGCGGCGCACCCGGTTGATCCCCTGCGCGGTGTAGCCGATGGTCCGCGGGATCCGGCCGATATGGCGCAAATGATCAACGAACGCCGACCGCACCAGCTCCCCGGTGGACGGTGCCGGGTCGGGCGCATACCGGGTCTGGCCAGACTGCGGGCCGGGTGCCAGATCCATACCGCGGGCCAACAGATTCGCCGCGGCCACCCCATCGGCGAGTGCGTGGTGGATCTTGCCGACCACCGCGATGCGGCTGTTGGCCAAACCCTCGACGAAGTACATCTCCCACAGCGGGTAATCGCGGTCCAGCGGGGTGCTGGCAATCTCGCCGATGGCCTCATCGAGTTCGCGACGGCCGCCCGGGGCGGGCAGCCGCCACGGCCGCACGTGATAGGTCAGGTCGACGTCGCAGTTCTCCCGCCACATCGGATGGTGCATCTTGAGCGGAATGTCAACCAGTTGGTAGCAGAACGGTTCCAGCTTGTACAACCGGCTGTGAATGACGCGACGGAATTCGTCGATGCCGAAGTCGCGGCGGTCGGAATCCAACTCGATCACGGCGACTTTGAGTGTGTGCATATGCACATTCGGTGTTTCGCTGTACAGCAACACCGCATCCCAGCCGCTGAGCCGTTTCACCGGCTTTCCGTCATGGGACGGACCATACAGTCGGCTGGCGGCTAAATAACCTCTTTGGCCGCGATCATCCGGTTGCGGTGAATCTGGTTGAGGAACAGCCCGACAGCGGTCGCCATCGCGCCCGTGCGCGCGCCATCGGTCAGATCGAACCCGTGTCCGGCGCCGGGCAACTCCACGTAGCTGACCACCGAACGCGAAACCGATCTCAGCCGCTCGACGAAACTGCGCGCCTGCTCGACCGGTATGACCTTGTCGCTGCTGCCGTGAATGACCAAGAACGGTGGCGCGTCCGCCTGTACCCGGGCGATCGGCGAGGCGTTGCGGAACACCTCGGGATGGCGGTCGATCCTGCGCTTGACCACGACTCGCTCGAGGAAATCCACGAACTGCGCCCGCTCGTAGGTCGACCGGTCCTCCCAGTCGTAGCGGCCGTAGATCCCCACCACAGCATCCACCGAGGTGTCCGAGCCTGCCGGCAATTCGGTCTGCATGTCGGGGTCGTTGGCGGTGAGTCCGGCCAGCGCGGACAAGTGGCCGCCCGCCGAACAACCGGCTACCGCAACGAAATTGCGGTCACCGCCGAACTTGTCGACATTGGCCCGCGCCCACGCGACAGCGGTTTTCACGTCGGTGATGTGGGATGGCCAGCGGTGGTGCGGCGAAACCCGATATTGCACCGACAGGCACACCCAGCCCAATTCAGCCAAGTACGACATCAGCGCATAGCCCTGCAGCTGGCGGCCACCGTGCACCCAAGCGCCGCCGGGTACGAAGATCAACACCGGCGCCGGCCGGGCCGGCAGATCCTTGCGACGCCACACGTCCAGCAGCTGCACCGGGTGGCTGCCGTACCGCACCGAGGTGCGGTGCAGATGACGACGGTGGTGCATTGCACGCCAAAATGGCGGGGTCCGCTCCGGCGCCGGCCACTCGATCTCCAGGTCTTTGCCCGCGACGATGCCGCGCAGCGCGGCATCCGAGACGGCCTGGGTCTTGTCCCGCTCGGCCTTGCGGATCTCGCCAATGCCCGGGGTGAGCCACGACTTGGCCGACGAGGACAGGAATCCCGGCACCAGCCGATAGCCCCAGACGCCCATCGCGGTCACGCCGCCCAGCGGCTCCAGGTGCCTGCCCACGACGGGCAGCGAAGCCATCGCATCGCTTACTGCCAGCATGTAGTCGCCAGGGCGGGCTCGTAGCAACCACCGCGCCCGGGCGGCCGCGGTCCGTCCGGGTAAGCGGGGCGCCGGTCTCACCGTCATTCGGGGAGCGTACCTTGCGGGCCCCTCGTGGGACCGGAAACGAGACCGCTCCGTTGGCCGGCACGCGCCAAACGCAATAAATAGACGATCGCACTCGTCAGGAACATGGCGGCGGTCAGCAATAGCCACCTGCCAAGAAACGGTTGTTGCGTCTGCCCGGTCGCGGCCAAGTAAGTCGCCGCGCCCTGTCCGATGATGCCCGGCAGAAACACCAGCAGGGTGAGCCCCGAGCCGAGGGCCGGTATCCGCAGGTAGTTGCGCACCGATACCGGCAGACGCCGGACCCGTCGTCGGCCCGCCCGGGCCCACAGGATCCGGTCGGCAAGCGCGTAGATCGGGAACAACACCAGATCGTGGGCGATCACGGCCGCGGCGAACCAGACCGCGATCGACTGCCACCAGCTGTGTGGATTCCACAAGGCCGTGAGCTTGACGGTGGCCACCACGTAGCCGAGTAGCGCGAACCCGGCCGCCATGGTCAGCAGATGCAACGGGTAGGACCCATAGGCATCGCGAAAAACGGTGCGCCACCCGGCCGACACGTCAGCCTGCCTCGAAGTCGATCGCGCCCACCCATTTGGTGTTGTGGACGCCGGGCAGCGCCGGAACGATGATCCGTGCCGGATAGCCGTGGTCAAGCGTCAGGTCGGCGCCGTTGACGCGTAACGCCAAAAGCGCGTCGGGGTGGGCGATTTGATTGGCCTGCAGCCGTGCCTCGCCGAAGGCGCCGCCGCGTTGCAGCGACATCACCCGTGCCGCTTGCGGCGCCGCGACCCCGGCAAGCCGGGCAAGGTCGGCCAGCCGGACCCCGCTCCAGGTCTGGGTGGTCGACCAGCCCTCCACGCACGCAATCGGCAACCGCGCGGTGTGTTGCGGCATGGCCGACAACGCGGCGCGGTCCAGCACTACCGCCGACGGGCCCCCGCGCAGCGTGAGCCGCCACCGCGGGCCGACGCTGCGTGCATCGATACCGGCGGCAACGGCGGTCTTGTTTACTTGGAAGTCGCCGGGACGGCTGCGCCCGCGAGGCAGCAGAAGCGCTGCGGGCCGCAGGATCCCGCCGACGGTTTGACCGGCGGTCAGTACCGCCATCAGCAGCGTGCCCGCGCCGACCAACCCCAGGGCAGCACGTCTGCTGATCGTCGGGTCCGCCGGATCGACCGACACCAGCCCATCACGGTCGAGCGGCTCCGGGCGAGTATCTGAAGTGTTGGTGCGCAACACTTTTCGAAGCGGCAACGACCGCAATCCGCTGACCATGCGAGGAATCTTGACGACGATGTGCATGACGAAGCCCGCGATGAACACCCAGGCGCCGAAGTAGTGGGCGGTGTAGAAGCTGAACCCGAAAACGTAGTCATACTGGATGTTGAGGACGCCAGTGACGATTTCGAACAGGATCCCGCCGACCAGCATGATCAACGACAACCGCTCCAGCAGTTGGGCGATCGAGGCGACCGGCGGCCACGCGAACAGCCGCGGTATCACCGACCACAGCTTGGCCAGCACCACCGGGATGAGCACCAGACCCAGTCCGACGTGCACGCCCTGGGTCAGCCGGTACAGCCACGACGGCGCGGTGGGCCAGTCGAAGCCGGGCAGCCTTAGCCACCCGACGTGGCCGGGAATGGCCTGGCCGAGCTGCGGCGCATAAGCGATGTACGAGAGCAGGCCGGTGAGGATGACGACAGGCAGTGTCACCAACAACACCGACCCCAACACCGACGTCAGCCAGGGCCCGCGCAGCGGGCTGCGCCATCTGAACCGCCTGTCGGGGCTCACGATTGCTCACAATACGGCCATGTCGGCGATGACCCGCTCGCCGATCAGATGGACTCCGGTCATCCTGAGCCCCACCTCGCGGGCCAGCATCGCGGCGCTGTCCAGGCCGACCCAGGCCCAGCGAAACCACGGACCGACCTGGCGAGCGGACTCCAGGCGTATCCAGCTTGCGCGGATCCCGATCACCTCGGCGTCGAACTCGGCCACACATCGGCCGCCGCGGGCCAACAACTCCGCGGCACGGCCCAGGATCCGCCGCGGATCGCCGCCCAGCCCGACGTTGCCGTCGATCAGCAAAACCGTTTGCCAACAGCCCATTCCGGGGAGCGACTGGAATACGTCACCCAGCAGCGCCGGGGCTCCGCATCGGCCCGCCAGCCGGATCGCGGTGGCCGACCGGTCGACGCCCAGCGCCGGGACACCTCGCCGAACCAGACGCGAAACTAGACGTCCGGGGCCACAGCCCAATTCGATCGTCGGACCATTGCACATCGCCACCACGGCATCATCGAACTCCTCGTCGGCGCCATGGGCGCCCAACCATCGCTGCACAGGAAGTATTCGGAGCCCTCCGTCGGGATGACGGATCCAACATCGCTCACCGTCGAGTGCCCGCTCGTACAGGTGGCCCAGCATGTCCCATCGGTACCCGGATCTGCGCTCTTTTAGTCCTGTGGCCTAGGCGATGGGTGGAAGTCAATGAGCACATGACCGGTCGGGAACCGCCTTACCGCCGAAGACCTCGTAGGCAAGCTGCTGTGTCCGAGGACCCATCGTCTAACTCGAGGCTCGACTGATCGAGCCGAATCTACGGAAATTGAGGTGTCCTCGTCGCGGCTGTGATGCCGCCTACGGCGTGCGACGAAAAATGTTGTGCTTCAGCGCTTCTTGTCGTGAAATAACGCATCGGTGGACGCGTCACGGCGGGCAGCCTTGGCCTGCTTGTCGGCGCGTTTCTCCTTCAATGACTTTCCAGACTTCTTGCTCATGGTTTGTCGAGGAGACTTATCGGACATCACTGAGCCCCTTCATCATGGGGGCCTGGTTGGTCCCGGTTCTCCGACTCTACCCCCGCGACGCGGAGTTGATCGGGTCTTCCGGCGACGACGCGACGTTCGCCGCCCTCTCGGCGCGTTTATCAGTTGTACGGCAATGACCGACCCCACGTTGTCTCCGTGTACGCGCGGGGGCTGTGCTGGCGTCGTTCGGCTGAGTGTTACGGGGTGCCGGCACTCACCCCTAGCGATGAGAAGTGGCGTAACGTTGTAGACATCGGGCAGCTCGGTTGCGAGCGAACATGCTCGACTGAAAAGGAAAATTTGATGGCTTCACCAACGACGTTTCGCTCGCCCTACGTCCAACGTCTCGAACTGGTCAGGGACACCATCATGTCCCATTCCAAGCTCGGAGATAAGGCGGCAAGCGAACTGGCGGAACATGTTCTGAACGCACTGAATTCGATTCCCGAGAAGGTGCGCTGAGCACGGACCAACGATGGTCCGCATTTCGTGATCACCCGGCCTTTCCCGATTTCGTGTGCACATTGTATTCGCCGACTCGTCAAGGAATCGGCTAATCACTCACGATCCTGCCGGCATTTTGCCAGCGCACCTGGAGGTTTCAATCATGACAGTTACCGTGACACTGCGAGACGGCGCAACCGACAGTTATCTGAGTTACGGCGACGAGTACATCAAGCAGAACGACGGCACGCTCGACGTCGTCCGCGCCGGCGCCGACCGGCCGTATAGCTATGCGTAGCTATGCGCCGGGCCTGTGGACCGACGTACAGGGCAACGAAAAGCGGGTGACGAGGAGCCGTTTCGGGCGTTGGCTCAAAGGGGAAGCGACGAAGTCCTAGCAGCCGCGAAACACCTCAGCGGTGCCGCGGTCCGGAAGCGAAAATGCTTGCGCCGGAGGTTCAGTCGGCTCACGTTGCGGCAGGCGCGACATTCCGTCTTGCGGTGACGTGCCGTCCCAAATGCGCGCTCGCGACTACTCTCGCACCTGACGATTGACGAGGCCGGTAACCAACCGGGAATCGATCACTTCACCTCCGTCGCCGTAGTAGACGCGGTACTCCTCGATGACCGGCGTCTCCCCGTCCGAGCCCTTGTCAGTTCCGCGCATCTCGCTGTCGGCTGTTTGCGTGACTTTGATCCATTTTCCAGACCGGGGGTCTTGGAGCATGTCGCCCTCGCGGATCTCCGACAGCGGCACCTGTTCTATTGCATGTTCCGAACTCATTGCTCTCCCGGATCGGCGTAATAGGTCGGCTACGTCTCTTCGAGAGATCGTCCCGGCGACCACCTTGAGGATTCTCCCGCCAACGCCATCGGTCAATCACAGATTTACCGATGGCTGCTGAGCCGAGGCGCGATGACCACAGGTTGGGCTCGTCAGATTACCCATCCGGTCTCGGCCCAGGTGGTCGGGCTGCAGAGTGATTTCGTCCGGCCCCGATGAGAGCTCCAGGCGTCGAGAAACTCACCCGGCCGTGGGCATCCGTGGTGGGACTTGCTGGCCGGCGTCATCTCCGCGCGGCGTGTCGCTGGTTGGCGAGTCCGGATCGATCTTGTCGGCGCGCTCGAATTCTCGGCTCAGCTCGCTGCGGGAAGTAGCCGCGTCGGTGCGACGTGCTTGCGCCTGGTGCTGCAGGCCGGCCGAGTGCGCTGCCATGGCTTCGGCCTCGGCTTGCGCAGCGCGGGCCTTGGCTGCCGTCTCGTCGGCAAGCGCTTCCTGTTGGCCCACCTCGTGGGACTGTTCGACCGCTTTCTCTCGGATGTCGCCCGCTTGGACGCGGCGATGTTCGGTGCGTTTCTTGCGCGCCACCCACGCGATCGCGGCGACCAGCAGAATTAACGCGACAACAGCGACGACGATCCAAACGATAGTGCTGGTAGTCATGTCGGCTCCTTGGATTGGTTGAGCATGTTAATTGTTGAAATCGGTTGGAATTGAGCTGTGGGAGTTATGAACTGGGCCGGGGCGCGTCGCAGCGTTGGCGACCGCGATTACGCCCCCGATCTGGTCCGGTTAGTACTGGTCCGGTTAGTAGTAGTGGCGGCGGCCGGCGACGGCGTGTCCCATTCGTCCCATCACCGCCAGGAACAGGCCGACGACGAGGAGGATGACCCCAAAGATCAAAACGATATGAGCGAAGGCGAAGGTAGGGACGAGGCTGGGGAGGACGAGCCCGAGGACGATGAGGATGATTCCGAGAACGATCATGACGTTTACCTAGTTTTTCTGATGGAGGAGGATTGCCCGGGTTAGTGCTTGAAGGCGTCTTTGACCTTGGCCCCTGCTTGTTTGGTGTTGCCCTTGAACTGATCGATGCGGCCCTCGGTGCGCAGGCGGGTGTTGCCGGTGGCGCGGCCGAAGATCTTCTTGGCGGCGCCCTTGGCCCCTTCGAGCTTGTGGGCGATCTTCTTATTTATGCTCATTGCTTCTTACCTATGTTCGTTGCGGATTCTTTCTTTTCGGGGATCACAGCTCGCGACTGAAGACTCCCCCGAATGAACTGGATCGGCGCTTATCGGCGTTCGTCGCCGACGCCCGGTGCGGTCGGTTGTCGGCCGTGCGACCGGCGACTGAGGAAGGAGCCCCTCATCCTCCGCGGTCGGGTCGTGGTCGATTCCGAGTCCACCGTTGAGCCGGTGGCCGCCCCGACGGGCTGCTGTTGGAAATCGCGGTCCCGGTTCACAAATTCCGCTTCGCGCTGGGACCTTTGAAGTTCACGGCGGGCGTCGCGGCCGCGGCCGGCGGTGCGGTGTGCACCGGCCAGCAACACGCTCATACCGAGCATCGCCAGCGCACCGATCACGATCCCGAAGAGGAACAAAGTGCCGGTCGACCCGGTGACGTGATAGCCCAACACCGAGAAGTTCTCGCTCAACGGGTGAGCGGCCCCGGCATTGTTCAGCACGCCGAGCAACCCGACGAATACGGCGAAGAGTAGAACAACTAATCCAACGATGACAATCATGTCGAGATCTCCGATCGCAGTGGTTGATATCTATTACACGCCGCGCGTAGGGTGGTGTCAACAGTGTAGACAAACATCGTTAAAAGTATTGTTGACTTACGGTGTTGTACTACTATCGGTAACCGGTTCGACCACGAGGCAGAAGGGGAGTGCTGAGGCAATGACCAGGCAGTCGACTGGCCCCGACGCAGGCGCCGACGGCGAGGACCCGTCCGCCGCCGAGGCAGACACCGGTCAGCTCAACCGGTCGATCATCCTGCAGGCCGCGCTGAGGATCGTGGACCGCGACGGTGTGGACGGACTGTCGATGCGCCGTCTCAGCGAAGCGGTGGGCCGAGATCCGGTGATGCTTTACCGGCACGTCCCCAACAAAGCCGCAGTGCTCGACGGAGTCGCCGAGCTGGTGCTCGCTCAGCTATCCGTGGACAGTACGGACCCGCACTGGGCCGGCCAACTGCGTACCGTCGCGCGCGACTTCCGCCAATTGGCCCTGAGGCACCCAAACGTGGTGCCGCTCCTGGTCACTCGACCGTTGGCCACCCCGCTCGGGCAGCGGCCACCAGGAATGCTGCGGCCGCTAGAGGACGTCCTCGCACTGCTCACATCTGCCGGCTTCACCGGCGAGGATGCCCTGCACATCTACCGAGTGCTTTTCGGCTACCTGTACGGCCACATCCTCAATGAGTTGCAGGAGGTTATCGAGCGACCCGAGGAAACCGACCATGTGCTCCGGCTCGGTCTTCACCGGCTCGCGATCACCGAATTCCCTCAACTGCGTGCCTTGGCGCCCGCCCTGGCCTCCTACGACGGCGCCGCCGAACTGGACCGCTTCCTGGATCTGCTCCTCCCCGGCATGACCGCCACCCTCACCGGCCGCGACGGACAACCCGCGACCGTCTGAGATGCATGCACCGTTGGTCCTACCGACTGACTCCGACCGCGACACGACTTGCCCGCGTACCACCTGGTTAAGATCTCTGAATCTAATGTGCCGCAACAACATTGAGTCATTCGACTGCACTTGAGACGGTGGTCGGAACCGGCCGCTCGTTGTGAGCGCTAACCGGGAAGGTCCATCCGATGTCGACTCGATCATTTTCGGCCGCCGACACCAATGAACTGCGCGGAATCCCATCAGAATTCTCGTAATGGCCTGTCCACCAGTATAATTCGGTATTGTACGAGGAACCGTAGAGTCGCAGCAATTCGGTAAGTTGTGACGCCCTGGCTAGTTCCGGGCGCAGCTCGTCGGCTATTACGTCGAGATGAACCGTGCCGGCATCGACGACGTCGCACAGCACAGTTTTCACGGACTCCCAGTTCCTCGGTGCAGCGAAGGGAAGCCGATCGGTGCGGCGGTGCGCGATCGCATCGGCCCGGCGGCGATGGCCATCGGTGACGAGGCTCATAGGGCTGAAATCGAGTGACGCGAGATGATCGGGAAGACCCTCGACATGAACACGCATCGTTTCGAACCTGACGGGGAAATGAACGCCTCAACGCCGCTGCAGGTCAGCTCGTCGCGGCGCCCACTCGATGGCGCTCTAGCGCGAACGGTCGACCCACGACGCCTTCCACCATGGGGCCGAAAAAGGGCGTGGACGGGTCGTCGACGCGATGGGTTCGCTGCGAGAGTTCGAAGTTGTCGTCTCGGTAGAAAGCAGCGGAAGGGGCGGTTGCGACAGCGCCCGATCGACGTTCATCTGCTGTCCATGCCAGGGGGTTAAGCTCGACAGTACCGAGAGCCCTTTAACGCCTGGCGGTCCCGCTGGCACGGTTCTCGGCGGCTTACCTTCGGTCATCCATTGACCGGGCAACGGAGTATCCGCATGACCGAAGACCCGAACACCATTCGCTCACCAGCCCAGGCCGGCAACGTGGCGACGGCGACGCCTCTCCGTCTGCAGCTCGATCCGAATAGGCCAGCGGAGCCCTACCTGGACGGAACCTGGTGGCCCCGCTCAACCGAACTGCCAGCCGAGCTGCCGGCGTTGCTTGCGGAGCTGTCCGCGCAACTCGGTTCGATCGGCCTCGTCGGCTATCACCGCGACGCCTGGAACGCTGCGCCCGACCACCTGGACCTGGCAGGCCACCCGGTGCACCTGCAAGGCTTTGTCTCACCCGATCCTCGTACGCTGGTCGTGATCGCCGACACCGGTCGATGCATCAACCTGCGCGTCGTGCCGCCCGAGACCGACGGTGCGAGTGCGTCAAAGGCCATGACGGCCGCCGCGCATCACTCTGTCCAGCCACACCCGGGTGATCCGGTCACCGCGGCAGAAGCCGCCGAGACGCGTTCCCTGCACGACCTCGCTGCGCGGCTTGCCCGGCTGCCCGGCAACACCGACCCAGAGCAAGCCGCGCTGATCTCCAGGTGGGTCGGCGAAGCCGCCGATCAGTTCAGCAACGCACCGATTCAGGCATTCGTCCCGATCCTCGTCGAGCACATCGTTCGCGGACGCCTACACAACGCCCGGGCCGATCGGGACGCTCGCAGCACGCACTAACGACGCGGCTCCATCCGGGCCGAACCTCTCCAAGCTGCTGGTAGTGGCCGGCATTGACGGATCGCCCGCGTCGGAATTGGCCACTGCGATCGCGTTCGACGCGCTTCATGACGAAGTGTGGACCTCGTCGCCCTGCACGCCTGGAGAGACGCGGACGTATTAGGCGTCCAGAGGGTGGAATGGTCGGCACGGCAACGTATCCCGCAGGAAACCCTCGCTGAGCGGCTGGCCGGTTGGCGGGAACGCTTGGGCGAGGCCGTTCTGCGCGCTGACAATTCGGTCTTGCCGAGCAGTTCAGCTGGTCGAGAGGCGACGACCTGACGCCGGTCCGGTCCGCGCTCGGCGGTTCGCACAGCATGGACGCATGCGGCATCGTTGGGCAACACTGGATGTCACGGTCGGTCCCTTCATCAGTCACATGTATCGCGGTGAAACGTCAGAACATCGCGCACTGGCCGCCGCGGCGTCATCGGAGGTGCCTCGTCAAGGACAGGGGCTTCGCCGACGCGGATCAGAAGTTGCGGCACAGCTGCCCGCCCGGTCAAGGTGCCGATGAGGTGACGGCTGGACTGAAGCTCGGTGAGATGGCTCAGTGTGCATGTCGCCATCCCGGCCAACGTGCACTCCAACAGCACGGCGGACAACGCTTCGCCGCACCGCAAGGCGTCATCGCGGGCGTCCTCGTCGGTGGACAGAACCAGCACTGTGGACTGGTCTTGTGCGATACCGACCGGCCGCTCGTTGTGAGCGCTAACCGGGAAGGTCCGTCCGATGTCGACCCGATCATTTTCGGCCGCCGACACCAATGAACTGCGCGGAATCCCATCAGAATTATTGTAATGGCCTGTCCACCAAAATAATTCGGTGCGGCGAAGGGAAGCCGATCGGTGCGGCGGTGCGCGATCGCATCGGCCCGGCGGCGATGGCCATCGGTGACGAGGCTCATAGGGCTGAAATCGAGTGACGCGAGATGATCGGGGTTATTCGGATCGGGAAATCTGTCAACGTTGGCAGTCCACCCGGCGGCCGCCATCGCGACGCGTAGATGGTCGAGCACGGCGCCGCAGCTGATGTGGGCTTCCCGCCCCGACTTGTCGGTGGAGGGAAGAATCCGGCTGTGATCGACGTATAGGTGCAGCCCCGCACCCTCGGCAACCCATTGCCAGGGCTGGCTGTTGTGCAACGACGGAGCCCGGCACGCCAACTGCACGGCGGCCCCGAGTATGTCGGTATCCACCAACGTGTCCGGCATGATCAACCTCCAGTTCGTGTCTGAGTCAATCCTGGGTCTTTGGTCCTCGAGTAGCGAGCGCTATTGGGTCCAACCGATGCGGCCGGAAATCCCATGCTGCCCAGGTCATCTGGATCCAGGGTCGGCGCCGCGATGCGAGACTTCTTTTCGGGGTCGAGGATGCGGTAGGCGAGAAGTTTGATGCGGTCGCTGATGAGGAACCAGGCGAGCGCGTATACCCACACCGCAGCTGCCCACGTCCAGCCCAGCGGGGTCATAAACAGGCCGTAAACGGCAATGAATGTGGCGATGGCCTGGGTGCCAAGGACAGCGATCAACAAAATGCGGGCGGGACGGACGGACCAGAACAGTCCGCGGGTTCGGGTCAAGAAAATGGTCAGGTGGCCCGCGACGGACAGCATCAGATACATCAGGGTCTGCAGGCGCGGATGGCCAAGGTCGAAGACGCGGTCGCCGAGATAGAACAAGCCGAACGCGGCGATCGGTCCGACCACCCCCAGGACCGTGGAGATACCGAGCACCAGGCGCATGTTCCACGCTTCGGGCTCGTTCTTGTAACGGACGTTGTCGTAGGCGATGGACAGGATTGCGCCGTCGTTGAGCAGCGCGAGCATCACGATCATGATGGCGGTGAGCGGGTAGAAGTTGAAGACCAGGATGGCGACGGTCATGAATAGCAGCACCCGCAGTGTTTCGGTGATGCGGTATATCGCGTAGCTGTTCATTCGCTGAAAGATCTTGCGGCTCTGTTTGATCGCCTCGATGATCACCGAGAGGCCGGGGGTCAGCAACACAATGTCGGCGGCTGCGCGGGCGGCGTCGGTGGCGCCCGATACGGCGATGCCGCAGTCGGCTTTTTTCAGGGCGGGGGCGTCGTTGACCCCGTCGCCCGTCATCCCGGCGATGTGGCCACGCTTCTGCAGTACGTCGATGATGTGGTACTTATGCTCGGGAAAGACCTGGGCGAAACCGTCTGCGGTCTCGATGGATTCGGCCACTGCCGCCGATTCGTTCTTCTTCGCATCGCCCAAGGCCGCGGCGTCGAGGATGTTGGTGCCCAAGCCGACCTTGGCCGCAGTCTCCTTCGCGATGGCAAGCGCGTCGCCGGTCACCATCTTGACGGTGACGCCCATCGCTGCGGCAGTGGCGATGGTCGCTGCAGCGTCGTCGCGAGGCGGGTCGAACAGGGGCAGTATGCCGACGAATTGCCAGCCACCGTCGCCGTCGGCGCGTGCTACGCCCAAAGACCGGAAGCCCCGGGCGGCGAAATCGTTGACTGCGCTGTCCGCAGCGGCTCTGATTTGTGGCACGTTCGCGGCCAGCGCCAGGATGACCTGCGGGGCGCCCTTGGTGACCCGGAAGGCGGTCCCGTCGGCGTCGGTGACGGTGGCCTCGGTGCGTTTGTGTACCGGGTCGAAGGGTTCGAAGTGGGTGACGGTGTAAGCCTGCAGGACGTTGTCGTCCTCGAGGCCGCCGAGCACCGCCCGGTCGATGGGGTCGTCGTTGTCAGCGCGGGAGGCCAAGGCGCCGTCCAGGATGACAGTCGCGGACGTGACGCTCTCGATGCTGAACGGGGTGCCCAGCGTCAGCGAGTTCTGGGTCAGGGTGCCCGTCTTGTCCGCACACAGCACGTCGACGCCGGCCAGTTCCTCGATGGCGACAAGGCGGCTTACGATGGCTTGTTTCTTGGCGAGCAGCCGTGCGCCGACGGCCATCGTCACCGACAGTACGGTGGGCATCGCTACTGGGATCGCGGCAACGGTCAGTACTAGGGCGAACTGCAGCGTGGTCAGGATCGCATCGCCGCGCAGGATCGCCGTGACGACGATGATGGTGACCAGCGCGACCGCGAGGATGATGAGGTAGTTGCCGATCTTGAGCACGGCGCGCTGGAAATGGCTGACGGTGTGCGCGTCTTGGACAAGCTCAGCGGTCTTCCCGAAGTAGGTGTGGCTGCCGGTGGCGTAGACCAGGGCGCCGATCTCACCTTGCCTGACAATGGATCCGGAGAACACGGCGTCACCTGCTAGGCGTGTGGCAGGCAGCGACTCCCCGGTGAGCGCGGACTGATCGACCTCGATCTCGTCGCCGTCCAGCAGCCGGGCGTCGGCGGGCACAATGTCACCCAGGCGCAGCCGGATCACATCACCGGGCACCAAGTCCCGCGCTGGCGCGGTGACCCATGCGCCGTTGCGTTTCACGCGCGCGTTGATCGCCAGCTTGGCTTTGAGGGCCTCAATGGCGTTGCCGGCCTGCCGTTCCTCGGTGTAGCCGACCACACCGTTGGCCACCAGCAGCAGCAGGATGATGAAGAAATCCGGCCAGTGCCCGACCGCGCCCGACAAGACGACGGCGATCTCGATCATCCACGGGATCGGACCCCAAAAGTAGCTGAGGAACTTCAACAGCGGGTTGGTCTTGTGTTCCGCGATCTCATTCGGCCCGTACTGCGCCAACCGTCGTGTTGCCTCGGCCTTGCTCAACCCGTCCGGCGAGTAGCCCAGCTCCTCCTCCAGCTCGGGCATAGGCGCCGATTTGAAGTCGTGGCCCGGTTCGGCTTTGCTCGCAGCGGAGGAGGGCGTGACATGCGGTGTGTCAGTGGTCATGGCGTCCGGTCCGTATGCCGTACGTCAGCGGCCGGTTCGCAGCATAGGCGATCTGGGGCGGTCACGCTCGAGCAGAAACAAGACGCTATCGATCAGAAAACGCTGTGCGAGAGCTGTTTTCGGCGTTCCCGGAGCGGGTGGTGTAGTCATGGTGATCCCCGGGTGTGCGGTTGTCACCGGAGCGTTCGGCACGAGCGACTGCTCTATGAGGGCAGCGGCGGACAGCCACCCTCATCCCGGACTGGTTGAGCTCCCAACGTCGTTGACGCTACACCCTGCGGACGGGTCCTGCCGTGCCGTTACCCGAGGAAGGCGATCTCGCGCCTCAATCTGTCGGGTAAGTTCCCGCGGGTGTAACCTCGGAGGTGCTGAGAATTTCAGCTGGTTCGGGATGAGTTCAGCTGTCCGCTGCAGAACTTGAGGAGCATTGGCTCCAAGGCCCCTACGCGCCGGTGATCGTCTGCACATCAGGATCACCATGACTGCTCCACAGAGTTTCTCCACTCGACCGGCCCGCTTACAACACCCCCGACCAACGACGGCTGCGCATGACGTGGCCGCGGGCAGCCCTCAGCACCGCTCACCGACAGGTGCACGGCGATGAAAGCGGCGGGCGTCGTAGTCGTTGTTCTGGTCCTCCTGTCACTGTTGGTGCTGGCGATGGCGGTGCGAATCGTCAAACAATACGAGAACGGCGTGCTGTTCCGGCTGGGCCGGGTGATCGGAGAACGCAAACCCGGGTTGCGGCTCATCATTCCGTTCATCGATGTGCTGCACCGGATTTCGCTGCGGATCGTGACGATGCCGATCCAATCCCAGGGGATCATCACCCGCGACAACGTCAGTGTCGACGTCTCCGCGGTGGCCTACTTCAAGGTCGTCGACGCGGTGAAGTCGGTGGTGGCGATCGAGAACGTCTACTCCGCGATCGATCAGATCGCCCAAACGACACTGCGCAAGGTCGTCGGACAGCACACCTTGGACGAGACGCTCTCAGAGACCGACAAGATCAACCTCGATATCCGCTCGATCCTCGACGTCACCACCATCGAATGGGGTGTACAGGTCACTCTGGTGGAGCTGAAAGACATCCAACTGCCCGACAGCATGAAGCGGGCGATGGCCCGCCAAGCGGAGGCAGAGCGGGAGAAGCGAGCGAAAATCATTGCTGCCGAGGGTGAATCACTGGCCGCTGCCGCCTTGGGTGACGCCTCGGACACCATGATGGCCCACCCGCTGGCGCTGCAGTTACGCAATCTGCAGACCCTCGTCGAACTCGGCGTCGACAAGAACAGCACCGTCGTGTTCCCGGCACCGTTGATGTCGACCATCGCCGAACTCGGAACCTTCCTGGCCCGGGAAAGCGGCGCAGCAGCCCAGCCAGAGCTAGCGACCGCCGTCCCGAAACCGATTGCGGTGGTGGCGAATGGGGGGCCGACTGCGGGGAGCCAGCCATGATCATCATCCTTCAGCTTCTCCCGCTCTTGCTGTACAGCTACTGGATGATAAGCCGCGCGGCGCGGGCGAGGTCGGTGGCTAAGGCGGACCAGCGTGCGCCCCTCAGAGCGACGGTGATCGGGCTCAATAACGACTCCCTGCACTGGCCGGCTAGCCGCGGCGCCTGGACCGCACTGGACGAGCACCAGCTCATCCGGCTGCTCAGGGACTCCGCGCCATGACACCAACGAACCAACGAACTGCTGCCGATGGACCGGAGCAGAGCGCGCGGATTGTGGTCGGTGTGGACGGGTCTCAGGGATCATTGAATGCGTTGCTGTGGGCGCTGGGAGAAGCGCGCGCACGCAAGATTCCGGTCAACGCGGTCTTTGCGTGGGAGTACCACCCACGTTGGGTCGACCCTGGGCTGGGCAGCATGTTCCCGTTGGCCTATCAACCGGAAGGCGGTGTGCCTGCAGACGAGTTCGCTGACACAGCTGCTTCTGTGGGAAAGCTGCTGGACGCCGCGATCAGCAAGGCCGCCGAATCCGACCCGGACCGCGCGTCGGGTCAGGTTCCACTCACGCGGGAGATGCTGCAGGGCCACGCCGCGCACGTGCTGCTCAAGAGCGTCAGCGAATGCGACACGCTGGTGGTCGGCTCTCACGGGCACGGCGGATTCATCGGGGCGGTGCTCGGCTCGGTCAGCCAACATGTCGTCTCCCACTCGCGGTGTCCGGTGGTGGTCGTCCCCGCCCCGCAGCGGACGCCGAACGGCTGAGCAACCTTCCCTTGGAGACTGGGGGCAAAGGCGGCGATCACTACCTGTCGCACTGCGCAAGGAAGGGGTAACGCACGCCCGACGGTGGTGGCAAACTCCGGTCACCATCTGCGACGCTGATACTGTCCGTTCCCTGTGCGCGCGGTCGCCCTGAGCAACGGACATACGACATAACCAGGAGGCGAAGTTGTCGACGCACTGGAAACGACTGGCCGAGGCTACCCGGGTAAAGCCGGGGACCAAGGTGGACCTGGCCATGGCCTTCGATCCCGGGCGCCACGACAAACAGCTTCAAAAAGACCACGGCGCCGCGGTGCTGGCTGACGCGAAGGCGGCGCTGGTGGATTTGCAGGACCGCTTCTTCGCCCAGGCCGACCGGGCGCTGCTGATCATTCTTCAGGCGATCGACGCAGCCGGTAAAGACGGCACGATCAAGCACGTCGGGAGCGGTATTAATCCCGAGGGTGTCGATGTGTACAGCTTCAAGGCGCCGTCGCCGACCGAGCGGGCACATGACTACCTCTGGCGCCACCAGAGGGCGCTGCCGGAACTGGGCCGCATCGCGGTGTTCAACCGGTCCCACTACGAGAACGTATTGATCACCCGTGTGCACCCTGAGACGTTATGGCCACGCACCGCGGTGCTCGACGCTGGCGACATCTGGCAGCGGCGGTATCGCGACATCAACGACTGGGAGCGCTACCTCACCGACAACGGGACCGTCATCGTCAAGCTGTTTCTCAACGTCTCCAAGGGCGAACAGGCGCGCCGGTTCCTTGAGCGCATCGACGAACCCGAGAAGAACTGGAAGTTCTCCGTCGCGGACCTACGCGAGCGCGCGTTCTGGGACGACTACCAGCGGGCCTTTCAAGACATGCTCAGCCACACCAGCACCGTCTGGGCACCCTGGCATGTGATCCCCGCAGACCACAAATGGTTTAGCCACGTGTCGACTTCCGCGGTGCTGTTGGAGACGCTGCGAGATCTCAACCCGCAGTATCCGCAGGTCGATGCCGCCACCAAAGCTGAGCTGGCAGAGGCAAAGAAGGAGTTGGTGGGCAACGATGGTGACGCGGCCGCACAGTCGTCATGACGACGTGGACTGCGGCCGGCGGGCGATCTCGGTAAGTCAGTTGCACAGAAGCAACCCGGTGGCGGTCCATGCTGAGGTCCAGGGAGTCCAGGCGAACCAAATTGCAACTATAGGTCGGCGCTGTCGTCTGCTTCGAGCGTGCCCTGGGCCGCCTCAGCGCCGGTGGCAGTGGCCCGACCCTTCAGGATGTACTCGAACCCGACTGCGCTGCTGGCGCCGATCATTGGTCCGACCAGGTAGATCCAATACGTGCTCAGCTGCCCGCCGACGGCGTCGGGCGCAAGCGAGCGCGTCGGGTTCATCGATGCACCCGTAACTGGCGCAGCCCACACGGCGACGATTCCGATGTACCCGCCGACTGCGATCGCGGCATTGGTTCCGATGTTCCGGGCACCGGACGACGTGCCCAGGATGACGCTGACGAGGCCGAGCGTGAGCACACCCTCGATCGCGACGGCCACCCAGTCCGGCACACGAGGAGCCGGCGCCGTCGCGCCGTGGATGATCCCGCCGATCGTCCACTGCAGGAACAGGCATGCCAGAAACGCCCCGATCGCCTGCGCCGCAATGTAACCCGGCACGCGGCGCCACGGGAAGTTGCCGCGCAACGCGAACGCCCACGTCACGGCCGGATTCAAATGTGCACCGGAAATGGTGCCCATGAAGTAGATGATCGCCATGACCATCACGCCGGGCGCTATCACCTTCACCGGAAGGGTTAGCCCGCCCCCGTAGGGCTGTGCGCCGACCGCGCCGGCACCAGCGGCGACCAGCACCAGCAGGAACGTCCCCCAGACCTCCGAGAACAATCGACGGTACTCGAGCTGGTCATCGAGGAATTCAGTCAGTCTGGGTCCTGCATGCTCATCCATCATGGCCGTTTCGCCCTGCCTCCTGGAAGGGGTAGAGGTTGATCGGTTGCCAGAGAAGACCTATCACGGCGTGCCATGAAGTCGCTAGTCTGCCGATGCATGACGGTTCATCCCATCGCGCCGAGTGCAGATGGCTATTGCTCGCAACTTTCACTCAACGCCTGCGGCGGCGCCGCGGGTAAGGGTCGAAAGACCTTGAGTAGCTGTGAATCGCGCTCGAATGATGTATGCGAGCCGCTACGGTTACCAGGGGCCGTAGTCGGTGCTGTCGGCTTGTTGTAGCGCGCTGACGTAGTCCCAGCGTTCGCGGGTGGTCTCGTCGGCGCCGACGGGTACCGCGAGCAGCCCACGCAGTTCCTCGACGGTGGTATATCCCTTGCGTCGCATCCATTCACACAAGCCGTCGAGCAGTACGGTGGCGTGTTCCGGGCCGTGGCGCAGCAGTGCTGACGCCGTCATCACCACATCCGCGCCGGCAAGCAGGTACTTGATCAGCTCAATGGAGCTCTCGACGCCGGTCGTCGCGGCGAGCGACGCGCCGACTCGTCCTCGCAGTAGCGCAATCCACGTCAGCGGCAACCGAATCTCCGCCGGGGTGGACAGCGACACCGCGCGCACCACGGTGAGGGTCTCGGGGTCGATGTCGGGCTGCAGGAATCGGTTGAACAGAACAAGCCCGTCCGCACCGGCCTCATCCAGGCGCCGCGCCATCTCGCCGGTCGCGCTGAAGTACGGACTGAGCTTCACGGCCACGGGTACGGTCACCGCGTCCTTGACCCGCGCCAGGATGTCGAGGTGACGCTGCTCGACATCGCGGCCGTGGATATGCGGATCGCCGGGCAGATAGTAGATGTTCAATTCGATTGCGGCCGCACCGCAGTCCTGCATTGACCGGGCGTACCGGGCCCAACTGCCGGGCGTGCTGCCGTTGAGGCTGCCGATCACGGGAACTGAGACCACGCCGGCCGCACGTTCGAGCAGACTCAAGTAGCGGCGTGGGCCGTGGTCCTCGTCGGCGGCGTGCGGGAAGTACGACAAAGACTCGGCGAAGCTCTCGGTGCCTGCCTCGGCCAGACGTGCGTTCAGCTCCGCCTCGCGGCGCAGTTGCTCTTCGAACAGCGAATAGAGCACCACCGCACCGACGCTGGCGTCGGCGAGGCGCCGGACGCCGTCCACGGTCTGCGACAGCGGAGATGCGGCCGCGACCAGGGGGTTGCGCAGTGCGAGGCCCAAATAGCGGGTCGACAGTTCCATCAGCGTTCCCTGCGGGCGTCGGCGTGGAAGTGTTCGGGACCGCGAGAAGCCATCTCCTCGTAGACATTCCAGCGCTGAGCGTTGGCTTGTTCGGCGAGGCCGAGAAGCCGGTCATACTCGGCCGGATCGGCGTTGACCAGTGAGCGGTACCGCAATTCCCGGGTGCGGTAGTCGGCGAGCGGGATCCGCGGCTGGTGTGAATCGAGCAGGAACGGGTTCTCTCCGGCGGCGCGCAGTACCGGGTCGTAACGGATCAGCGGCCAGTGTCCGCTGGCGACCGCGCGGTACTGCTGATCCATCCCGAGACGCATATCGATGCCGTGCGCAATGCACTGGCTGTACCCGATCACCAGCGACGGGCCATCGTAAGCCTCCGCCTCACGGAAGGCCTGCAGGGTCTGCTGCGGGTCGGCACCCATCGCGACCTTGGCGACGTAGACGTTTCCGTAAGCGATCGCTTGCAGCGCGAGATCCTTCTTTGGCACCGTCTTGCCGGCGGCGGCGAACTTGGCGACTGCGCCCAGGGCTGTCGACTTGGACATCTGACCGCCGGTGTTGGAATAGACCTCGGTGTCGAGCACCAGCACGTTGACGTTGCGCCCAGTGGCCAACACGTGGTCGAGCCCACCCGACCCGATGTCGTACGCCCAGCCGTCACCGCCGACAATCCACACGCTGCGCCGGACCAGGCTGTCCACCACACTGCGCAGGTCGGCAGTCACCGCGGGATCGAGGCCCGCAAGGCGGTTCTTGACCTCGGCCACCCGCTCACGTTGGGCTGCCAACTCCGACTCCCGCAGCTGCGGTGCCGCCAGAATGGCGTCAACGAGTTCGGCACCGAGCGTGTCGCGCAATTCGGCGAGGCGTCGCCGCGCCAGCGCGACATGTCCGTCGCTGGCCAACCGCAGGCCGAGCCCGAACTCCGCGTTGTCCTCGAACAGCGAGTTCGACCAGGCGGGACCCCGCCCGTCCGCGTCAGTGGTCCAGGGAGTGGTGGGCAGGTTGCCGCCATAGATCGACGAGCAGCCAGTTGCGTTGGCGATCATCAGCCGGTCCCCGAACAGCTGCGAGAGCAGCTTGAGGTATGGCGTTTCGCCGCAACCCGCGCAGGCGCCGGAGAACTCGAATAGCGGCTGCAGGAACTGGGTGCCGCGCACGGTGCCGAAGTCCACCCGGGACCGGTCATTGGTCGGCAGGGTCTCGAAGAAGCTGATGTTCTCGCGCTCTGCGATCAACCGCGGCTCGCTCGGGCCGAGATTGATCGCCTTGGTAACGGCGCTACCCGGTATGACGACCGGGCAGGCCTCGACGCACAGGCCGCACCCGGTGCAGTCCTCGGCGTACACCTGCAACGAGTACCTGGCGTTCGGGAGGCCGACGGCGTTCAGGGGCGCGGAGTCGAAGTGTTGTGGCGCCCCGGCCAGCTTGGACTGGTCGTAAAACTTGGAGCGGATCACGCTGTGCGGGCAGACGAAGCCGCAGTTGCCGCACTGAATGCAGCTGTCGGCGTCCCAGACCGCAACCAGCTCGGAAATGTTGCGTTTCTCGTATGCGGTCGTGCCGCTCGGGTAGCTGCCGTCCACTGGAAGTGCGCTGACCGGCAAGGCGTTTCCGCGTCCGGCCATCATCTCAGCGGTGACGGTGCGGACGAACTCCGGCGCGGACTCGGGCACGGCCGGTGCCGGTGTGCGCGTGGAGGTGACCAGGGTGGGCACCTCGATCCGGTGCAACCCGGCCACCGCGCCGTCCACTGCGGCCAGTTCTTTCGCCAGCACGTCGGCGCCGCGGTTTCCGTACATCTTTTCCACCGATTCCTTGATGCGGGCGATCGCCTGCTCGGGGGGCAGCACGTCGGAGATCGCGAAGAAGCATGTCTGCAACACGATGTTGATGCGCCCGGCCAGGCCGGCCTCACGGGCGATCCGGGCGGCGTCGACGGTGTACAGCGTGATCCGCTTAGCCAGGATCTGTTCCTGGACCGGCCGAGGCAGCGCGTCCCAGACTTTCTCCACTGGATAGCGACAGTTCAGCAGCAGCGTCGCGTCCGGGGCAGCCCGACCCAGCACGTCCACTTTGTCGAGAAACCGGAACTGGTGGCAGCCAACGAAATTGGCTCCATTCACGAGGTAGGGCGCGCGGATGGGATCCGGCCCGAAGCGTAGATGCGACTCGGTCTGCGAACCCGATTTCTTCGAGTCGTAGACGAAGTACCCCTGGGCGTGCAACCCTTCTTCGGACCCGAGGATCTTGATCGTGTTCTTGTTCGCGCTGACGGTACCGTCCGAACCCAGCCCGAAGAAGACCGCTCGGAACGTGTCGGACGACTCGATGTCGAACGACGGGTCGTAGTCGACGCTGGTGCCGGAGACGTCGTCGTCGATACCGATGGTGAAACGGCGCCGTGGTTGCTCGCGAGCGAGTTCGGCGAACACCCCGGCGACCATGGCGGGCGTGAACTCCTTGGAGGACAGTCCGTATCGTCCACCCGTCACGCGCGGCATGACGGGTCGGTCCCCGTCGGCATAGGCCTCGGCGAGTGCCGCCACAACGTCCAGATACAACGGTTCGCCGATCGACCCGGGCTCCTTGGTGCGGTCCAGAACGCCGACCGTGCGCACCGTCGCCGGCAGCGCTTCGAGGAGCGCTCTCGTGGGAAATGGGCGGTACAACCGCACCTGGACCACCCCGACCCGCTCGCCGCGCTCGACGAGAGCGGCGACGGTCTGCACCACAGTCTCGGCGCCCGAGCCCATCAGCACCAGCACTCGCTGCGCCTGCGGGTGTCCGGTGTAGTCGACGATGTGCATCTTGCGGCCGGTTCGCCCGCCAAGGCGGGCGAGCAGGTCTTCGACGACACCGGGAACCCGCGCGTAGAACGGGTTCACCGTTTCACGCGCCTGAAAGTAGACGTCCGGGTTCTGCGCGGTCCCGCGAATGAACGGGCGCTCGGGAGACAGCGCCCGTCCGCGATGAGCCCACACCAACTCCTCGGGCACCAATGCCCGTAGGTCGTCGTCAGAGAGCGTCTGAATCGTGTTGAGTTCGTGCGAGGTTCGGAAGCCGTCGAAGAAATGCACGAACGGCACCCGGGTCGCCAGTGTGGCCGCCTGCGCAACGAGCGCCAGGTCCTGGGCCTCCTGCACGGAGGCCGAGGCGAGCAGTGCGAATCCCGTTTGCCGCACCGCCATCACGTCCGAATGGTCTCCGAAGATCGACAATCCCTGCGCTGCAAGCGATCTGGCTGCCACGTTGATGACGGCCGACGTCAGTTCGCCGGCGATCTTATACATATTCGGGATCATCAACAGCAGACCCTGCGACGAGGTGAAGGTCGTGGTCAACGCGCCGCTCTGCAGGGCGCCGTGCAGAGCTCCGGCCGCTCCGCCCTCGCTTTGCATTTCGACCACCGTCGGGACGGTGCCCCACACATTGGGCCGCCCGGCGCTGGACCATTCGTCTGCCAACTCGGCCATCGGCGATGACGGTGTGATCGGGTAGATGCAGCACACCTCGTTGAGGCGGTAGGCGACCGAAACGGCGGCCTCGTTGCCATCCACCGTGGCACGTGTCATTTCGGCTCCGGGAACATCTCGATGGCGTGCACCGGGCACTGATCGAAGCAGACGGCGCACCCGGTGCAACTGTCATAGTCGAACTTGTAGCCGTGTCCGACCCCGAGTTTGATCACCGCGTCCTCGGGGCACGCGCCGAGGCAGCCGTCGCATTCGAAGCAGTTCCCGCACGACAGGCAACGCCCCGCCTCGTAGGTTGCCTCCTCGGCGGACAAACCGCCGACGACCTCGTCGAAACTCTCGACGCGTTGTGCCGGCTCGACTTCGGGCTGCTGACGTCGCGCGGTGTCACCGAAAAACCACAGGTGCAGCGAGTCGAACGTCGCCGTCGGGTGTTTCGCCGAGCGCCGGCCCGTCGCGTCGCGCAACCAGGCGTCGATGTTGTGTGCGGCCTTTTTCCCGTGTCCGACACCGACTGTGACGGTGCGCTCGCTGGGCACCATGTCGCCGCCGGCGAATACGCCCGGACAGCCGGTCATCAATGATTCCGAGACACGCACGCTGCCGTCGCCGTCGAACTCAACGCCCGGCAGCGTCCGCATGAACGCCGATTCCGTCTCCTGACCGAGTGCCATGATCAGGGTGTCGGCCGCCAGCGTCTCAAAGCGTCCGGTCGGTTGCGGATAACCCGAGTCGTCGAGTTCCATGACCTCGACCCGTAATTCGGGGCCCTCGAAGGCGTTGATCGTCCGCAGCCAGTTGATGCGCACGCCCTCGCGTTCGGCATCCTCGGCTTCCTCCTCGTGGGCGGGCATCTGCTCGCGAGTGCGGCGGTAGACGATGACCGCGTCCTCGGCGCCGAGGCGGCGGGCCACGCGTGCGGCGTCCATTGCGGTGTTGCCACCGCCGTAAACGGCCACGTGGCGCCCGATCGCCGGCCTTTCGCCGGAGGCGACGTTGCGCAGAAAAGACACCGCGTCCACCATCGTGCCGGCGTCGCGGGCGGGGATGTCGACCCGTTTGGCCAGATGCGCACCGACCGCGACGAACACTGCGTCAAAGCCGCCCTCGTCCCGCTCGGCCGCGAGGTCATCGACCCGATGATCGCTGGTCAACTTGACACCCATAGCCGCGATTCGGTTGAGCTCGACATCCAGCACATCACGCGGCAGTCGGTAGCTCGGAATGCCGTACCGCATCATCCCGCCCGGTACGGCGCCCGCGTCGCGGATCTCGACCTCATGGCCGAGGCGTGCCAGATGGTAGGCGGCGGACAGTCCACTCGGCCCCGCGCCGATAACAAGGACTCGCTTGCCGGTGCGGGCAGGCGGTGGTTCGAACTTCCAGCCGCGCTCGGAAGCAAGGTCGCCGAGGAACCGCTCCACCGAATGGATCGATACGGCGCTGTCGAGATGGGCGCGGTTGCAGACGGTTTCACACGGGTGGTAGCACACCCGTCCGTGGATTGCGGCGAACGGGTTGTCCGCGACGAGCTGACGCCAGGCCTGCTCGTGCCGGCCGGCGGTGGCATGGGCAAGCCAGGCTTGGATGTTCTCCCCGGCGGGGCAACCGGCATTGCAGGGTGGCAGCAGATCGACGTAGACGGGTCGGCGCTCGCGCACCGGCCCGGCCCGGGACTGCCCGTGCGACAGGTCCGCAAGCCGCGTGAGGTCCATCGAAGATCCGGCTCCGGGCCGATGGAAGGCGTCGCTGCTCATCGAGCCGGCGCGAGCTGTTTCTCCAGTTGGAGGACCTGGCGGGTGGTCTTGATCACCGTATCGGGGTTTAGGCTCATCGACTCGATGCCGACTCGGACCAAGAACTCGGCCATGTCCGGGTAGTCCGAAGGCGCTTGTCCGCACAAACCCGAGTGGATTCCGTTGCGGCGGCAGCCTTCAACGGCCAGGCGAATCATCTCCTTGACACCCTCGTCGCGTTCGTCGTAATCGAAGGCCACGATCTCGCTGTCACGATCGACGCCGAGGGTGAGCTGAGTCAGATCGTTGGAGCCGATCGAGAAGCCGTCGAAACGCTTGGCGAACTCATCGATCAGGATCACGTTGTTCGGGATCTCGCACATCGCGTACACCTTGAGCCCGTTCTCGCCCCGGTGGAGACCGAGGTCGGCCATCGTCTCCAGGACGAGGTCCGCCTCGGCGATTCGACGCACGAACGGGAGCATGAGAATGACGTTCGTCAGACCCATCTGTTCGCGCACTCGCCGCATCGCGCGGCACTCCAGCGCGAAGCCCTCCGCGTAGGCGGGATGCGCGTAGCGCGAGGCACCTCGAAAACCGAGCATCGGGTTGCTTTCAGACGGCTCGAAGGCTGCTCCGCCGATCAGGCTGGCGTACTCGTTGGTCTTGAAGTCCGACATCCGTACCACGACGGGCTTGGGCCAGAAGGCGGCGGCGATGGTGCCGATTCCTTCGGAAAGGCGTTCCACGAAGAAGGCGCCGCCGTCGGGATAATCCTGAGTGAGCCGATCGATCGTCCTGCGCGCCTCGGGATCGTCGACCTTCTCGGGGTGCAGCAGGGCCATTGGGTGGACCCGGATGTACTCGCTGATGATGAACTCCATCCGAGCGAGTCCCACGCCGTCGTTCGGCAGAAACGACGTCTTGAAGGCGAGATCGGGATTCCCGAGGTTGATCATGATCTGGGTTCGCGGCCGGGCCAGATCCGCCACCTCGGCGCGGTCCACATGGAAACCCACCTCGCCCAGGTACACGCGGCCCGATTCGCCCTCGGCGCACGACACCGTCACGACTTCGCCATCGGGCACGCAAGTGGTTCCGTCGCCGGTGCCAACCACAGCGGGGATGCCGAGTTCGCGAGCGATGATCGACGCGTGGCAGGTGCGACCGCCGCGGTTGGTGATGATCGCCGCGGCGGTCTTCATGATCGGCTCCCAGTCGGGCGTGGTGGTGTCGGCGACCAGTACCTCGCCGGGCTTGAACTCGGACAGGTGCTTGGGGTTATCGATCCGTTTCGCCACGCCCGAGGCGATCCCCTCGCCGACCGAGCGACCCTCGACGAGTATCTCGCCTCGTCCCTCGAGCCGATAGCTTTCCAGCGCCGTTGCGCTGTGCTGGGAGGCGACCGTCTCTGGGCGGGCCTGGACAATGTAGAGCTTTCCGTCCAGACCGTCCTTGGCCCACTCCATGTCCATCGGCCGCCCGTAGTGCGCCTCGATGGTGCACGCGTAGCCGGCCAGCTCGAGGACGTCCTCATCGGTGAGGCAGAACCGAGCACGGTCGGACTTTGGTGTCGGGATGTTTCGCGTCGTATTCTTCGTCTCGCCCTCGACGAGGATCATCTTCACCGCCTTGTCGCCGACGAGGCGGCGCAACACGGCGCGGTGGCCGGCTAGATAGGTCGGCTTGTGGACGTAGAACTCGTCAGGGTCGACGGCGCCCTGAACCACATTCTCCCCAAGGCCGTAGGCGCCCGTCACGAGGACGGCGTCGCGAAACCCCGACTCGGTGTCGATGGAGAACATCACTCCCGACGAAGAGATATCGGAGCGCACCATCTTCATCACGCCGATCGACAGGGAGACCTTGAAGTGGTCGAAGCCCTGGTCGACCCGGTAGTGAATGGCGCGATCGGTGAACAGGCTGGCGAAACAACGGCGGCACGTGTCGAGCAGACTCTCTTCACCTTTGATGTTGAGATATGAATCCTGTTGGCCGGCGAAGCTCGCCGTCGGCAGGTCCTCGGCGGTCGCCGAGCTCCGCACAGCGAGACTGACCTCCTCGCCGTACTCCTGCTGAAGCTTGCGGTAGGCATCCAGAATCTCGGCGGCCAGATCGTCGGGGAGCCCGGCGCCGTAGACGATCTCACGGGCGCGCTTGCCTTTACGCGCCAGCGCCGCGACATCGGCGGGGTCCAACTCGTCGAGCGCGGCACGCAGACGGTCCCAGGCGCCGGCCTTGTCCAACATGTAGCGATAGGCCTGGGCGGTGATGGCGAATCCGTGCGGGACGCGGACGCCCTGCCCGGACAGCTTCTGGAACATCTCGCCCAGCGACGCGTTCTTTCCGCCTACGAGCGGCACATCATCGATGCCGAACTCCTCAAAAAAGCGGACGTACCTTGATGTACTCATGACCTGTCCTCTGTTCTCTCGTAACGCGTCAAGTGGTCGGCAGCATCGAGCCCGGCCCACACGTCATGCAGCGTCGAACTCGCCCGGTATCGTTGCCCGGCAACCGAGGTACAAATAAGTTCACACCGGGTCGGTCAAGCACACCGATGGCCGCGTGTATCTCCGGTAGCGCCACAAATGCCAACCTCCCACAGCGGCAGGCACGGTGCCAGGGTCGAAGGTCACTGGAATCTGCCGGGGAACCGGAGGTGCCGGGAACCATGCCACTTCGTTTCCTTGTGCAATCAGTTAGCCGGTGCAGCGCTGGATTTGGTGCGAATCCACGCACCGATAGAGAGAATGAGCAGGATTGCCGCAAAGACGCCACCGGCGATTCCTGAGATCAGTAGCGGCAGTTGGCCTCTCGCCCCCCACAGCAGACCGGCCCACAGACCTGCCGACAGAACCGCGAAGCCCGTCGCGCCCTGAAATATGCCCTGCGCGCTCGACTGCAGCTCGGCGGGAACAAGTCCAGATATCCATGCCTTTCCGACGCCGTCGGTGCACGCGGTGAACAGTCCATACAGCGCGAGGATGAGCCATGCCGCGACTTTGTCGGTTGTGAGCCCGAGCCCGATGTAGCCGACCGCGAAAAAGGCCATGCCTATCCCGAACACCGCAGGCCTTGGGATGCGGTCAGCGAGTGATCCGGCCGGGTAACTGCCCAACGCATATACCATGTTGTATCCCGCGTAGGCCAGGATCACTTCGGCCACGGAGAACCCGATCCCTTTGAGGCGCAACAGGATCAGGGCATCCGGGAAGTTAACGACACTGAAGGCTGCCAGCAGCACGATCACCCGCCAATACCGGCCTGGCAGCTCACGCAGGGCCGCCCTCAGCGGTAATCGGTGCGCACGCTCAACCGGCCGGGGACGCTCGCGCACCAACGCGACTAGGGCCACACTCAGGACGGCCGGAACGATCGCGATGTATAGCAACGGCGGAATCTTATGGTCGAGTAGCTCGTATCCGGCAAGCCCGATTAACGGTCCGACAACCGCGCCGAGTGTGTCCATCGCGCGGTGAAAACCGAACACGCGGCCGCGGCTGGCCTCATCGATCCCGTCTACGAGCAGTGCATCGCGCGGCGCGTCCCGGATACCCTTGCCCACTCGATCGACCACGCGTCCCGTCAGCACCCCGGGCCATGCACCGGCGACCGCAACGATCACCTTGCCGAGTGCGGCCATACCGTAGCCCGCCGTGATCAAAGGACGCCGCGCAAACCTGTCCCCGAGTGGTCCAGCCGTCAGTTTTGTCAGCGACGCCGCTCCCTCGGCCGCGCCTTCTACGGCTCCTACGACGGCCGGCGGCGCACCGAGAACTGCGGTGAGGTAGATCGGTAACAGCGGGTAGAGCAATTCGCTGGCGGTGTCTTGGAGGAACGAAACAGTCGACAACACCCACACATTGCGGGTCAGCCAACCGCTGTTCTTAGCCGCATCAACGATCACGGGTCAGCCGGGAAATCGGACAGTGGTCCCGGGCATCAGTTGAACGACTCGACCACGGCATTCCACTTCGACTCCGGCAGCATCGCGCGGATCCACACTGATGATCACGCCCTTTCCGCTGACCCGCAGGTGCAGGTGCAGACCGCGGTAGTGGATTGGGAATGCCAGCACGCCAAGTGTTTCCGGCCAGTGCGGGGAGAGGATGATGCGGTCGGACCGGGTCTCCATCCCGGTGAAGCATCGCTGCATGAGGTCGACGCTGCCGGCCATCGCCGCCAGGTGAATGCCTTCGGGCGTGGTGCCGCCCTGGATATCGGAGACGTCGGATTTGAGCGCCTGTTGGAAGAATTCCATTGCACGATCGCGGTTGGCCCGGGCAAGCACCCAGGTATGCACCACACCGCTAAGCGTCGACCCGTGCGACGTGCGAGCCAGGTAGTAGTCCACCATTTCTGGGATCTTGTCGGGCATGAAGCGGTAGCCGAGCCGGTCGAGCAACTCACACAACTCCGGTGCCGACATCAGGTAGAGCAGCATGAGGACGTCGGCCTGCTTGGAAGCCTTATACCGGTTCACGTTGTCATTCTCCGCCTCGAGGATGCGGTCGAGGCGTTGGATGTTGCCGTACTGCTGCCGGTAAAGGTCCCAGTCCAGTTCCTCCAACTCGTCATATCCCTCGAACTGGCTGATGAACCCGTCGTGGAACGGAACGAACATCCGTCGGCTTACCTCTTCCCAATGCGCCAGTTCGTCACTGTGCAGTCCGAACGTTTCCCGTAGGTCGAGTCGATTCGGCAGCGGTAGCAGTTTCAGTGCGTCGAAGGCCCGCGTGATCACCCAGACTGCCATCACGTTGGTGTACGCGTTGTTGTCGATGCCGTCGTAAGGCGCGTCGGGATAGCCGGAGTGGAATTCATCGGGCCCGATGACGCCTCGGATGCTGTAGCGATCGCGTTCCTGGTCGTAGCTGACCCTACTTACCCAGAAGCGGGCGATCTCGACCAGCATCTCCGCGCCATAGTCGATCAGGTAAGCGAGATCTCCGGTGACCTGATAGAACTTCCACGCGCTATAGGCGACGGCGATGCCGATGTGGTGCGCACGGGCGCTGGAGTCGGGGTTCCACCGGCCGCTGCGCGGATTGAGGTGCAACCGTTGGCTTTCCTCGCGTCCATCGCTGCCGGATTGCCACGGGAACATCGCACCGGAGTAGCCCGCCGCCTTGGCGGCGTGACGAGCCTCGGGCAGGCGCCGGTAGCGGTATCCAAGCAGCGACCGGGTGATCATGGGCAGCCGCAAGTTGAGTACCGGGAAGATGAACAGCTCGTCCCAGAAGATGTGCCCGCGATATGCCTCACCGTGAAGTCCGCGCGCGGGCACCCCGACATCGAGGTCGGAACTATTGAGTGAAACCGTCTGCAGCAGGTGCAGGAGATGCAGTCGCAGGATGCGCAATTCGTCTGTGAAATCGTCGAATTCAATGGACAGGCGCTCCCACAGATGTGCCCATTCAGTCGTGTGCCCGTCACGCAACTCGGCGAACCGGCCGAGTCGGCTCAGCCAGCGCTGGGCATCGACAGCGGGTTCGGACGTCGCGACATCGCGCCCAGTGAAGACGGTCACGATCTTCTCCACGGTCAACTCGTCACCGACTGACACCTCGACAGCGATATCGTGCCCGATTTCTGCTGCCTGGTCGACCAGGCGATAGGTGGCCGGGACGGCAGTCCCGTCACGCCACACGATGCTTCGCGCCGCCATGGCAATGGGAATGCGTGATTGGGTCGTCTGAACCGTCAGCAGCACCGAGTGATCATTGATCTCCCGCTTTTCGACCAACCCAAGATGGTCGTTGGCCAAATCCCGATACCGCTCGACTAGCGAGTTCGTGACGTTGCCGTCCAGCGTCGATCGAACCTCAAGTGTCCCTGACCAGTCCTCGGCGACGATCGTCGTCTGAAGGGCACCGACGTGGGGCATGTGCATCGCGGCGAATCGTTGCTGGGTCAGCGAACTGGTGCGTCCGGCATCATCACAGAAGCGCACCTCCCTCGTCAGTACCGCGCCGCGAAGGTCGAGGGTCTGTCGGTAAGACAGCACCCTGACCGCGTCGATGTCGAACCAGCTGCCGCCGTCGACCCGGAAGGTCAGGGCAAGCCAGTCAGGCAGGTTGACCAAACTCTCGTTGTCGATTGCGGTGCCCGACACGTCGTCGACGAGACGGTTGTAAACCCCGGCGGCATAGGTGCCCGGATAGTGCACCTGGTCGGCCTTCGATTCGGGCGCCGCGCCCCGGGTGGCGAAGTAGCCATTTCCTACCGTGCACAACGACTCATGAAGCTTCTCACTCTGCGGGTCATACCCCTCAAAGGTGAAATCCCAGGCCTTGTCCGACGTCTGGTGTTTGTTCACCAGCCAATTCGACCCGCGCTCGACGAACTCGCGCACCTGATCGGGACTCTGCAGAGCGAAACGGGCGGCCGTCTTGCGGTCGCTATCCTCGTCATGGCGTACGACAATCCCGATGCCGTCGAATTGGACTGCGTCGAAAGCGTCTTCGTCGGTGAGGTCGTCGCCGATGTAGATCGGCAGCAGCGAACCCGTAGCGTCGATGCGATCACGAATCCAGGCCAGCGTGGTCCCTTTGTCCCAGTCGAGGTCGGGCCGCAGTTCGACGAGCATGCGCCCGTTCGTCACGCGTAGGCCATCTCGCTGTCCGAGCTTGTGTGCGGCAGAGACGATCTCGCCGATGTGCTCCGATGCGACCTGGCGGTAGTGAACCGCGACGGCGAAGCGCTTGTGTTCCACCCGTACTCCGGGAACCTCCGCCAGGCTCTCGCCTAACTCGGCCGCCGCACGCTCGAGGACACCGACGGCGGCGGCAGCCGCGTCGTTTTGATGGTAGGTGCCGTCCGGTTCGGTCAGCTCAAAGCCGTGACTGCCCGCATACCAGATGCCCGGTATCGCTACCCGGGTGCGGATGTCAGCGAGATCGCGGCCGCTCAGTATGGCGACCGGGCATTGCGACGCCATACTTTCCAGCGCCTTGGCCGCTCCGTCGACGAGGGTGGCGGCGCTGGGATCGGCAACGATGGGGGACAACGTTCCGTCGTAGTCGACAAACAACATTGGCTCTCGGGCTCCCAGAACACCGATGATCTGACCGTATGACTCCACCGCATCGGGGAGCGCGGAGATCCGCCGGTCGCCCACGCGTACAGCGACGTCCTCCAGGTCCGCAACCACGACGTCGGCGCCGCACCCCAGGAGTCGGTCGGGATTCCCGGAGCGGTCGACACCGATGACAAGTGCGAAACCGTCGTTCTGGGCGGCCGCTATCCCGACACCGGCGTCGTCGACGACGACAGAGCGTTGCGGACGCACACCGAGTTGGCGAATGGCTTCTACGAGGAACGCGGCAGGGATGCCATCGACACAGACACCGAAAAGGTCATCAATCCCTGCGGATTTCAAGAGCTGTTGACCGCCCGCGCACAACGAATAGACCGCCGTGGCGACCCCGACGTCGAGTAATTTTCGCACCAGGTTGATCGTCGACTCGAACGGCGGAACACCATTAGTGTCGGTCAAGACGGCGTCGAGGTTAAAGATCACGGCATCGTGGTAGCGCGGGTCGACCGTGACGGGCAGCGTCATGGCGATGTCCTTGCTCGAGCAGGGAACCATTGGTCTGCAGGCCGCGGTTGCCCATCGTTGCACCTCTGTGCGTCGATGTCTATCGGGTCGGCGGTTATTTCGAAAAACCGCTCGACATCTTCACGGGTGCAGGGAGCGGTGCCGGGAGTCAGCAGCATGGCCGCACCGGCAGCGATACCCAGCCGCACCGCCTTGTCGAGTTGCCAGCCGCGGCTTAGGCCCACGGTGATGCCGGCGGTCATGGCGTCGCCGGCGCCTACGCCGCTGCCGGAGGGCACCGTTACCGGCGAATAACGTTGGCTGCCATTCGGTGTCGCAAGCAGAGCGCCCTCGGACCCGAGTGACACGACGACGAACTGAGCGCAGCCGCGGTCGACGAGTTCGTGCGCCGCGGCGAGCTGCTCTGACTCGGTGATGAGTGCCTGTCCGACACATTCACGGAGTTCTCGCACGCTCGGTTTGAGCAGAAAAACGCCGGAGGTGATGTGTCGCAGTCCAGCCCCGGAGGTGTCGAGAATCAGCCGCGCACCGCGCTCTTCACAGATGCCGGCGACCCGCTGATAGAAGTCGGCAGGCACACCGGGCGGCAGACTGCCGCTCGCCACGACGAAGTCAGCGGATGCTGCCGCGGCGCTGAGTTTTTCGAGGCACTCGGTCTGCTCGGCATCGGTAAGCGACGGACCCGGGAGGACGAATCGGTACTGCTGCGCGGTCGTGTTCTCGTCCACCGTGAAGCTTTCCCTGGTGGAGTGAGCCACGGTGATCCGCTGCACCGGCACCCCTGAGTCAGCTACCAGATCGGTCACCTTGTCGCCGGTGTGGCCGCCCGCCGGAAAGAGCGCCGATACCGACGCGCCGAGCACATGGGCGATTCGTGCGACGTTGATTCCTCCGCCGCCGGGATCGTAACGGGGCAGCCCGCATCGCATCTTGTTGGTCGGGATGACCCGATCGGTGTGCGTGGTGATGTCGAGCGCCGGATTCATCGTCAGGGTCACGATTGTGCTTCCCGACCTCATCGGTGTCTTCATTGCTATCAGTTCCGCTCTGTCGGGGCGTGGTCAGCCACACCTGAATCCGACCAGTTCAGGGACGCCGGCGGTAGGGACGGAAGTCCCCGCGCCGGAGGGCCGTTCGTAAGCGTGCTGCACACCTGGAATCACCATCGTGGTCACGCGGCACTCGTCGGCAGTCGACTAGCCAGCCGTAAACCTTTCAGGCCCAACACAATTACGCTGGAGCTTCGCGTGCAACAATGACCGGCACGCGGGCCAACAGGACTACTGCCGCGCTGACCGAGCCCAACAACATTCCGGCGAATCCGCCGCTGCCATGACTGCCGACCACCACTAGCTGAGCCCACTCGGATGTCTCCACGAGTTGACGCGCCGGCTCATCGCGCACGATGTGCCGCTGCACAGGCACATCGGGGTAGCGTTCAGCCCAGCCGGCCAAACGCTCGGCAACTATCTCGTCCTCTACCGCCCTCAGTGCCGGCCAGCCGGGACCCGAGAAACTGACGATGGTATCGAACACACCCATAGAGCTCCACGCGTGCAAGGCCACCAGCCCCACCTTCCGGCGGGAGGCTTCATCGAACGCGACAGCGGTCGCCAACTCCGACTCCGGCGACCCGCCAATCCCCAACAGCACCGGGGCCCGCGCGGTATCGGCAGTCAACTCGACGCCATCGTGGATGACTGCGACCGGACAGTGCGCGTGATAGACAAGCCCGGAGCTCACCGAACCTAAATGACGGCCCCGCAACGTACCGGTACCGAGGCAGCCCACCACCACCAATTCGGCGTCTTTAGACAGGTCGACTAGAACGGGAACGGTTATACCAGAACACATTTCGCAGTCGATCTGTGATTGGCCACGCTGACAGCTTTCGCCCGCGATCTTGAGCGCGTCGTCAAGCACTTGTCGCCCACGTTCGCGCTGCGCACCTATCCACGCCGGGATCAATGACGATTCCAGCCATGTCCCCGCTGTCGCCGGAACAACATGTACCAACGTCAGCGGAACATTGCGTAACTCGGCGTCGCGGGCGGCCCACTGGGCCGCGAACATAGAGCCCGGCGAGCCGTCGACGCCGACGACGACCCCCGGGTGCGTAGTGAGTTTCGACAAGACATTCTCCTTGACTTCTTGCTACGCCTGACGATATTGGTCCAACGGCGTCCTGTCAGGAGGCATCGGTCACTAACCCGATGGTCTTAGGGCCGCGAGTGGCGCCGCGTGGTAGAGAGCGGCACCCGCGGTGACTCCCGCGCCGGCGGCAATGAGCAGAACGCGGGCGCCTGGCGGGAGTTCTTCGGTCGCACTACGGAGTGCCGCCACCAGCGAGGCGGTATGCATGCTCTCGTCGTCGGCGACGGTGATCCGTTC
>NZ_DATFZD010000093.1:0-4526 GCF_035314665.1 Mycobacterium sp. | reverse complement strand
CTGCGTGGCGGCGGCAGTGGTGGATCAACCAGCAGCACCTCGAGCCCGACGACGACCAGCCCCCCGTCCAGCGTGCCGACGTCTACACCGACGACCGCCATTCCGGGGGTCCCGGCGGGGGTGGTGGGCCTGGCGGGGGTGGTGGCTCGATCCCCGGTGGTCCGACCGGCAGCGGTGGGCCTAGGAGGCCACTGAACAACTCGTCCATCGCTCGTCGTGCCTGACGGCTGTGTGCCGTGTGACGTGTGATGATGTTGTGGTGCAAGGGATTACGTGGTCGGAGCGGGAGTTGTTGGACGCGCAGTCGCTGGTCGGGGAGCTGGTACCGCCGGACAGCGTGTTCGCGTTCCTGGCCGAGCACCGCCACGCGTTGTTCCCGGATTCGTTCATCGCCGACCTGTTCTCCTCCTCGACCGGGCGGCCGTCGCTGCCGGCGGACCTGGTCGGGTCGGTGCTGGTGCTTAAGGAGCTGTATGACTTGTCGGATCCGCAGACCGCGGAGGCGCTGCGTTACGACATTCGGTGGAAGGTGGCGTGCGGGCGGTCGTTGACGCAGGTGTCGTTCGACCCGTCCACCCTGGTGTACTGGCGCAAACGGGTCGCCGCCTCGGAGCGCCCGGATCGGGTGTTCGACGCAGTCGCGCGGGTGATCGCCGAGACCGGGATCCTGCGGGGGCGGCGCAAGCGGTGCGTGGATTCGACGGTGTTCGACGACGCGGTGGCCACCCAGGACACGGTGACTCAGCTGGTGGCGGCGATGCGGAAGGTGGCGCGGCTGGTGCCGGGCGCGAAACCGGTGATCGAGCGGGTCGCGAGGCTGGATTATTCGAAACCGGGCAAGCCCGACATCGATTGGGACGATCGGCAGGCCAAGCAGAACCTGGTGTCGGACCTGGTGAACGACGCGTTGGCGGTACTGGCCGAACTGACCGGCCAGGACGCACCGGAGCGCGACGACGCCGCGGCGGATGCGTTGGGGCTGTTGGCGCTGGTCGCGGGTCAGGACGTGGAACCGGCCGGGGACCCCGACGGCACCGACGGGCGGTGGCGGATTGCCCGCAAGGTCGCTCACGACCGGGTCATCTCGACCGTCGATGTCCAGACCCGGCACACCCGCAAGTCCAAGTCCAACCGCAAGGACGGCTTCCGCGGGCATGTGGCCGCCGAACCGGAGACCGCACTGATCACCGACTGCGAACTCACCAAGGCGTCCGGAGAGGCTAGCAGCGACCCGGTGGTCGGCGAGCAGATGATCGCCCGCGACCGCTACCACCACACCCCAGCCGCCAACCAGGGCGAGCACGCCAACGGGAGTCAGGCGCCGGTGGCGTCGTCGTCTGTCACCGACGAGCCGGCCCCAGCCGGCGAGCCGCACGATGCCGATACCGTTGCGGCCCGGCACGATGCGGCCGAGCCCGCCGACAGCCGGCGCAACGATGTCGATGCCGGCGCCGAGGGCCAGGGCAGTGGACTCGAGGTGTATGCCGATTCGGCCTACGGCACCGGCGCGGCACGCGCCGCCTATCGCGCGGGCGGGCACGACACCGTGATCAAGCCCAAACCGCTGTGCCCCGCGGTGGACGGCGGATTCACTCTCGACGACTTCACCATCGATGAGCAGGACGGCACCGTCACCTGTCCGGGTGGACACACCCGGGTCATGAGCACGAAACGAATGGTGACCTTCGGCGCGGTGTGCGCCGACTGCCCGCTGCGATCCCGATGCACCACCGCCACCGATGGGCGGTCGATGAGCATCCACCCCCACGAGCAGCTGCTGCGCGCCGCCCGCACGCAGGCCCGAACACCCGAGTTCAAGCAGGCCTACCCCACCCGCTCGATGGTGGAACGGGTCATCGCGTGGACCGCCACCAGCCGCGGGCGACGGATCAAGCTGCGCTACCTCGGTATCGATAAGAACCACGCCTGGCTGCGGACCCGTTGCGCCGCAATCAATCTCCGCACACTCATCAACGGTGGCCTCACCCGCCGCGACGGGGCCTGGGCCCTGGCCTGACGGCCAGGGCCACCCGCCCGACCCCATTCACGACGAGCCAGCGGGCCACCGGGCCCCAGTTCTACTGCTCGCCAGCGCATTTTCGAAATCTCCCGGATCGCAGTCGCCACACCAGTCAAGATCCGACCTACCCGCGATCCCGGTTGTTCAGTGGCCTCCTAGCTGCAGCGATGTGGTATTGATTCAGTGAATGATTCAATGATTCATCCGATGAGACCGGTTTGGAGGCTGATTTGCCCCTCGATAAGAGTGGCCGCGTGCATGTCGTCGGGTCGGTTCCGCTGCTGCATCCGGAGGTGCAGACCGTTGATGAGATGCTGCAGGGATGGCGCAATCAGCAAATGTGTCGCAACCTGGGCCATGACACGATTGCGGGACGGATCCGGCTGGTCGCGCGTTTCGTCGAGCACACCAATGAGTTCCCGTGGATGTGGACGCCGGCCTTGGTGGAGGAGTTCTTCGGCGATCTGCGGTCGGTCAAAAGATGCAAGCAGTCGACTGTGCGTCGTTACCAGAATGCGTTGCGGTTGTTCTGCTCGTATGTCAGCGATCCCGATTACGGGTGGGATCGGGTGTGCGAACAGCGGTTCGGCACGCATCCCGCTCAGGTGTTTTTCGAGTGGAACACCGCGGTCCACGTGCAGGACAACGAGCAGTCCCCGGCCAAGCGCGCGTTTACCAAACGAGAGCTGCAGGATTTCTTCGACCATGCCGACGACCAGGTGTCGCTGATCGCGGCCTCGGCGCGTAAGGGCTGGCTGCCGGCCTACCGGGATGCGACGATGTTCAAGCTCGCCTACTCCTACGGGCTGCGGTTCAACGAGCTGCGTCATCTGCAGACCGTGGATTTCTCCCGCAATGCCCACGCCCGGGAGTTCGGCGGTTACGGCGTTGTTCAGGTCCGCTACGGCAAGGCCAAGAAGGGATCTCCACCCAAGCGGCGCGGCGTCCTGACGGTCTTTAAGTGGACTCCCGAGGTGATCACCGACTGGCTTGCGCACGGCCAGCCGGGTATGACCGATGGGCTTGATTTGTTCCCCAGCGAGCGAGGCGCGTTGGTCGCCGAGAACACGCTGTTGCGCCGGTTCCGTCGGTATTGTCGGGAGCTGGAGTTGCCAGACGGATTAGATCTGCACTCGCTGCGCCGGTCGTATGCCACCCATTTGATCGAAGACGGCTGGGATGCCCGGTTCGTCCAGGACCAGATGGGTCACGACCATGCCAGCACGACGTCGCTGTATACCTGCGTGTCCAGCGATTACCGGGTCAGCACGTTGCGCCGGGTGTTGGACACCACCATCAACACCGCGCTGTCGTTGGGGGAGGAAAGCTGATGAAACGGCGAGTCGACTACACCTGGCGGTTGGCCGAGCTGATGGCCGCTCGCGGGATGCACAACAGTACCGATCTGATTCCGCTTCTTGCCGAACGCGGGATCGAGCTTTCACGGCCACAGGTGTATCGCGTGGTTCATCAACGCCCCGAACGGGTTTCGCTTCAAATGATCGCCGCACTGTGCGATATCTTGGGTTGCGGCGTCGAGGACCTGGTCACCGTGACCGCGGCCGACGTCCGCCGACGCAAAGCGTCCGCCGGCTCGCAGACGGCGCCCAGGCCCAACGTGGTCGAGCTCAACAAAGCGGTGCGTCCGCGCCGAGCCAGGGTGATCAGCGATGACGATTAGCCCCAACCGGCGCTCAACCAAACGGGGCCGCCCGCGGGTTACCGGCGAGCAGTTCCGCTGCAGCCGGTGTGAGCGGATGGCCAACCAGCGACGAGCGTCCTGGCCCGGTGAGGACCTGTGCTACAGCTGTTTTTACGCAGCGATGCGCACTCGTGGTGTCTGCCCCGGGTGCGGCCACAACGGGGTGCTTCCCGGCCTGGCCATCGACGCAGATCGGCAGCCGATCTGTTTGTCGTGCGCGGGGATTCCCGCAGACTTCACGTGCCGACGCTGCGGGGCCGAAGGCGATTTCTACCGGCGCGGAACCTGTGCCCGCTGCGCCCTTCGCGAGGATCTGACCGCGTTGATGATCGACGGCGCGCACGACCCACAAGCCATGGCTGCCATCGTCGAGGCACTGTGCCGCGTTGAGCGGCCCGCCAGCATCCTGAGCTGGAAGCGTTCGCCCAAAGTGAAGGCACTGCTGGCAGGACTGGCCCGTGGGGAGATCCCGTTGACCCATCAGGGCCTCGACAAAGCCGGTACCGACATCGCGACCAACCATCTGCGGAGCCTGCTCGAACACGCCGGCATCTTGGCTGCCCGCGACGAACCGCTGGCCCGGTTCGAGCGTTGGCTCGTTGAGAAACTCGAGTCGGTCACCGAGCCGGCCGTGCGCGCTCCGGTGGAACAATTCGCCAGGTGGCATCATCTGCGGCGGTTACGCAAAGCATCGGTTCCAGGACAAAGCTCCGCTGCCGGCGCGCGATACGCCAAACAGGAGATCACCGAGGCGATCAAGTTTCTCACCTGGCTGCACAGTGCCCATCACCGCGCCCTGGTCAG
>NZ_DATFZD010000092.1:0-3220 GCF_035314665.1 Mycobacterium sp. | reverse complement strand
GCTGTCCATCCGGGCGGGCCGGCCGGTGCGCAGAATCATTGGGGCGATGTGGTCGCCATCCAGCGGTAACCGCGCGCCAACTGCCGGCGGGCTTGGCAGGTCTTGGTTCAGGGCTGCAATAGCCTCTATGACGAGGAAGTCCCCGTCGTGGCGGATCACCGTTGCGTTGTAGGCGTCCAGACAACTGGCCATCTCCTCGGCCACCGCGTTGAACACCGCCGCAGGCTCCGCCTCGCGGGCGACCAGTTCGGCCACCCGGCGCAATGCCGTCTGCTGTCGAGCCAGCTGACCCAGGCTTTCACGGCTGGCGTTCAGTTGTTCGCGCGCCGCCGCATTGGCGATCGCGGTTGCCACTAACTCGGCGAAGTCTGCGATGCGTACCTCGGTGTCGGCGGGGAGTGGCTCTGTCCGCGACGCCACGGCGGCCACGCCCCACAGACGTGACCCGACAACGATGGGGACCGCGACCATGGATTGGATCCCAAATCTGCGGATGCGTGCCGCCGCAGCACCGGTCGCGTGCTCGTGGCTGTCCATCCGAGCGGGGCGGCCGGTGCGCCGAACCGTCACGGCGACGTGGTCGCCGTCCAGCGGGAACCGCTCACCCACCGCCGGCGGGTTCGGAATGTCAACGTCCGGGCGTCCAAGAGCGGCAATGACGATGGCATCACCGTCGTAACGGGCCACCGTTGCGTTGTAGGCGTCCAGACAACTGGCCATCTCCTCGGCCACCGCGTTGAATACCTCGGCAGGCTCGGCGTCACGGGCGACCAGTTCGGCCACCCGGCGCAACGCCGTCTGCTGTCGAGCCAGCTGACGCAGGCTGTCGCGGCTGGCATCCAGCTGTTCGCGCGCCGCCGTGTTGGCGATCGCGGTCGCGATCAGATCGGCGAAGTCTGCGATGCGCGTCTCGGTGTCGGATGGGAGCGGTTCCGGCCCCGAGGAGGCGGTACTGATCGCGCCCCACACCCGGCCGTCCACTACAACCGGAACACCGAGTGCCGTACCGATGCCAGCTTCGGGACTATCTTGGCGGGCGGGCTGGCCGGTGCTGAACACCGCCGCCAGGACACGGTCGTCCTCCCATGTCACGCGCCCGCCGACGGGCAGGGCCTGCAATCCAGGATCGTGCCGGGCGGCGAGGATGTTGGCCTCCCGGTCGTCTTCGTAGCGGTACAGCGCAGCGCTTGTAGCGTGCACGCATCGCGCCATTTCGTAGTAGACGGCTTCGAACACCTCCACCGGGCCGGCCTGGTGTGCGACGAGCGTTGCCACCCGCCGCAGGCCGGCCTGGTGCTCGGCGAGTTCCCCCAACGTGTCGCGGCTGGCCTGCAGTTCTTCGCGGCCGACAGCGGTGGCAATCGCAGTGGCGACCAGATCGGTGAAATCCGCGATGCGTTCTTCGGTATCCGCGGGCAGCGGATCGGCGTCAACCCTGCCGGCGCTCGCCATGCCCCAGACGCGGCTGCCGACGACGATCGGAACCCCGACGATCGATTGGACACCCACCTGTCGCATTCGGTCGGCGATCGCACCGCTGGCGTCGTCGTGGTTGTCCATCCGGGCCGGAAGCCCGGTGCGAAACACCCTCGTCGCAACGTTGTCGCCGTCAAGCGGCAAGCGCTCACCCGAAGACATCATGTCTTTGCTCTCCGGAACCCGCGCCAACGCCAGAACGGTGATCGCGTCGTCCTCGTAGCGGGACACCGCCGCGCCGGCGACGCGCAAACATCGGCCCATTTCCTCGGCCACCGCGCAGAACACCTCGTCGGGGCTCACGCCTTGAGCTACCAGCGTCGCGATCCGCCGCAGCGCCGACTGCTGTACGGCGAGCGCGCGCAACGCGTCGCTGCTGGCCTCGAGCATGGTCTGGGTTTCGCGTAGCTGCTCTTGTTCGGCGCGCGGCCGCGTGACATCGCGGCCAACGGCATAGAACAATCCCTGGTGTGGCGCCACGCTCCATTCGATCCATCGCGGGGAGCCGTCGCGGCTGGTGGCCCGATTCTCGAAACGAACGGGTCCGCGTCCATCGGTGAGCTCGTTGATCGGCTCTCGAAGCCTGGCCAAATCTTCCGTCGGCACTAAGTCGAATGGCGCGGGCGCCAAATCGTCGACCTGATAGCCCAGGGTCCGTTCGAAGGCAGGGTTGACCTGCAGCAGGTGGCCCTGGTCGGAAATCACCATGAGGTCGGACGACAGGTCGAAGAAACGCTCGAGCCTTTGACGGCTCTCGATCAAGCTCTTGTTGATGTTCTCCCGGTCCCGGGCGGCGGCGAGCAAGGCCTCGAGGGTGGGCACCACCTGGAGCAGGCGCTGGCGCGTCTCTCGGGCGAGATCGTTTGGTACCTGAAGGATGCCAAGCACCCCGTCGTCGTTATGCAGCGGGATAGCCGATCGCGAATACTCGCCGGCCGCCTCATTCAGGTCGATGCCCGCGAACTCCAATCTCAAAGAAGTAGCAAGGTGCTGGGCGGCAGCCTCGGCCGCGGACTGCAGATTGGCGGCGCGCAGCATCAGGTGAGCCAGGTCGGCCGCTAGTTCGGCCTCGCGGCGCCGGTCGGCGGTTGCGGCAGCCGCTACCGCGACACCGGCCACAAAGTTGCCCACCAGTGCGACGCCCATCAGGACGGCGTAGACGATCCCAACCGGGTCCCGGGGATCGACTTGCTTGAGGAGAACGGTGAGCACAGCTTCGACGATCAGAAACCCAGTAGCACCGGTGATCACCAGCCTGCGAGCAGGAACTGCCGACGGCCTCAGAAACGCACCGAGGCGCGCAGCCGTCAACGGCGGACTAGCAAGGCGCCGACTTCGGGGCGGCATGCAGTAAGTATGTATCTTTCGAGCGCCGAGCAAAGCCTCTCGCCGCGGAATGCCCCGCCGGCGGTGGTTGGGAACGCGCTACGACCCGCGTTCTCGGTCCGGCGTGGCGGCGCCGGTTAGTGGTCTGCGGCTGAGGGCGGCGTCGAGTTCGTGGCGTGAGCCAATACCGAGCTTGGCGAAGACGTTGCGCAGATGCCATTCCACGGTGCGGCCGCTCAGGAACAGTTCGGCGCCGATCTCGGGATTGGTGCGCCGTGTCCGCGCGAGCTGGGCGATCTGATGCTCTTGAGGGGTCAGTTCGACGCCCGGCTCCTCGCGGTGCGTGCGTACCTTCTCCCCGGTGGCCTCAAGCTCGCGGCGGGCGCGGTCGGCAAATGCGTTGGCGCCCATGGCCGAA
>NZ_DATFZD010000091.1:0-4837 GCF_035314665.1 Mycobacterium sp. | reverse complement strand
CTCAGTGACCGTCGACGCCGCGGACAGCATCGAGGCCTCGGGTTTCAACAACCAGGTCACCTTTCACTCGGGCTCGCCAAGTGTCGACAAGTCCGGTGAATCGAATGTCGTACAACAGGGCTGACGCATCCCGGGTTTGGTACCGACGCTGAGGTCGATGTCCTGCACCAAGACGCGGGATCGCCCCGAGACGCCGACCCGCGGCAGTAGCGATTCGAGTTCATGGCAACTGTGAGCCCGGACGACCGGGCGGTACCAGAGATCCTCGGACGTCTGAGGCCCAATTGGTTCGCCTCCGTCATGGCAACCGGGATCGTCGCCACGGCCGCTGCAACACTTCCCGTCCATCTGCCCGGTCTGCGGGCCTTCGCGGAAGTGGTGTGGGTGTTCGCGGCCGCGCTGCTCGTTGTGCTCGTGGTTGCCGTCGGAGGCCACTGGTTGCGGCACCCCACGGCGGCCCGCAGTCATGATGTTCACGCAGCACAGTAGCTGCGCTAGACCGGTAGCGGCCAGACTGGCGATCGCGTTTCGCCTCAGGCGGGGCGTGGACTGATGGTGAAGTCGAACTCAGCCAGACCTTCAACGCCGCCGGTGATTTCATCGCCCGGCTGCATCGGCCCCACGCCGGCGGGGGTTCCGCTGTAGATGAGATCGCCGGGCGCGAGGTGCACCGTTTGCGAGACGAAGCTGATGACTTCCGGGATGGACCAGATCAGGTCCTGCAGGTCGCCGCGTTGTTTGAGCTCGCCGTTCACCTTAAGCCAGATTTCGCCTGTGGTGGGGTGGCCGACGACCTCAACGGGATGGATCGGGCTGCACGGCGCTGAGGCGTCAAAACCCTTGGCCCAGTCCCAGGGCCGGCTCAATTTCTTCGCCTCGTCTTGGATGTCACGTCGGGTGAGGTCGACACCGACGCCGTAGCCCCCAGACGAGGCGCGGTGCGTCCTTCGCCGCTACGTCGATGCCGCCGGCCTTGAGTGCCACCACCATTTCGACTTCGTGATGCAACTGCGAGGTGAGCGGAGGGTAGGGAATCACACCCTTGGCGTCGATCACGGCATCGGCCGGCTTCATGAAGAAAAAGGGCGGTTCGCGATCGGATCCTTACCCATTTCGCGGGCGTGGGCCGCGTAGTTGCGTCCGACGCAGAACACGCGACGGACGGGAAAGCGCTTGGCGCCGGTGCTCACCGGTAACGAAGCTACCGGCGGCGGTGGGATCACGTAATCGGTCATGTTGTCTCCGTGGGTTCACTGTGTGAGGGGTTGAGCGTTGACGTACATCGTCGCCACCCCGGGCGCTATCGGTGCGGGCAGCTGCGCGGCCTGTGTGACGGCTGCGGCGACGTGGTGGTTGGCGATCTGCGGGCGCGGCGCGCACTGCACCGGCCCTGTGTGACGAAGGATCAACAGGCCGACCAGAACCGCGGCAAGGCATCCTGCGGCACCGATTCCGAGTGCGGCCCGCCCACCCAACGAGTGGGCGATGCTGCCGATGATCACCGCGCCGATCGGCGTGGAACCCACGAACGCGGTGGTCCACAAACCGGTCACCCGGCCGCGCATGTCCGGTGGTGCCGCCAGCTGAATGGTGCCGTTCCCGGTGGTCAAAAACGCTATGCTGCACGCTCCGACCAGCACCGCGGCCGCAATCGCAGCCTGAAGTGTCGGACTGAACGCGATCAAGGTCATCGCGACGGCGTACCCGGCGCTCGCGACCACCAACCGGGGCAGACCGGTTTGGGGCCAGCGCATCAGGACCAGGCCGGCCGCGATTGCCCCGGCGCCGAACGCGCTGGTGAGCCAGCTGTAGCCGTCCAGTCCGCCGTGAATGGTCTGCTCAGCGAAAATGGGCAGGCTGACTTCGAATTCGTAGGTCAAGGTTCCGACGAAGACCATCATCGCCAGCGGGCCGGCGATGTCGCGGTTCCCGCGGGCCACGTTGAGGCCTTCCCGAAGCTGCCCACCCCGGCGCCGTACAGCGGTGCCAGCGCGCAAGGCCCGGGTGTCCAGCCTCGTCAGCGCGATCAGCACCATGCCGAAGCTCAGCGCGTTGAACAGGAAGCACCAACCCAGTCCGAAGGCGTGGATCAGCACCGCCGCGACCGCCGGACCGACAGCACGCCCGACGTTGGCGAAGATGCTGTTGGTGGTGACCGCCCGCCGGATCAGGTCCGCGCCGACCAGCTCAGGGATCAACGCCATCCGGGCCGGATTGTCCACCGCGGTGACCATCCCGAAGACCGCCGCGGCGACGAACACCTGCCAGATCGCAATGGTGCGGGCCAGCACCGAGATGCCCACGATGACCGAGACGCCCGCCAGCAGCATCGAGGTCAGCATCATCATGCGCCGTTTGTTGTGGCGGTCCACGATCAGCCCGGCATATGGGGTGCCGAGCAGGACCGGCAGGTATCGGGTGGCGGTGACCAGGCCCAGCGTCAAGCCCGAATGCGTCAGGTTCAAAACGAGCAGCCCCTGGGCGACGGTCTGGGTCCAGGATCCGATCAGGCTGAGCGACTGCCCGCCAACGAAACGACGGTAGTTGGGAATAGTGAACACCGTCAGGGCTGCCCGTGTGCCGAGCTCACCGCGCGGCATCCAAGACCGCATTCTGCCGACGTGATCACTGACATCGCCGCCCCGCGGCGGCTCGTTTCGCTGGGGCGTCATTTGCAGACGGCGGTGTGTTGCGTGCCGCTCGAACGTGGTGGGCTCAAGGAAGCACAATCGCGCTCCGGTCGCTTCGTGGGTTCGGCAATGAGCGGTGCGAGCCGCTCGGCCGAGCGAATCGCCTGGCGCGACGTCGAATAGATGCTCAGCGTGGTGATCCCGAGTCCTAGCATTGTGCACACCAACCACAGCGGCCTGGCGTCCGCGGTGTATTGGGCAGCGCTTGCGGTCAGAGCCGCCCCGGCGAGCGAACCGCACAGCGCCACACCGATACTGACGCCCACCTGACGGCTGGTCGAGGCCACCGCCGAGGCCGCACCCGCGCGATCCGTCGGCATGCCGCTGACCGCGGCGTTCGTGATCGGTGCGTTGGCCATCGCGAAGCCGGCACCAAACACCGCGAAGATCAGCACCACTGACCACACCGGAGCCGTCACCGTGAGGCCGGCCAGCATTACCGTCGCCGCGGTGATCATGATTCCGGCGGCGAGCAACGACGGCCGTGCGCCGAAGCGGCCTACCAACCGGCCCGACAATGGCGCCAGACACAGGGCTGCGACAGAAATCGGCAGGTACATCAGGCCGGTGTGGACAGCCGAGTAATGCCGCTCGCCCTGCAGATATAACGACATCATGAACAGGAAGGCGCCGTAGGCGGCATACGCGCACACCGCGATCACCGTCGCCGACGCGAACGGGATGCTGCGGGAGAACCGTAGGTCGATGAACGGATCGGTGTGCCGGGATTCATAGCGCAGAAATCCCCACAACGCCACCACCGCGACGACCGCTATGGCGACGGACGGAGCGGCTGTCCAGCCCATTTCACGTCCCTGGATCAGGACGAAGACGACGGAGAACAGGAAGGTCACGGCGAGCGCCTGACCGACCGGGTCCACGTCTCGCATCGTGGCCGAGCGCGACTCCGGGACAAAGATCGCGGTGAGCAGAATCGCGGCGGCGCAGATCGGCACGTTGATCCAAAACACCGCGCGCCAGTCGCCCAGAGCGATCAGCGCGCCGCCCGTCATCGGGCCGAGCGCCATCGCAATACCGATGACGGCCCCCAGACGCCGATCGCACGAGCGCGCTCGACCCGGCCGACGAACGCCTGACTGATGATCGACAGCGCAACAGGATTGAGCATCGAACCGCCGATTGCTTGCAAGAATCGGGCCGCGATCAGGGTGTGTATATCAGGAGCCGCGCTGCACAACAGCGATCCGACGGCGAAAATCGTCAACCCGATCTGAAAGACCCGCCGGCGGCCAAACCGGTCCGCGGCGGCTCCGGAGAGCAGCAGCAGCGACGCCAGCACCAGCGTGTAGACGTCGATCACCCACTGCAGCTCAGAAGCCGACGCATGCAGCTCTGTGCGGATCGACGGGATGGCGACGTTGACGATCGTCGCGTCCATCGACACGATCAGCAGGCTCAGGCAGCACGAGATCAAGATGATCATCTTGCGCCGCCGGCTCAGAGCCTCCATACAACAACTGTGAAGCTGCAGCAGTCAGCACGTCGAGCACGCCAGCCGGAATCTGTCGCCACCTGTTAGCCACCAGTGGCGCGCGGGTCCCGTTGCGGGAGAACCCGTGCCCGGTAGCGATGCCGTGGACGCCGAGAGGTGCGGCGATCGGTTCGCCGACCTTCAGGACCGCGATAGCGCGGTGCACATCCTGAAGCTCTGCGCTGCAGGCTATTTGACTCGCTTAATGCCGCGCCATGAGCGTTTGAACGCCAACCGGGCTCGCGAACGGCGCGCCCGATCAGACGACGTGGTCGGCGTGCATCTCGGCGATGGCGTCCGCGTCGTAACCCAGTTCGGTCAGGCCCTGAAGGGATTTCGCCGAACATGGTGGCGACGAGCGGGCGCTGGGGTTCGCGTCCAGGTACGGGCTCTCCGGTGACGCCGTTGGTGACCTCGTCCGCGGGTCAGCGGGCTTCGAGGAAGGTGATCACCGCCAGGACACGGCGGTGGTCGTCGCCCGTCTCGGGAAGGTTGAGCTTCATCAGGATGCTGCGGACGTGTTTTTCCACGGTGCCCTCGGTGACCCACAGCCGATGGGCGATGCCGGCGTTGGAGCGTCCCTCGGCCATCAGCGCCAGCACCTCGCGCTCGCGCTCACTGAGCGCGCCCAGCGGGTCGTCGCGCCGGCGGGCCG
>NZ_DATFZD010000090.1:0-18381 GCF_035314665.1 Mycobacterium sp. | reverse complement strand
TCCCGGGAGACCGGCGGGGGCAACGATCTTCCATAAGGACTCGAAGTCCTGGGTCACGGAGTGCTCACCCACCGGCCGCTACCGGTAGCGAGTCTGCCGGATGACCGACCCGCCAGTTCTCATTAGGGTCACGCACTGTTGTTTCGAGCACGCCCGTCAGAATTTCGGTTCCCTCAACCGATGCCCCCGGGCAGCCCCTCTGTAGGTTGCGGAATCGGTTGGAGGACAAGGGACGTGAAGATGCAGCCGGCAAAAGCACCCGACGTGATCATGAGCTGGTGATTGAGCGAGTGTATGCGATTGACGTGGCCAAGGCCGTCGGGAAAGGTCTGTGTGCGCTTGCCGCACCCGAGCCGGGCGGCCGGCGTAGCAGCGGGGTGTGGGACGTCGAGGCGACCACGGGTGCGGTGACCGAGTTGGCCGATCACCTGGTCGGTGTCGGGATCGAGAAGGTGACCGCCGAGTCCACCTCGGACTATCGGCGGATCTGGTTCTATCTGCTGGAGTCGGCGGGGCTGGCGGTGCAGCTGGTCAATGCCCGCGAGGTCAAGAATGTCCTGGGACGACCCAACACCGACAAGCTGGAGTCGTACGTCATGGTCTCAAACCTGGGCAGCAATTCCGCCGAGGTGCGGCCGGTCTGCGGGTCGCAGCACGAACTCGACCGCACATTGCCCTACCGCCGGCCGGCCCGCGTAGCCCTCCATCACGGTTCGCACGACCTGCGACAGCCGCAACTCAGGCTTGTCGGTCGCCTCGCTGAGGCCTCGCTGGGCCGGGCAGCGGTGAACTGCTGATCGGTGGCGCACAACTCCGCAATTCGCTGCTGCAGCCGAGATTCCCGCGTATCGGTAACCCCGCGTATTCGATTTCCGCATATTCGCTCTGGTTGCGGCGGTATCAGAGCGCTGCCGGCTGGAGAGCGCCGACTGGCACTAGCCACGGCAGCCGCCGAGTGCGGGAGGACCTCTTCTCGTCGTTGACGGCGCAGCGGTCAATTTGCGCGGGGATGCCCTAAGTCGGCAGGTGGGAGTTGGGCGCGGGCCTGGTCGATCTGCTCGAACGCGTATGCCGCCATGGCGGCGTTGGTCATGTTCGCCCCGGCGTCGGCGAAGTAGGCATACGTCTCGGCGCCGAGAACGCCTCGCAGATGAGCGATCGTGGTGGAGAATTCCGCGATGGACGCGCGCGCGAGCGGGCTGGCCGCGAATTCGCTGATAGTCGCGGCTGATTCGTAACGCCCGAGCCGATCGAGAAAGACGGCGAGAATCGCCAGCGGGGTGCGCATCATCTTGAAGCAGCCGGAGTCGAAGTAGTGGCGGAGCGACAGGGTCAGATAGTCGCAGGCGTCGGTGGGCTCGCCATCCCTGGCCACCAGCCTCGACAGCATGACCGCAATAGCGGATTCCATCTGGCGGTTGCCGCTGTCCTGTGCGATCTGCAGTCCGCGGCGAAGGGCGTCCAACGCGCCGGCGGGGTCGGCGTCGCGGTAGGCCCAGCCAAAGGCGAGGAGCGCTGAGCAAACCAAGTGCGGGTTGTCTGCAGCACCGGCGGTGGTGAGCAGGTCTTGTGCGGTCGCCATCGCCGCGTCAAATTCGCCGGCGCTGGTCAGCGCCAGAGCGAGGAATAGCCGAGTGGAGTAGTGCGTGCCCGGCCTTCGTGCGATCACGCTCCGGCACCATTCCATGGACCGCTCCAGCTGACCCATCGTGAGGTATCCGGTGCCAATCGAGTCTAACCAGTCGCGGATTTCGTCGAACCGCACACTGTCGATGGCCGCCCGTGCTGCCTCGATGTAGCGTGCGGTCTCCTTGACGCCTCCGGTCAAGTAGCGATGCACTGCCATGGTGTAGAGCTGGGCCAGCCGCCGGTGCCCGACGGCCTTTGCGGGTTCGATGAGTTCCTCGGCCCACGTGATGGACTCGTACTGTTCGACCCAGTAGCCGAGAAACGGCGCCACGATGGCGAAGTATCCGCCTTCTCGCCCAACGACATTGAAACACTCGGGCAGAGCTACCTGGGAAGCAGCAATGCCACGTGGCTGACTCTCACTACTCTGGTCTCGGAGAATCGGCTGCCGGCGAGCCAAACCATGCGGCGCACGCGATGGTGGCAGGAACCGGGAAACCTGCACGGCAAGATCGTCCACGTTGGCGAGCTAGATGGGTTCGCGGCCCTGGAGCACCCGTCAGGCTTGGAGGTGCTGCGCGCGCCGGCCGCGGGTCGCAGTCGCCGGTTTGCTTGTCCCACAGTGAAAGTCGCTCCGGTCCGCGAAGGCGGCCTATGTGCCGCGAATGATCGACCGCAGTTGACGATTTAGGATCACACGCCTTTAAGGGATACGCTCATGTCGACAAGGCCACGTTCCTTCCTAGCCTCTCACCACGACGACGCTTCCTCGCTGGTCGAACGAGCCAAGAGATTCTCTGTGCGCGTCCCCGTTGCGGCCCGAGTGTCGGTGCCTCCGGCTGACCAGCTCGCCTTCTATGGAGCGCTCGGCATATTGGCCGCGGTGAACGTGATCGATTGGCCGGTCGGCTTTGCAATCGGTGTTGGGGAAGCCGTCGTGGCCCTTCACGTCAATCACCGGCCGGTTGCCCAAACCGGAGAGACCGCCCCGTCGGCAAGCGAAGTCGGGCCCGTTGGCCGAGAACCGACTTCAGCCCAGGACGCTGAGGTGCCTGCACCCAAGACGGCTCCGCCGACAGCCGCCCGCAACGGGGTGGAATCCGCCATCGTCTGATACGGCCTTACGGCCGCCGGATGCCACGGCTGCGGTCATCCTCACCCCCTTCAGGGAACTCAACCGATGGCGAAGCGCCGCCATCGGCCCGCAGTGAACCATCTTGTCCATCGCAACAGTAATGACCGGGTACGAAACATCGAGGATAAGCCGGTGGCACCCCCCATCCGACTGAAATGAGAAGGGAGTTCCTGATGGGCGACACGGATCTAAGCTAAGCACTCAGTTTCAAGCGATCTGCGAGAAAGCGAAGATTGCGCAGGAGAAGATAGAGGATGCCAGCGCGAACCAACTCCGGACTGAGGTGGCCGGCACACACGGTAAGGCATCCAACGCTGCCGATTACCAGGTCAGGGCTGATACTGTGCAAGATCAAGCGTTCGCGCCCTGGCAAGAAATCCGCGACAGGTGGCGTAGCCATGTCGCCAAGGTGAAGAAGGACATCAAGCAGAAGAAGGTCGAGCTAAACGCGAGCGAGGCTGTGGAGAACGCCGGCACGGCGGAGTCGTACGCGAGGGGGGCAACCGAGTTCGCCCTAGACGGGATTGACGAAGCCGAGGACGCAGTGCTCAGTGCCCTGCAGGCGCGCGCCGCGGCCAACGCGCTCGTTTCCTGATCGGGTCTGCCGGGCGCAACGTGCCCACAGCTCCCAAGGTGAGGCGGGAGGTGCCCAGACGTTGTCGCGGCCGTCGATTGGGGCTGCGCACCGATGCGCATGTTGAACACGCGGCGAACAGTGAGTAGCGACATACCGTGACAGGACGGTGTCATCGACAATATCCGTCAAGTCGCAAACTATCGCCGCCAGACCATCACGGTGAAAGGTCCTGACATGTCGACAACATCCACGCCACCGGGCGGGGCGATCTCCGAGCCGCTGACCGCTGCGGCGGTGGCCGCTGCTCCGGTGGAGCAGGTGCTGGGCTGGCTGGACAGCTCCGCGGCCGGGTTGTCCAGTGCGCAGGTATCCGAACGCTTGGCACGCCACGGCCCGAACGTCATTCGGAGCCACCATGTCAGCGCCTGGGCGGTGCTTGGCCGCCAGTTCCAAAACGCTGTGCTGATATTGCTCGTTGTCACCGCGGTCGCGTCGTATTTTCTGGGCGACCGCACCGACGCGGTGATCATCGCGGTCATCCTGGCCGCCAGTGTGGGGCTGGGGTTTTTCAACGAGTACCGCGCCGAGAAGGCGGCGGCGGCGTTGCATTCCGAGGTCCACCACACCGCCGTCGTGCGGCGAGACGGGACATTCGTCGATGCCAACGTCACCAACCTGGTCCCCGGTGATGTGATCCGGCTCTCGCTTGGCGAAGCCGTACCTGCGGACGTGCGGTTGATCGAGACCACGGCGTTGGAATGCGATGAAAGCATCCTGTCGGGGGAGTCGACGGGGTCGGAGAAGTCCCCGGCACCGGTGCCGGCCGGTGTGGCGCTGACCGATATGAGCGACATCGCGTTCATGGGCACGATTGTGAGCGCCGGCGAGGGTCTGGCGGTGGTTTACGCCACCGGCAAAGACGCCCAGTTCGGCCGGATCGCCGCGGGGTTGGGGGAGCGGGCCCCCGAGACCGACTTTCAGGCGGGTCTGCGCCGGTTCTCCTATCTGCTGCTGCGCGTGGCGATCGCGCTGATCGTGCTGATCTTGGTCACCAACCTGATGCACCACCGGCCCCTGATCACGTCCGCTCTGTTCGCGCTATCCATCGCGGTGGGGATCACCCCACAACTGCTGCCCGCGGTGGTCAGCAGCAGCCTGGCGACCGGCTCGCGGCAGCTGGCCAAGGCCAAGGTGCTGGTCAAGCGCCTGGTGTGCATCGAAGACCTGGGCGACGTCGACATCCTGGTCACCGATAAGACCGGAACCCTGACCGAGGGCCGCATCAGCTTGGTCGACACCGTGACCCCGGCCGGGGCCCACAGTGATTCGGTGCTGCGGCTGGGGCTGCTGGCCTGCGACGTGGACCCGGCCACCGGCGGCGCGGCGACCAACCCGTTGGATGCCGCGCTGTGGCAGTACCCAGGTGCTCTGCAGCTCGTTGGCGATGAGGTCCACCGGGTCGCGCTGTTGCCGTTCGACCCTATTCGGCGGGCGACCTCGGTGTTGGTCGATGACCACGGCAAGCGGCTGCTGGTGGTCAAGGGTGCACCCGAGCAGGTGCTGGCCCGCTGCTCGGGTACACCACAGGACGCCCAGCAGACCCTGGCCGGGTTGTTCGCCGCCGGGCGGCGGGTGGTTGCCGTGGCCGCCAAGCCGGCGCCGGAGTTGACCACCATCACCGCCGCCGACGAATCCGAGTTGATGCTGGCCGGATTTTGCGTGTTCGCCGATGAGCCCAAACCGGCCGCCCGCCAATCGCTTGCCCAGCTGGCCGCGCTGAACATCGAGGTCAAGATCGCCACCGGAGACAATCCGCAGGTGGCCGAAAAAGTCTGCGCCGAACTGGGTTTGGTGTCCAAGGGAACGATCACCGGTGCGGAGATGGAGCATCTCGGCGATGAGGAATTCGGCGCGGCCGCGCAGAATCACACCATTTTTGCCCGCATTTCGCCCGAGCAGAAGCAGCGGCTGATCAAAGCACTGCGGGGCACCGGACGATCGGTGGGGTTCCTCGGCGACGGGGTCAACGATGCGCTGGCCCTGCACGCCGCGGACGTCGGCATCTCCGTCGACAGCGCCACCGATGTGGCCAAGGACGCCGCCGACGTCATCCTGCTGGAAAAAGACCTTGGCGTGCTGGCCACCGGGGTGGCCGAGGGCAGAAGGATTTTCGCCAACACCATGAAGTACGTGTTGATGGGCACGTCGAGCAACTTCGGCAATATGTTCAGCGCCGCCGCGGCCTCGGCGCTGTTGCCGTTCCTACCGATGCTGCCCAGCCAGATCCTGCTGAACAACCTGCTCTATGACACCTCCCAGCTGGCGATCCCCACCGACCGCGTCGACGAGGACCAGCTGCAAAAACCGTCGCACTGGAACGTCGCATTCATCCGCCGCTTCATGCTCACGTTCGGCCCGGTCAGCTCGCTATTCGACTTCCTGACGTTCGGGTTGATGCTCGGCGTGCTGCACGCCGGTGAGGTGGAGTTCCACACCGGCTGGTTCGTGGAATCCCTGTCCACCCAGACGTTGATCGTTTTCGCGATCCGCACCCGCAAAGTGCCGTTCCTGCGCAGCAGGCCCAGCGGCACGCTGACGGCGACCACCCTGTCGGTGGTGGCCATCGGCGTTATCCTCACCCTTGTGCCGCTGGGACGCACCCTTGGATTCACCGTCCTGCCGTGGCAGTTCTGGGTTGCGCTGGTGGTGTTCATCATCACCTACCTGCTGCTGGTGGAGGCAATGAAAAAGGTGTTCTACAGCGAGCCGATGCACGTGTTCGCCCATCCGGACCGCACCCGTGGCCACATACACAGAATCGAGCGCCGCGCTGCCCGCTTCACCGATGTTCGCCGATCCCGCGCTTATCGGCTCCACGCCGCTCCACAGCGTAGGGTGGCTTGACGCCGCCTCCACCTACTGGCACCAAACCTGCAGCGCCAAAATGGGCCAAGATCCCATGTCGGTGGTGGACAGCCAGCTGAGAGTCTATGGAATCGAACATCTTCGGATCGCTGACGGATCGATCATGCCCCGCGTGACGACCGGAAACACCATGGCACACTGCATCATCATCGGTGAACGTGCCGCAGAAATCCTGCCCAAGCACGCCTCGGCGCCTGCGCCGGCGCCGCTATACTCACCAGTATCCGCAGGTAAGCCTTTCAGCGAGGGGGACTTGTGAGCGCCGACAACGTGCCGAGTCCATCAACCGACGACGCCCTCTCCCACGCCGAGTCCAGCCAATCCCAAGCCGTTTCCCGCACCAGCGCCGCGATCAGCAACTATTTGCGAGCGGCAGTTCAGGTTGGCGACGACGCAGAGGAGAACTATCAGCGAGCCCTCGCGGACCTGCGTCGGTATCCGGAGGCCGCGACAGTGCAGTTGGCCGCCGCCTACGGCAGCGTTCACGCCCACGACTACCCGCTGCGCTGGGCGCTAGTATTTGCGGCCGGCGAGTTGAAGCATCAGTCCGCTCTCGCCTTTCTCAGTTACGTCGTTGAAACGCCGATACCGCCGGAGCCTAGGGAGCCGAGCCACGGATTCTCCATCGTTGGTGAGGAAACCATCCTGCGGACCACGGCCATCGAAGCCATCGGTCACCTGGCCTCCGAAGGAAGTGATGACGCCGTCGACACGCTTTTGCGCGCCCTGAAACAGCCCTCGATTTCAATCCGCCGAGCCGCCGTCCAAGCATTGCGCGAAACCAAACGATTCAGGAATCTCCGCGACCGGATCCGGGCCGAGTTACCTCCCGATCAGCATTTCCTGCTGACGCTTTCCACGCCTAGGGTGGATCGCGTTCCACAGGTACCCGACCCTCGGCGATTTCTCAGCGAGCAAGCGCGTTCCATCGAAACCGAACCCGCTCCGACATTGCCCGGTGGCGTTCCCAACACGAGGAAGCCGCCGCGCAGAAGATAACCCAATCCGGAGGGATCCGCTTGTGGCTAACTGTACGGTCCCCGCGCACGACAACAACAGCAGCGGAGACAGCCTGTATGGGTCGCGGGCCTGCTGGCAGGCATTTGTCGACTGGTGCTGGAATACGCACAGCTTCAATTACGACTCGTGGCACAACGGTTTTGGTTATGACGACTGCTGCAACAGCGATCTCCCATTGTCTCGCACCTTCGCTGCGTTCTGGCTGCTGAACTACTCGGCTGACGACTACAACAACGACGATTACTCCAACAACATGCTGCACTGGGGACGCCACTATGTCCGTGACCAGATGCACGACGTAACCGCCCGATGCGGCGATGGCACTGCCAACGCCACCACCTTCACAGGTGGCTCGAACTCGCGCGTCGAACTGTATCTTCCGTTCTTTTACCAGCGCGACGTCGTGGGGCGCGCGGCGACGCTGGTGCACGAGTCGCGCCACTTCGGCGGCAAGAGCCATGATGCCAATTTCCCCTCGTGGTCGGCCTTTCCCGTCGGCAAGAGCGGAGCCGACTCCAGTTGGGATTATCAGGGTGCCTGGATGTTCGACGTGCTTTACCTCTGGTGGTTCTATGCAGCCGGTGCGCGCACCACGACTGCGTTACAGCAATCGGCCAAACAGCGAGGAAATTTTCTGCTAGACAACGCTTTCGCCAGTCACCCCGGCTTCACGATAACGTAAACCACTGCGCGGTGCTGATTATCGGTGGGCCACAGCCGTTGGGGGACAGCGGAGTTGACCTCTACCGGTAACCCCGCGTATTCGTTTTCCGCGTATTCGTCGGATCCCGAACGGTACCACCTCGCCTGCCAAGGCGACTATGGTGACGCGCCTCAGTTGACTTGGTCGGTAGTGGCGGCCGACTCTGGAGAAAGTACGTTTCGTTCGATCACCCTGGCGATGGTCCATGGTTGCTCCATGGGCCCGAAATGTCCGAGCCCGTCCACGGATATCGTCCGGGACCCCGTGAGGCGCGCGACGCTGCCGATCGCCTCCTGCTGTACTGGCGGGGTCAACGTCCCGAAAACTTGTGTCAGCGGGCAGCTCAGTGCCGCGATTCTCGCGACAGCGTCATGGGTAAACGTCATCGCGACGATCCGTGCTTCGACGTCCGGTCGGCATTTCAATTCGACGCCGCCACCACCTTGACACGGGGCAAAACCGTAGTCCACGTACGCCGCGAGGGCACCTGCTTGAAAACTCGACATCGGTGGTTTACGGGCATAGGTGGCCAGCGCCGCTTCACCGGAAGCGAACCGGGAACGCCGTCGCTTCGTCGCCTCGATCATCGCGTTTTGGTAGGCCAGTTGGCTGTCAGACGGCAATGAACTCGGCCTCAGGCCCGGCTCGTACAGGAAGAGTTCCGCGAAGGTTCCGGGCCGTGCGAGCTCCGCGAGCACCAGCGCCGCGCCACCCAGCGAATGACCGACACCGATAATGTTTCGTTCGCCGATCGCATCGGCAATAGCAAGAGCGTCCCTGCCGAAACCCTCAAAGTGCATGTCATCGGTGGCCTCGACCGCCGATTCACCATGCCCGCGGAAATCGAGTGCCCAACAATGGAACTGGCCCACAAGATGCTGGGCGATAACGCTCCAAGTCCAGCCATGCATGCCGGTAGCGTGAGCGAAGAGCAGTGGCGGACCCTCGCCGCCAAAATCGTGCAGCGCGACGGAGTGCCCGTCGGGGCCGGGAACCTGCACCGGCTGCGGACCATCGAGGTCAGACGCGGGGGAAGGCATAGGTATTGGGGGAGACTATTGCTTTACAGGGCTTCGCGGGAGGGGATCGCCGGAAGTCACAGCATGCCCGGGCGGGGGCCGGAGACTTGCTCCTGCGACAACAGCAGCAGGATGCGGCATCACGCCCCCATGTTGCGCAGCCTCTGCGACAATTCGAGTGGCCGGCCACTCATGCCGAGATGATCGATTGCTCGTAGCCTTCGAGGCACGGTGCGGCGAATCTGGTGAGCGACAGGAGTCACGTCCATGCCTTTGCATTACGTTGATCCTCACAAGAAGCGCGGCCCCCTGTACAAGGTCTTCGTCCGCCTCGGGCGCTCCCGTCCGGGACAGGCTTGGGCCCGCCATATCGCTCCTCGCATCGACCCGCCGTTGTACCGGGCAACCGGCGGCCGCTATCCCTCGGTGTTGGGCACAGTCGCCACAGCCCCGCTCATGACCACGGGCGCCAAGTCGGGTCAGCCCCGGGAAGTGCAGCTCACCTACTTCCACGATGGGCGCGACGTGATCTTGCTGGCCTCGAACTATGGGGGAGCCAAGCACCCACAGTGGTATTACAACCTGATCGCCCACCCCGAATGCCAGTTCGGCGGCGAGAACTTCGCAGCCACCCAGGTCACCGATCCTGACGAGTACGCACGCCTGTATACACTCGCCAAGCAGGTTTATGCCGGCTACGGCGACTATCACGCCAAGACGGCGCCGATCGGACGCAAGATCCCTATGTTCCGGCTCGAGCCGCGCTAGCGCCGGCCCCCCGATACAGGTGTGCCATGTCAAGACCGCTCCTTGGCGACGGCTGCTGCGCATCAGGTACCCTACACCGTCCGGACTAGGGGGAAACGTCTTCACCGAAACAGATTGTTGCACAACATGACCTAGTGGTTTGCACGCACTACGTCGCGTATTTTGACCACGGTTGTGCGGCGACTTCGGCGTGCCGATGGGCGACTTGGTAGCTTAGCCGAGGAGTTCAGCGACAAGGGGTGGGGGGACTTCGGCGGCGAGGTTCTGGATCGCGGAGTTGCGGGCGCCCAGGAGATTGATCCCGAGTTTGCGTAGGCGGTGCATGATCGATTGGGGGTCGAGGTGCTTGCCGGCGTGGGAGCCGGGAAACAGCCAGGGCGTGTCGAGGGTTCCTCCGGTGGTTCGGAGGTTGGGCCGGTTGGTCAGGTGGTCTCTGAGCATTCCGGCGAAGGGTTCAGGTACTGGGGCGGGTTCCTTGCCGAGAGAGACGCGAAGTTCGTGCGGCGTCAACACGATTGCCGTGGTGGGTAGCGCGGCGACTCTGACCAGCGGTTGGGCGTAGAGCAGAAGCAGGCTGCCGGCCACCCGGTAGGGCAGTGACTCGGCGTTCCCGGTGAGTAGCTCTTTGAGCCACGCCAGCCGGTGCTCCTGGGTCAGCGTGCGGGTGGTTTTGGCCTGGCGGTGACCGACCTCCACCTTCTTGTTGATTTTGCTCTTCTTGGCCCAGACGAAGAAGGTGCGGATCAAGTAGCGGGTGGTGGGTCCCGGAGCGAGGTATTCGTTGACGTCTTGCTGGTTGCAGGTCGCGGCGGTGCGGTGGTGGGCGTCATGCAGCCAGGTCAGGAATTTGATGGTCTCGGTGATTTCCTGTTTCGCCGAGCGCACCGGGCCGTCGGATGTCTGGCCAGGCAGCGCGTTTCGTCGGAGTCGGTTTAGATGGTGCCACGTGGCGAACTGTTCAGCGGGGGCCCGGACGGCTCGAGCGGGTATCGCCTCGAGTTTGGCGGCCAGCCAGGATTCGAATCGGGCGAGGTGTTCATCACGCGGGGGGAGCAGACCATGGTGTTCGAGCATGCTACGCAGATGCGCGATGTGCTTGCCGCGGCCAAGACTGTCGAGACCGTCGTGGCTCAACGGGATCTGTCCGGAGGCAAGTCCGGCAAGCAGGGCCTGAACCTGGGGTGAGCGTTTCCAGGTGTAGATGCTTTCGGGCCGGTCGACGCCGCAGAGGATCTCCACGATAGTGCTTATCGTGGCCGGATCGACCGCGCGGTCAACCATGAGGGCGGTGAGGTCGTCGCGGATCACACAGCGCGCGCATTGGCCCTTGCGGAAGATTTCGCCTTCTGTCCCGCAGGTGGTGCAGGTGTAGTTGCCGGGAATTCCGGCGCAGCCCAGGCATACCGGGCGGGGGTCGGTGCGGTTGCCGCGCCCGGGCAGCAAGCCGTCGTGGCCGCAGCGAGGGCAGATCCCGCGCGTGCGCATCGCGGTGTAGAAGCAGCTGTTGCGGAGCTGGTCGCCGGGCCAGTACACCCGCAGCCGATTGGCCATGCGGTGGCAGCGGCTGCACTCGAAGTCGCCGGTGGTGACTGTCGGCCGGCCCTGGGTGGTCGATCGGCGTTTGGGTTCAATCGTCATCGCGTACCACCCGGGCCCGGGCGGGGCGCACCGATTTGTTGAGTTCGACGACGTTGGGCGCAATGGTGGCCTTGGTAGCCGATGCGGTTTTCTTGCGGCGCGCGTCGGTGGCGGTGACGGTGACCAGGTCTTCGACGCCGCAGTTGAAGATGTCGCACAGTGCGGCCATCAATTTCAGTGAGATCTGTTCGGGCCGTTGGTGAACGACCCGGTAGACCTGAGGGCGGGACAGCACGATACCGCGTTCGGCCAGCCGGGGGATGAGCTCGGTGCTGTTGTGCATGCCGTGAGCGGCCATCAGTTCGGCGACCCGCCAGGTGTAGTCGACTTGCCGTTTCATGAGGTCTGCTCGTCACCAAAGGACAGCGCCTCTGCGATGGTCGCATCGAGCACGCGGCGCAGGGTGCGCACACGGTAGTCGCTGGACACGCAGGTATACAACGACGTGGTGCTGGCGTGCTCGTGGCCCATCTGGTGCTGGACAAACAGGGGATCCCAGCCCGATTCGATGAGATGGGTGGGCTAGTGCCGCGTTACCCTGCCATGGCTGTGGTCGGGACCGTCAAGCTCCTGGTGATGGTTGCCGGGCAGCTGTTGTTGGCCCACTGCGGGGTGCCTTGGGCATGAGTGGTAAAGCGGAAACGCCCGAATTGGGCCCTTGTGCATGGTTGCGGCGCCAAGACGGGCCAACCCGATCGCTGCGGTCAACAACACTGTCATGGCGACCCAGGGCGCAACCACGAAATCAGCCGAGATCGCCGACGGGCAGCAGCGAACGTCTGCACCGCACGTCGCCTCGCGGCCGGGATTCACACCGCCGGTGCACCCGTGATCAGGGCTTGTCTTAGTCGGCGGTGCAACCCGACGAGGTGGTGGAGCTCTTGTGCCAATCACCGGCTACAGCAGCGCGACCGGCGCGGTCATGGCCAGCACGACCAGCATCAGCATCAGCAGGAACCAGCCCGCTCCCTGCCAGATCCACCAGCGACCCCGGGCCCGCCACACCCGATACGTGCGGACGAATGCGCCGATACCACCGAGGAACAGAATCAACGGGGCACCGATCGCCAAGGTATTTCGTTGCACGCGATTGCAATGGGCCAGTGGGTCGGCGCCGCTGCCGGACTTGCAGCCGCTGACCCACCACAGTGCAAGGCCTAGCACCAGCAGGGCAACGACGATAACCACCGCGTCGAATCGTACGGCGTCGGCGAACGTGCGCCTTGCCTGCGGGCTATCAGAGCCGGACGCCGTGGTGGGGCTGTTCATGGTTGTGCGCTGGCCCAAGCGGGGGTGTCGGTCATCGATGTCGGCGTTGGCGGCTTGTCGCGCGCAGCGCCTGCAACAGCACGTCGTGTCACGGCTCCCACGCAACGGCCGCCGATTGGGCAACCACACAAGGGCACATACCGGCGCCACTCGCAGACCGCGCAATCGAAGTCGGCGGTGCGGCCCTTCGCCCAGGTGGGGCTGAGTGCCTTGCCGTGGTCGTTGCCGCAGGCGCTAGACATGGCCACGCTGACATCCCCCGCCGGGTCCACGGGTAAACCTGACGTGCTCCCCGGCATGAATGCCGGGATACCCGGGCACGTTGTGCCGCTTTTGGCGCAGGCTCGTCGGCTCATGGGTTCACGGCTGGTTGCTGGTGTGCCCGCCGCCGTGGTCGACGAGCACGTCAAGGTCATGTTGCCAGCCGGTGCTGCGGACACGGTCAACGACGAGCCGGGTGAGGCCGAACAGGGCGGCTGCGGCGGCCACCGCGGCCAACCAGATGCCCAATGCTGCTAGCACAGCCTGCACAACCGCTAACGTGGCCGGTGTCGGCGCGTCAACCTGATCACCAAAGTCGTCCACCCAGATACCAACACCGTCACCAACTTTGATTGTCGATTGTGCACTGACCGGGCCGGTGTGCTCCCTCCCGCCGGCCAGCCACCGGGCGCGCACGGTGCTCGGCTTCGTGGCCGGGTCGGGTCCGGCGGTGGGGTCGGTGGTGTCGGTCACCGTCGCGGTGACCGCGTGCCGGGTCTGGGCCTGCTCGGCGTAGAGGTGGCTGCGGGAGTCATGAACAGCGGTGCCGACGGCCCCGGCGACCGGGGCGGCCAGCAGCCACACCACGACGGCCAGCCCCAAAACCGCCGCCTCGACCCGATCACTGATGCGCACCAGGGGATTACGGCCGAACATCCGCACAATCGGCCACCGGGGCAAACCCAGGGTGAACGTGTCCATCGCGACTTCTCCAGCCAGCGAGCCGAGGTTGACCTGCTGATCATCACCGCGGCGGGCTGGCGACCCCTAGGGTCGGATGGCCTTCACACCAAGGGCGGTGGTCATCGAAAATCCGTCACCCATCCGGCGGAGTCGCCAGGCTCGGGCGAATCGAGGCGGTAACCGTTGTGACAGTCAGCATGTGCCGCGGCCCGCGTTTCGGCGCAGTCCAACTCACCGACCGTCCCACGGACAGCGTCCCGCTACCCGATCCGCACGTGGCGATCTCGTCGGGTTCACCCTGGTACGCGGGTACCGCTCGTTCCTGCGGTAGGACGAAACGAGCGGACTCAACAACGGGATGGCAAGCCGAGCGCTGACGGGCGCGGCCATCGCGGGCGTTGACGGCCCCGGGTCGCTTCGAAAGTAGGGCTGCTAGGCGAAGACGTCGTTGAGGGTCACGGGTTGCAGGTTGCGGCTTTGGATGATGTCGATCAACTGCGGGTAGCAGTGGGTGATGGTGGGCAGGTTCGCGTGGGCAATCACGATCTGTTGCGGCTGAAATGACTTCGCGGCGTTGGCGACGAGGCTCGTTTCGTTCTCAGGCCGCGAGTCACCGATGTCGCCGCTCCACATCGTGATCGTGGTGTAGCCAAGGTCGGCGGCCACCCGGTCGATGTCTGCGTTATGAACGCCGTAGGGCGGACGGAAAAACGGGGTGCCGTTCACACCGTACGTGTTGGTCAGGAAATCGGCGTTGCGGCGGATCTGATCGGCCACCGCGCTCAGCCCAATGCGGTTGAGGTACGGGTGCGACCAGGTGTGATTGCCCATCTGAACCTGCCCGGAATCCACCATCGGCCGCAGCGCGGGCGCGTTGACCGACCATGAACTGTTGACGCCGTTGACGAAGAAGGTCAGCCGGATGCCGGTGTCGTGGCAGAACTGGGCGAACGCGCCCACCACCGGAACGCTGGTGCCGTCATCGACAGTGAGCGCCATCTGATTGCCGTCGCCGGGCAGCCGGGTGAGCACACCGGCCGGTGCGGGCACCCGGCCCATGGGGATTTTCCATCGGACCGCGGCGGCGCCGGCCGTCGCGGCCCGGGCAGCCGCCAACACGGTGACTGCTATGGCGCACAGCATGGTGCGCCGATCCATGTATTGCATGGGTTAATGGTACTCAGCGGTGGGACGGAGGGAAGAGTTTCCTTCGTTGTGTGCCTTGAACTTTCAGGTGCCGAGGGACGCAACCGGCCCACCTGGGTCGGCGTTCGATCAACCTCGAAGACGCGGGTGCGACCTAAGTCCCTTCTTCTCCCATCGTTGCCCGGCGGCCCGCGCTTTGGGCTCTAAGTCTGAGCCGTACGCATTCAGGTTCCGCCTCCCCCGGCATCCCCCAATAGGGTCGTTTGACCCAAGTGTGCGCGCCTCAGTGCCCCATTCGGGTACCGGGATGGGGGGCAGCGCGGCCCAGCCGACAGGACGTACCGAGTCAGCGCCCGTCAACTCAGGTCGAGCATGTGGGCAAGCCTCCGGAGCGTGTGAGCCGCGTCCCGACCGTCAGGCACCCCGGCGAACGTCTGGGCCAGACTCCGCCGAGCTGCGGCCACCTCACGCGATGCGGGGGTCCAGGGCTGAGTTCGTCGAGCAGGGCTGCGTGCGAATTCTCGGTGCCGGACATGACTCCTCGCACGGGTCGTCGGGGTGACCTGCTGCGGCCAGACCCTCTGCCGTGGCCTGTTCGAGCTGGCAGCGGTTCAGGTTGTCGCGATGAAGTCACGAACCAGGTCGGCGAAGCGGTCCGGTTCATCGAGGTGCGGGAAATGGCCGGCTCCCTCGAACAGCTCGACGCGACACCCCGGGATCGACCCCCGCGCCCTGATCGCGTGCCACGGCGGGATCATCCGGTCCCGGGAGCCCCAGATGATGAGTGTCGGGATCGGCGCGGCGTCGGGCAGGTAGTCGTGGGCACTCACAGTCTGACCCCCGGGGTCGATGACGGCGCGGGTCGTGGCCAAGAAGGCGCGCCGGCTCGCCGCATCCCCGAGCGAGGAGAAGCCCTGCCAGATCGTGGTGATGTCCGAGCTGGGCCTCCAGCCCGCCCTAGACAGGGCCCGCCCAGCGGCCTCGGCGCGCGCACGCACCCACCCCGACGCGAGCAACGGCAGGACCCATTCGGCCCCGGGCAGCGTGGCGGATCGCAGGAGCGGGTTGACCTCCCGGCCCAGCCCGCCACTCGCGACAAGCACCAGCCGTTCGACGCGCTCCGGGAACAGGTAGTAGAACTCCATCGCGATTCCCCCGCCGAGGGAGTGCCCGACGAGGGTGACCCGCTCGATGCCGAGGCGGTCCAGCAGGTCGCGCAGCGTTGCCGCGTGCGCGCCGAGTGAATAGTCTCCCACCGGCTTGTCCGACTCGCCGTGTCCGAAGAGGTCCGGCACGATCACCCGGTGATCGTCATGCAGGCGGTCGATGAGATGGGTCCATTGGCGTTGCGAACCGAGAATCCCGTGGATGAAGAGCACCACCGAGCCCGTGCCGCTGTCCAGGTAGGAGAGCTCGTGGCCGTGGATGGTCACGGTTCGGCGCGTCGGCGTCCTCATGACATCTCCCTCGCAGGCCAATCGATCTGGGCGGTACGCATTCAGGTTCCGCGTCCCCCTCATCCCCCAGTAGGGTCGTTTGACCCAGGTGTGCGCGCCTGAACGCCCCATTCGGGTTACCAGAATTGGGTGGCGGCCGCCCAGCCGACAGGACGTACCCGGTCAGGGCCGGCGTCACGGGAGATATCGCAAAATGTGGGCACGCGGTCACGGGGCGGTGATCCGGTCGGCCGACCGGTGACCGATCCGGTACGACCGGCACCCGCGGCCCAGTGGCAGCACAGTGTCGAAATCGTCGGATATGACCATTCCAGAGATTCACGCCTCGGCAAGATCAACCGCGCCGCGGTCCTAGCGATGAGTTGTTTAGCGCGGCGGCTTGCAAATGCCCGGCATCCATTGCCAGAGGTCGTGAATCGCCGGTGCCAATGGGCAGTCGCCGTCTGGTGGCATGAGGGCCCCGGGACCATACCCAACGCGGAACGGAACCCACGTCCCACCCTGCCCCGACTCGCGGAACATCATGTAGCTATTTGCGTCCTGCAACATGACCCCGGCGTCGAACGTCTTGGGACCGGACAGGGCCGCCGCCGCCCAATACGTGTCGCTATTTGGGTCATAGGCGTAGTAGGTCTTGCCGGGGTCCAAACCCGTGTACTCCGAGGCTGGGTGGCCGGTGAGCGTGGCTCCTCTCTGCAGCAGCTGGCCGCGAACGTCATCGGTCACCGGCAGGTTCACCGGAGGGGCGTCGGCGTGCGCGGACGCCGCCACACCGATCATTGCCGCGGCGGTTGCCATCCACACCGCCGCAATCGTGATCTTGATCATTGTCATTGGCTTGTTCCTTTTCGTTCGCTGCGGGTTGCCGCGGTCATGGGGCAAGTGGATACCGCCCGCGCTGCTACCGATCCCAACCAGGGCAAACCCACACAGGCTCACCGGAAACGCCGCCTCCACCACCCCCGCTCGGGTGGATCAGATGCCTGCGGTTCGCAAGGCCAATCCAAAATTTTCGAGGATGACCACTGACCCCCAGTACATAGCGGCAACGCATTTCCGCAGGTCGCCGCGATTCTGGGCGCCGCCGTCGTAACCTCTGCTACGGGCAGGTGGCGTCGATATCGAAGGGCTTGCTCACCGGCTGCATCGGGTTCGACGGGTCGATACCCGTCGCGGTGCCGATGATCTTGTAGGACTTTCCGTTCTTGGTGACCTGGGCGGTGCCGCCCCCCATCGGGTTGCCGTTCTGGTAGACGAGCGTCACACCGTTGAACTTGCCCAGCGACACCTGTTGGACGCCTCGTTGGCGGCGAGCTTAGCCACCTTCGGGCGGCGCCCACGCCGTTCAGCATGCCACTGCGCGGTCGTGGCCCGATACCCGCTACGGGTCGCAGCGTTACGGCGCAACTCGCGTGAAATCGTCGACGGGTGCACGGCTAATCCGCCGCGCGATCTCCCGTACGCCACACCCTTGGGCGCGCAGGATCGCGATCTCCTCCCGCTCCGCAAACGACAGGTACCGCCCCGACAAGAGTTCTTGAGTGACCGACCGCATGCCGCCACCCTCACGGAATTGTGCTGGAAGGGATCGCGGCATCGGTCGGCAGCGTCGGCGACGCTTAAGACAATGCCGGATACAAACCGTCGTCGACCAGGCCGGCGTGCCGTTCGCGTTCGACCTGGGACACCGACAAGGCAACGGCAACGGCGACGGCGTCGGCTGCAGCGACCTCGGGGACGGCCGCCACCTCGTCGGGTTGCTCGCCCAACAGCAGGACGGCCAATGGGCCGTGCGCCGCACCGAGATCGACCTCGACGGCACCACCGCGACCATCGGCCGATCCGACACCGTGACAGCGAACTCGGCGCAAGACCCCGCGGTCACGTCTGCCCACACCATCAGCTGCGGCGAGATCACCATCGACAAGGACGGAGTCTCGCAACCGCAGGGTTAGCGCCGCCCTAAAGTCGACGCGTCGCGCAGAGCCTGTTCGCCGCCGGGGGCACGCGGTGGGCACGGGGTGGCGAACCGATCGACCGATAGGCCGCTGACCCGGCCAGCCGACCCGACGCCGACCCGACGATTAGGCCCGTGACCTGCGGTTCAGAAGTCCCAGTCCGCGTCCTCGGTGATGACGGCCTTCCCGATC
>NZ_DATFZD010000089.1:0-34686 GCF_035314665.1 Mycobacterium sp. | reverse complement strand
TGCGGACCTCGGTGGCCAGTTCCAAAAGATTCTCGTCGCCCCACGCCGGGGTGACGCTGCGAAATAGCGCCGGTTCGGCACGGTGCTCATACCAGCCCAGCCCTGTGCCGTCCCCGTTGGGAATCTCCATGTTCGGCGCGTGCCTACGGCTTTGCTCGATAAGTGAGCGCTCCGGGTCATATAGCAACTCCCTGGGCGCGATCGAGCCGCCCAGGTATGCAACCCACCGACACATCCGACTCTCCTTGCTGCACCTTGTCTCAGCCTGGCATGCCCGCGCTCGTCGCTTCCGGGTACTAGTGACCAGCTGCCGCTGTGCGAGCCGTCTCGCGAATCACTTTGTGTACGAACGCCAGCTTGCCGACCACCGCCTGCGGGATGTCGAATGGGTAAAGCGGATTCTTACCCATGGCGGTGTTCACCCGATTGAAGCACAGCGACAACCACTTCCAGTCCTCCAGCAGCCGCTCGATCGGGGCGTCCTCGTAGGACGGGAGCGGAACGACGTCCCCCTGAACCGAGAAACGGACCCTGTCGGCATGCAAGATCAGTCCGGACTCCCGGGCGGTGTCGATGGTGCCAGTGATGTGCAGATAGTGGGCGAAGCACTCGGCAAAATCCTCCCAGGGGTGCATCGTTGCGTACTCGGAAATGTAGAAGTCACCCCAGTTCGCCGGCGCACCGAATTTGTAGTGTCGTGCGATCTCGTCTTGATAATCGGCGCGCTCATCGCCGAAGATCTCGCGGCACTCGTCAAGGTAGCGCGTGGCTCCGGGATCGGTTTCCACCAGCATGTTCTGGTAATAGTGGCCGACCTCGTGGCGGAAATGACCCAGCATGGTGCGGTAGGGCTCACCGAGGTGGACCCGAAGCGACTCACGGTAGGCGTCCAGCGACTCGACCAGATCGATCGTGATGACCCCGCCGGCGTGCCCGATCACCACACGTTCACCGCCGCTGTAACTGGACAGCAGATCAAACGCAAGCCCTCCGTCTTTCCGCCAGAACGGGTCGACCGGCAAGCCGATGTCAATGAGCTGACAAATCAACCGCCGCAGGGCGATCCCGGTGGACACCAGCTTTTCCACTGCGACGGTGTCGTCGGTGTCGGGCTCGCGGCGGATCAAGGAATCCGCCAGACATCGTCCCTGCTGACCGCCCAGTTCCTGTTCTTGAGGCACCAACCAGTTGCAGCCGAGGCTGGCCGCCTTTGTGCAGGCAATCCAGATCTGGCCGTCGATAACCGCGGCGCCCGACGAGGTCGCGACCATAGTGCGGCTAGGGACATGCAATCCAAATTCTGCCAAGCAATTCGGGCAGCGCCGCGACTCGAATGGGACGAAGCCACGGCAGACGGGGCAGGCGAACGCGCGCACGGATTCCATCGTCGCAGTCCGCGCGGGCCGGCCGCATCGTTTCAGCCGGTATCGCGACGGACGCGGCGAACGTCGCAAAGTCTTTGGTCAAACTTCACCCGGCAGACGCACCGCAGGAGCAGTTCCATCCGGCGCCCGTCCCCTCCGACGCGGCGCGCCGCGTCAGCCGAGCAGAATCCGGGACGGGGCTTGGAAGCCATCTAACGTCCAGTGGGCTCGAAAAGCGCATAGGTCAAGGGCATTGTCGGGGTGAGATTCCGTGGGGCGCCCGCTGAGCGGGTGTCTTAGACTTCGAATCGCTGCACAACGCGAAAGGCCGTTGCCCGAATGTCAGACATCAAAACCCTCCCGCCTTTGCCCCTGACGCACACGGTGTTCTTTGCGGCAATGGGTGGCGCCGGTCAGCTTCGTTGTTGCGAACTGGCCGAGCAGACGGGCTGTCGACAATCGGTTCAACGGTGATTCAGGATCAGAAGAGTGCCGACGGTGCGCAATCGTCGCCATGGGCACCGTTGCGCAATCGGATATTCCGAAACCTGTTTATCGCGCAGACCGTCTCCAACATCGGGACGTGGATGCAAAGTGTGGCGGCCCAATGGTTCTTAGTGGAAGAGCACAGCAGCGCCGTCATCGTCGCACTGGTGCAGACGGCGAGTCTCGGCCCGACGCTGCTTTTGGGATTGTTCGCCGGAGCGCTGGCCGACCTGTTCGACCGGCGCCGGTACCTGATATTTATCCAGTCGTATGCAGTGCTAGTGACGCTAGCCCTGGCAATTCTGACAAACCTCGGTCGCCTTGGCCCGACGTCACTATTGATGTTTACCGTGGCCATCGGCTGCGCTTCTGCGCTAGCCGGACCGGCCTGGCAGGCGATTCAGCCCGAGGTAGTCCCGCGCGAGCAGATACCGGCCGAAGCGACTTTGGCCAGCGTCTCGGCAAACGCCTCCCGAGCGATCGGACCGGCAATTGGCGGCATCGCCGTGGCGATGGTCGGACCCGCCGCAGTCTTCGCGATCAACGCCGTGTCGTTCGCGGGAATAATCGTTGCCCTATTAGGGTGGAAACGACCCAGGCAACCCGTGCCAATCGAACGAGAGCGCCTCGGCCAGGCCATCATTAGCGGACTGCTATTCGTTGGTAACACTCCAATTTTCCGCAGGATCTTGTCGCGCACGGCCCTTTTCCTGTTTCCCGCCTCTGCCCTGTTGGCGCTGTTGCCAGTGGCCGCCGCCGACAGATGGCACCTGGGAGCCTCTGGCTATGGTATGGCGCTAGGGGCCATCGGTTTTGGCTCCGTACTGGCTGTGGCGTTTCCGGCACGCTTACGCTTTAAATTGTCACACAACGTGCTGCTGGCGGCCTCCGCCGGCGCCTACGGTATTGCGCCGCTGGCGGTGATCTGGCTGCCGTTCGCGGCGGCGACGCCTTTTTTGGTGTTGTCGGGGATGGCCTGGCTGATCCAGTTGACGACGTTGAACGCGGCAGCGCAGTTGTCGTTGCCGCGATGGGTTATGGCCCGGGGGTTGTCGATGTATCTGCTGGTCTCTACCGGATCTCAGGCAATTGGCTCCTACATGTGGGGTGCCGTTGCCACCCGGGCGGGACTTGACACCGCGCTACTCTGGTCGGCGGTGGTGCTGGGCGCCGTTGCGCTGAGCGTGCCCGCACTGCCGTTGCGGCCGTCCACCGGGAAGCTGAGCGTCGAGGTTTCCACTGCCTGGCCGACACCGAGGCTGGTGTTTGAACCATGTCCTAACGATGGACCAGTGCTCGTGGCCGTCCGCTATCGAGTGCCGGCCGAGAACCTCGAAAACTTCGTCGAGGCGATGAGCGCGGTCAGGCGATCAAGGATGCGAACGGGTGGCCACAGTTGGCGGCTGTATCACAGTGTCGGACAACCCGACACGTTCCTCGAAAGGTTCACCGTGGCGTCCTGGAGTGAATTTGAGCGCCAGCGCACCGAGCGTTGGTTAGATGTCGATACTGACGGCGTCAGGAAGGCGATCGGCTATACCGTCGACCACACCCGTCGGCACGGGTACTACCTCGCTGTGCGTGTGCACCGATGAGCCGAGCAGAGGTATCAGGCCGCGTTGGCGGTTGCCGCAGGTCGGCGAGAAGGTGTGGGGTGTCGCGGCAGATGCTACAAACCCGGACCGCGGGCCCTTCTAATGGCCCGTGCTGTGGGCCAGATCGACGTGGCTCCCGTTGTGCGCCAAGTCGATGGCGAACTGATTCACGAAGGTGCCTGCCGGCGGATCACCTTTGTCGCAAGTTCCGTCGGACTCACCGGGACGTTTGATCCACAAGTAGGCGTCCGCGTGCGCGCCCCCGGTCGCCGCGGTAGGCGGAGTACCCAGTGCTCGGCCGCTGGGGTTGCACCAGTCGAGCTTGGCGGCCGGCGCTGGTCCGGCGCCGTTGCGCGACGTGTCGATCACGTAGTGCGAACCGTTGGTGAGCCCCGAAATCGCCTCGCCGTAACCGATTTCGTCCTCGGTAGTGAAGAAGTTCGCAATGTTGAGGCTGAAGCCCCGCGCGTGGTCGACACCAACCTTGTTGAGCCTGGCGGCCATGTCATCGGGGCTATGCCAGCGCACGTGCCCAGCATCGACGTACACGGCCGCGGCCGGATTGCGCGTCAGCGTGTCGACTGCGTAGCGAATCAAGTCGTAGCGTTCTTGGCGCTGATCACCCGACAGGCAGTCGGCCATGGCGAGGGCATCGGGTTCGACGATGATCGCCGCCCGCCAAGCGCCCACTTGGGATGCGATCCCGTCGATCCACCCGCGGTAGTCGTTGGCCGTCGCCAAGCCACCCGCCGCGAAGCTGCCACAGTCGCGGTGGGGGATCCCATACAGCGCCAGCACCGGGATGGCGCCCGCAGCCTGCGCGTCGCCGGTGTACTTCGCGACCGTCGCCGCGGAAGAGCCCGGGACGATCCAATACGCCTGCGGCGTGTTGGCGATGGCGGTCAACTCGGGACTCGGCGGATCGGCATGCTGGGCGGCGCGCATGGCCGCCGAGGTGGGATTGACGTAGAAGGGCATGCCGGCCAACGGGTTGGCCGCATCGGCCAAGCGCACCGCCGGCGCGGGACCGACCTGCGCCGGGTCGGCAACAGAACCCATGCCGACAACTACCGCAAGAGTTAGGAAGGGGGCGATCCACCGCGCGACTGCACCAGCAGCTGAGAACGTCACCTCAGGAAAGTTAGTGCATTGAGTGCCGGTCGGCGACGGCAGGTGATGGCGCGCCACTCGCCGACGGCAGCCGTCCCGCTATCGACGGTTCGGCGCGAAGAACTGCCAGATGGTGTCGGTGGCGTTGAGCGCCGTCGACGGTGCCGGGATGTCGCCGACCCATTGCGCGAGCGGGCTCGGGTCACCGCCGGGCCACTGGTGGCCCGCCCCCTTCACCGAGATCAATTCCACCGTGCGCGCGTCGGCGCACCCCGCCGTTTGGGTCGTCACGTCCCCGGCGGTAGTCGAGTTGGGCTGTCCGCACCCATCGATCCCACGCCACGTCGCGTTGACCGCCTCCACCGAAGGGCCGTCGACACGCGCCGTCCCGTCGTGTGAAAACGCCTTGCCCGGCCCGCCGTTGTAGGGGACTCTGTCGTCGGCGGTGCCATGTATCTGCAGCACCGATGTCGGCCGCGCACCCGAACAATCGGTCAGCAGCGTGCCCGCCACGGGGGCGATCGCCGCGAACGTGTCGGTCTGACAGCCCAAGCGAAGCGCCATCATGGCCCCGTTCGACATGCCGGTCGCATAGACGCGCGCCCGATCAATCGGCATCTCTTGCTCGATGGCGCCGACCATGGCGGTGATGAATCCGACGTCGTCGGTGTTGCTGCGCTGCGGCTCGCCACAGCAGGACCCGGCGTTCCAGGCGCGCATCAGGCCGTCGGGGTAGGCGACCAGGAAATGCCCGCCGTCGGCCTCGCTGTCCCAGTGGTACGAGTGTTCGGCCTGCGCGCCGGTGCCGAAGCCGCCGTGCAGCATCACCACCAGTGGCGCGCCGTCCCCCAGGCCTTGTGGCCGGTACAGATGGAAGGTTCGGCTGACCCCGCCGAAGTCGATGGTCTGGGAGGACTGCCCGACCGGGATCGATTGAGAGCCTGGTGTTCCGAGCGCGTGACCGCCGCCGAGGCAGCCCCCGAGCACCACGACCAGGGCTCCGAGGAGACATACGACAAGTACCCGAAAATGTCGAGATCGCATGCCCCCATCGTGGCAGTCCGGCCGATATTTGACAAGCAACTTGTCAATTGTGACGGGAGTGGCACACTTTAAACCCATGCGAGGTGTTCAAGACGCCAAGTGGGAGCCCACGGTGCCGGCACTGGTGAACCTGGTGGCTGCATCCGGGGCGCCCCGCTTGCGGGCGTCTTTCGCGGCCGCGGGGCTCGACGGGATCCGACCGGGACAGGCGGTCGCGCTAGTGCCGCTGGCGGCCGGCGGGCTGCATGCGTCGGAGCTGGCCGACCGGCTCAGGGTCAGCCGGCAGGCGGTGGCCCAGGCGGTGGCCGCCCTGGAACGCCACGACTACATCGTTCGGGGGCCTCACCCCTCCGACGCGCGTGCCCGGATCATCGAGCTGACGCCCCGGGGCCGCCAGGCATTGCGCGTGATGCGTTCCAACGCGCTCGATGTCGAGAAGCGCTGGCGTGATGTTCTGGGAGAACAGCGATTCGGGGAGCTGCGGGAGACGTTGTTGGCGTTGCTCGCGGCTGAAACCGGCGAGTCCTCAGGACTGTGAACCCATGACGACCGAACAGCTCGGTAGGCCGGAGAGCTTGTCCAAGAAGCGCTTACCGTGGTCGGTGGCGGCGATCGTCGTCGCTTTGGTGCTGCTAGCTCTGATCATCCGCAACGCCCGCTATGGCGCGGTCTCTCCACGGATTCGCAACCCCAATGACGCCGGTGGCCCACGCCCGCTGTCGGATCCGTTGTTCGGTTACGGCCACTGGATCGTGACCATCGAGATATTCAGCTACCTCGCGCTTGTCAGCATCGTCGCGCTGATCGTCGTCCTGTGGCGCCGCTATCCCAGGCATCCCTACCTGCTGATGACGATTGCGGTCACCACACTCGCGTGGCTGGACGCCCCGATGAACTGGGTAACGTTCGCGGCGTACAACCCCGATTTGTGGCACTGGCCCGAGGACTGGCCGATCGTGTCGCTGTCTCCGACCGTCGAGCCGCTATTCATTGCCGCGATATCGATGTTCGTGGTTCCGCCGTTCTTCCCGGCAATCTGGTTGCTACGGCGCCTGCAAGCGCGCGGCTCGTCGGATTCGTTCGCGTCGCGGCATCCGCTGATCAGCTTGTCCGGTCTGGTCTTCGTGTTCGGCTTCGTCTACGACTTCGCGATGGAGGAGTTGTCTTTCTCGGCACGCGCTGGCAGTTCCCCTTGTTGTGGCAATCGTCGCTGATCAGCATTTTGATGATTCCTGCCGCGGTCATGATCTACCGGGATGACACCGGACGCACCGTGGCCGAGAGGCTGGCGCGGCGGGCCAAGATCCTGCCGACCCGGCCCGTGCTGGGTTCGTTCGCGGTGATGCTCGTCGGCGTCAACCTTGCGTTCATGGCCTACGGACTGGTGTACACGGCCGTCACTCGGTGGTCGGGCGCGGCAACATCGGTGGTGTGCCCGTGGCCATGGCCGAGTGCCAAAGTGTATGACCCGCAAGGCTTTTACGAGCAAAACGGTGTACCGGGGCCGTTCTCGGCGGGAATCTGGTCCAGATGGGAGAGCGGTCAGCCCGACGGGCGCCCAGTGGTGCAGGCGCCACCGCGTGGCGGTCCTTGCACGCCCGGCCGTTAGGCCAACGGTCTGTTGTGTCTCAGTAGGGAGAGGCGACGTTCGCAGTCGCCCAGGCCTTTTCAACCTCGGAGCCGCCCGGGGGAGGCACCAGCCCATTGATCATCCACAGGTCCTCGCTGGTCTCGTCGGCGTGGAACTCCCAGTGCAATCCCTCATGCTTTTCCGTGAAAGGACGCAGGATGCGCCGGATCCAGCGGGTGATCAGCTCTCGGCTTTCCTTATCGGTGCCGCGCCGGGCGATGTGGTCGATGACGATGCGAACCCCGACCGGGAGCTGTTCGCCTCCGACATAGAAATCCTCGGGTCGCGTCTCGTTGAAGATCGTGACCACGTAGAACCGGGGCAACCCGATCTGCTCGTAGTGATCGGTGATCCGCGATGCGAGTTGGTCTTTCTCCTCCTGGCTGAAGATGCCTGGCGTGTGATGAATCGTCCACAATGGCATGACAGTTCAGTCCTCCTCGGATGCTGTGGTCAGTGGGCCAAAGCGAAGGTCAGGCGTTCCACCGGACCGGACAGCGCAGCCTTGACGCTGATGGTGATGTCGTCGGTGAGAACCTCCACGGCACCGTCTTCGAGCCCGTCGACGATGCGCTTGGCGACGTCGGCCGGGGTCATCTTCGGTATCGGCATGGCTGAGACCATGTCGGTGTCGATGAACCCCGCGTGCACTCCTAGGACCTGGGTGTTTTGCGGCTCCAGTTCGGCACGAAGGGAATTCGTGACCGACCATATCGCCGCCTTGGAGGCGCCGTAGGCGCCGGCGCCGCCCAGCCAGGACAACACCGAATGGATGTTGACGACCGCGCCGCCGCCGTTGGCGGCCAGGATCGGCGCGAACGCCCGCGTTACCCGCAGCGGTCCGAACACGTTGACGTCGAACGTCTCGGTGACATGCTCGAAGCTGCCGGTCAGTAACGACTCCGGCAACAGTACGCCCGCATTGTTGAACACGATTTCGGCGTCGGTCGCGATCTCCGCCAGCGCGGCAACCGAATCCGCGGAGCGCACCTCAAGCTCGTGGGTGACCACTTCCTTGCGGTCATCGGTGTAGGCGGCCCGGGCCGTCGAGTACACCTTGCGTGCCCCGCGTGCCAGCACCTCGTCGACCAGTGCCGCGCCCAATCCTCGCCTTCCGCCGGTCACCACGACCACCTTGCCTGCTACTTCGACCATCTCTGCTTCCTTCATGCTGGATAACGATTACGTTAGTAAGATACAATGGCACCCTGAGTAATGCAAGCGTTAGTTATAATCAGGATGTGGCGATGGAGTTTGAGAGGCTGCTGCGCGACCGGCATAAGTGGGCGGTCGGCGATGCATGTTCGGTGTCGAGGGTGCTCGATTTGTTGAGCACCAAGACGGCGTTTCTGGTTGTTCGTGAATGCTTCTATGGCACAACTCGGTTCGAGGACTTCATGGAGCGGATCGGTACTTCGGCGCCGGCGGTATCGCGCGCGCTCAAACAATTGGAGGCGGCGCAGATCGTGACAAGGGTGCCGTATCAGGAGCCGGGGAAGCGGGTCCATGATGAGTACCGGCTGACCGAGGCGGGTGAGGATCTGCTGCCGGTATTGCTGTCGCTGATCCAGTGGGGCGACAAGTATCTGCAAGATGGCCGGGGTCCGCTGTCGTTCGTCGATGCCGACACTGGCCGGACGGTGAGCGTCCACGTCAGCGCCGACATCGATGAACCCGCGACGCGGTCGGACGAGATCGAGATACGGTTTAACCCGCAGTCGGGATACCGGTCTTCATCGCGAATGACCCGGAGTTAGGGCGTAGGCACGTATCAGTCAGACCGGTCCGAGCTACACAAAGGTGACATCAGAGCCTGCTCAGCTTGCTAATCGTTTGAATTTCACTGTCCCGGTACGGCCGGCCATCGGGTTGGAGCAGGTCTGCAAACCAGAGCTTCGGAGCCGTCGAGTACGGGTGATCCCAGGAGTCCCATGGAAAGTAGGTCTGGGTCTTACCAGCGACCAACCCCCAATTGATCGCACCAACGTTGTGCCGCTTGGCAACTGGCAGAACCCCGTCAACCGTGCTGCCCAGCGACCGTGCAAGGTACTCGGTGCAGAGGATCGGCCGCCCCAACGTGGACAGTTCGGCGATCCGGGCCTCGAAGGCCGCTGGTTTGTCATAGCAGTGGAAGGTGATCACGTCGGAGTTATCCAGTTGGATGTCAGCGATCTCGCTACGCCCCAGGGGATCTCCCCACGCGCCGTCCCACACGCCACTCGTTAGCGGTTGACTCGGATCAACCGAACGTGCCCACCCGAACACCAGCGAGAGCAGGTCGGCGACGCGGTCCAGCTTGTCTTTCCTCTCGACCTTGCGATACTCGCGGGCTGGATTGTCGGGCTCATTCCACAGGTCCCAACCCAACACGCGGTCATCCGTGCGGAATTGGGCCAGCACTCCCTTGACATAGTCGAGCAGAGTGCGACGGTAGTCGAGGTTATCGAGGTGTTCAGCACCTGGGCTTTGCACCCAACCCGAGTTATGGATACCCGGCTTCGGCGCACGCTGCCGTCCCGGTTTGGGGAATGGATCCCAACATGAGTCGAACAAGACGAAGAGTGGTTTGATGCGGTGGCGCGCGGCAATGTCGACAAACTGCGCCAAGCGGCTTTGGAAGCCTCGATGGTCTTGGGCCCAGAGCTGATCATGGAGGAAGACCCGCACCGTGTTGAGCCCGTGCAACTGCGCCCAGCCGAGCTCGGTATCGATGCGCCGGGGGTCGAAGGTGTCGGCCTGAAACATCTCGAGCTGGTTGATGGCGTTTGAGGTGATGTAGTTGGCGCCGACTCGCCAACCTTGGGCCTGATACCAACGGTCGGCCCGATCAGGCGACCATGGGCTTTGCTCCGCGACGGCGCGGGGTATTTGGGTGAGCGCAGGGCCTGCCGCCACCAGCAGGGGTAGCTTCAGCACCGTTCGACGCTTCACGCAGTGACGATATGTCCTCGGTGACTTAGGAGGTTGGGAAACGTCAGTCCGAGCCGGCTAGACCTTGGCCATGCCGCCATCGACGCTCAGTTCGGCACCAGGCCGATACCGCTGCTGCCGCCGGTGATCACAGCGACCTTGCCTTGCAGTCGTGACATGCGTGGATCCTTCAAATTCGTCCTGAGTGCTGGACGGGCACGTCGTGTCAGGCCCGGCTGGGGAAGGTGTCGCCGAACATCGGCAGCCCGCTTTGGGATTCCCCGGCGGTGGCTTCGTCCTGAATGACGTCCCAGTGTTCGGCGAGCACGCCGTCTTTGATTCGTACGACGTCTGCGACAATCCAGTGGGCGGGTTGGCCGACGTTGGAGAATCGACCGTGCAACATCACGTAGTCGCCGTTGGCGGTGATCAACCCATTCTCGTAGCGCATGTCTGGCGATGAGGCCCTGACAAGCTCGAACAGACCGTCGCGTCCCGGTGGGATGTGTGCGCTGTGCTGAATGTAATCAGGTGACCAGAATTGTTGGGCAGCAGCGTAATCCCGCTTGTTGAATAAGGTCTCGAACGCCTCCAGCACCAGCGCCTTGTTGCGCTGCTCGGTCTCAGTCATGGCTTTTCCTTCTGTGCAGTTGGTGGTTAGGGGTTATACCGAGATCGTCACGACGGGGTGTCCGGACTGTGGTGGGTTGCCGGGCCCATCCGGCCGCCGTCGACGGGCACGTTGACGCCGGTGATGTAGGAGGCCCGCGGGGACGCCAAAAATCCGATGACCTCAGCGACCTCGGACGGTTCCGCGGCCCGGCCCAGCACGGTGGTCCCGGCCAGGGCGTCGAACAGGTCCCGTTCGGCCGCGTTGGTATAAACGGGTCCGGGCGAGATCGCGTTGACCCGCACGCCGGCGGGTCCGTATTCCGTCGCCCAGGACCGGGCGAAGGAGGCCACAGCCGCTTTGGTGGCGCCGTAGGCGGCGGTGTTGGGCTGACCGACGATCCCAGCCCGGCTGGCGATGTTGATGATCACGCCGTCGCCGCGGGCCGCCATTTTCGGGCCCAGCACCGACACAAGCAGATACGGGGCTTGCACATTGGCGGCGAACAACTGAGCCAGGGTGTCGACGGGCAGCTTTGCCGATGGGCCGAACCAGGCGAATCCGGCGTTGTTGACCAAGATGTCGACGTCGCCGACCTCCTCGGCCAGCCGCAGCGCCTCTGTCGGTTCGGTCAAGTCTGCACCCACGAACCGAGCTGTGCCTCCGATGTTTTCGAGCTCGGCGACGACTGCCGCGCCCCGGTTGGCGTCACGACCGTGCACGATCACCGTGGCGCCTTGGGCGGCCAGCTGCAATGCCGCCGCCTGACCGATCCCCGATGTCGCGCCGGTCACCAGAGCGACCTTGCCTTCCAAATCCCGAACCGCCGTGGCGCTTGTCATGAGCACTCCTGAAGTCTTTTGCACTGATCCGTCTGGATCTGTCATGGCTGAATTTAGACCGATCAGTCTGAATATGCAACGTCGTCGTTGGACGCTTTCTTGTGAGCCGCGTCATTGCCGCGACTGTTGAAGCGCAAGATTCAGACCATGGGATAGTGCGCCTGCCTGAGGTCTAAGGAGATTCGAGAGGCCGGACTGGCCGGACGCATAGGCTGGGTTTGAGGTTCCCTTCCAGAACCAGCCGTCTGCGGGACGTCCTAGTAGACCTTTTCAGACAAGTCTGTCTGATACACTGACCGGGTGCCAGAGCCGACAGCGAAACGGCCGTCCCCGCGGGAACGGCTGCTCGCCGCGTGTGATGAGCTCTTCTACCGCGACGGGGTACTCTCCACCGGAATTGACGCCGTCATCGAGAAGGCGGGCGTGGCAAAAGGTTCGCTGTACTACATCTTCGGCGGTAAAGACGAACTGGTTGCTGCTTATTTGCGTGGGCGCCTGGAGGGATGGCAGCAGATCGTGGAGGCGGCGCAGGCCGGCATCGATGACCCGGACGCGAAGATCCTGGCGGTTTTCGATGCGATCGCCGACTACGTGTCGCGTCCCGACTATCGGGGCTGCCCCTTCCATAACGCCGCTGCCGAAGCACCGACAGGGGAGGCCCAGCAGCTGGCGATTAAGGAGTACCGCAACTGGTTGCGCCGTTCGTTTGGTCAACTTGCCGCTGAGACAGGCGTATCCGACTCCGAGGCGCTGGCCGAGGCGCTGATCGTCCTGTATCGCGGGGCGCTGGCCACCACCGGGACGGACGAGCCCGCGCGCCCCGCCGCAGTGACAGCAAAACGCATCGCGCGGCTCACGCTGGCGGCCGCGCGAGCCTCCAGCTCGGGCTAGCCTGAACGCAGATGTTCATTGTCGGGTCTAAATCCCAATAAGGAGATTGAACATGACCGTGTCCGCCAAATCCTCGTCACCGGGACCGGCGATTCCCGAGTCGCAGACCCCTGATCGCGACTATCCCCAGATGGCGGGCAATCGGGGCCTTGTGGAGCCGGCCCCCCGCCGGGTGCGCGGCTACGTTGACGGCGCACTCGTGTTCGACACGACCCGCGCCCATTACGTCTGGGAAATTGCCTACTACCCGCAGTATTACATTCCTGCCGCCGATGTCCGCATGGAACTTCTGCAGGACGAAGACCATGTTCAGAAACTGCAGCTCGGTTCTTCACGGCTGTTTTCGTTGAATTCGGCTGGGCGCGTGCAGAAGTCGGCGGCGCGGCTGTACGACTCAGGTCCGGTCGCGGGCAGCGTCCGGTTCGAGTGGGATGCACTCGACTGGTTCGAGGAGGACGAACCGATCATCGGTCATCCCCGCAACCCCTATGTGCGGGTCGACGCGCTGCGCTCTCACCGCCACGTCAAGGTCGAAATCGACGGCGTGGTGCTAGCCGAGACACACAGCCCGGTCCTGCTTTTCGAGACAGGACTACCGACCCGCTACTACATCGACCGCACCGAGATCGCGTTCTCGCACTTGGAAACAAGCGAAACCCAAACCATATGTCCCTACAAAGGAATCACCTCGCAGTACTGGAACGTCAGAGTCGGCGAGAAGGTGTATCCAGACCTCGTTTGGACGTACCACTATCCGCTGCGCGAAGTCGCGCCAATCGCCGGGATGATCGCTTTCTACAACGAGAAGCTCGACATCTTTGTCGATGGCACCGCGTTGTCGCGGCCTCTTACGCATTTCACCTAGAGGCAGAGTTATCCGAGCACGCATCGTCGTACATTCGTACAAATCGAAAGATGACGCCGGAAAGGCAACTCATGGGCGATGACCTCACAGGCGAGGACCTGTTCGATCCAGCAATCCGGGGAAGTATTCGAGTGCTGGTCGAGTCTGAGGTCGCCGGCACGGCAGCGGCCGCATTCGCGGAACGTCACGCCCGCAACGCGCAAGAACGTGAGATCTGGGCGGCGTTGCGCGAGCTCGAGGAGCAAACCCGCATTGCGGTGTACGACCAGCTTGGCGGGGCTGCCGCGCGGTTCGCCACCACCGAGCGGCTGGCGAGCATGGTCGGGCCCGCCAGCGGCGCGGCCGTTACGGTGCTTCCACATCGGCTGCAGATGCGATCGCTAGTTATCGCTACAAAGCCGTTCATGCGACACTTCCGCAAATTGGACGCACACTTCGCGAACAGTTCCCGAGCTGCGTTTTTCAGTTACGTGCTTGCGCACGAAGTTGCCATCGCCGAGCTGGGCAGGCGCGTGCTTGCCCACGACGGAAACCCGCTCGCCCCGGTCGAGGCTCTGCTAGGCAACGTGCCCACGTAGTCCTACGCCGAACACCCCGTCAGTCGGCCCGGGCCACAGCGCGAAACTGCTTCTTTTCGATCAATCCACATTCCAGCGCAACGGCTAAGAGTCGCGATGCGGTGATCACGCCGTGCAGTTTGCCTTGCCTCATCACGGGTATCAGGGGACTGCGCAGCGTCTCCATGATCGTGGCTACTTCGATGATCGTGTCGTCTGCGTCGGCGGCGGGCAGCGTGCGCTGGCGCTGCGGCAGCAGTTCGCGAATCGTCTTGCCGCGCAGCCTATCCGCGGCCCGGTCGGCTATCGACTCCGCGAGCACGCAGGCCAGCAGGGGATCGTCCTGCACGTAGGTAGGTACGATGAAACGCACGACTTGAGAGGCAGTCAGCACCGCATACAGCTGCTCATCCGCGGTCACTACGACGATTCCGGGCAAGCTGTGTTCGGCAACTAGCCGGGCGGCTTCCAGGGCAGACGAGTCGACGTCCACCACCGGGAACTTCTCGTCGATCTCCGATGCCCTCACCAACCACCTCCAGGCTCGCTAGATGGTCCGTGCAACGGGCACCGCGGTACGGACCGGGGTAGAACGAGCGAATGGAGGGTTAACACCACTTGAGCGTGCGCCGGCTTAGCTGCCCGGACGCGAGCGTTAGCGGTCTCTTGACAGTCCAGTCCAGCCCATTAACGAGATCCTTACGGCTAGGGGACCTCGGGCTCCGGCGGGATGCCCGGCCTACGGCCAAAAGCAATCAAGTGACGGTTGCGTTCGGTGTCCTCGGTGAGGTCATGCGCCCGGGCGGCGAGTAAGTCCTGCCATTCCACGTGACCTTCGTCGGTTCCGTCTGGCGACACGACCCGCAGCGGGCGGCCGCCGGCTTCGGCGAGGACATTCGCCGCATGTCGCAAGGTATCGCGAGTGGTGACGGTGCCGCCCACCGGAGCGTCTGAGGGCTCGGGGCGCATCACGTCGGCGACGAAGAAGGTCTCCAGCGGGTCGGTGGTGTAGTCGCGAGTCACGTGGAGTCCGCGTCGCGCGATCTTCTCGGTCAGCACCGATCGGTCGAGCAGCAGCACCGATACGGCGTAGGCCGTGACCGCGGCAATGATGAGGGGAAACAGCGCCGGCCAGGCATGGGTCAGTTCAAGGGTGAACACGATTCCGGTCAGCGGCGAGCCCAGAACGCCGCCGACCACGGCAGCCAGGCCCAGGATCGCCCAGAATCCCGGAAATACATGTGGAAAGCCAAGTCCGACAAGGGCACCGAGCGCGCCACCGATCATGAACACCGGGGCGAGTACACCGCCGGAGGTGCCCGAGCCCAACGACAGCGACCAGATCAGAGTCTTCACGATAAGAATGCCGACAATCACCTCCAGGCCGGCCTGGCCGGTCAGCAGCGCGTTGATCACGTCGTAGCCGACGCCCAGCGCTCGAGGCTGGATCAGCCCGCCCACGCCGATGATGACGGCGGCCGTGACCGGAACCAGGCTGCGAGGTCGCCACTCGAACAGCAGCAGCTCCACGGCCAGCAAAATTGACGCCAGCGGAGCGTTGAACGTCGCCGCCATGCCCCCGGCGGCGCCGGCAACAAGCAGGGTTTTGCGTTCATCCGCGGTCAGGTGCAGGTGTTGGGCGAGGATCGATCCGAGCGCCCCGCCGGTCATGATGATCGGCCCCTAGGCGCCGAACGGGCCTCCGGTGCCGATGCTGATCGCTGCCGAAACGGGCTTGAGGACAGCAACTTTGGGTTCGATGCGGCTGCCTCGGGTGAGAATGGCTTCGATCGCCTCGGGCATGCCGTGACCGCGAATCTTGTCCGAGCCGAACCGCGCCATCACGCCGACCACCAGGCCGCCGGCGACGGGGGCGCCGAGAATCAACCACCATGGGTGATGGCCCGCTCCCGGAGCGACAAGACCGTAGGACCAGCGCTGGTAGAAGACGAGGTTGGTCACCAGCCCGATCAACTTGAGTAGACACCACGCTGCGGCCGCCGACAGCGCACCGACGGGTAGTGCGAGCGCCGTCGTGATCAACATGCGCCGGTCGACCACGAAATCCGCCAGGCGTCCGCTGACGACCGTCATGGCTGGTATTGCACCATGCAAATCCTGGGCACTTGCTGTGAGGTGTGACCGGCGCCGCGGGCGTCAGGTGATTGCGTCGGGCGGTCGATCGTGGTCGGCTTCGCCGAGCAGATCGAGTTGCATCCACGCGACGTCGTGCCAGCGGTCGTGTTTCCATTCGACGCGCCGGTACAGGCCGGCGTCCTGAAATCCGAAGGAGCGATGGAATCCGTTGCTGGCCTCGTTCGGCTGGGTGATGGCGGCGAAGGCTTGCCGATAGCCACGCTCGGTGAGCCGACGCAGCAGTGGCGTGTAGAGCTCGCGCCCGCCGCCGCTGCGGTGATGGTCGAGGTGCAGATAGATGCCCGTCTCGGTCGTCCACTGGAAGGTCGCCAGCCGCTTCAGCGGCTGCCCGTAGGCGAAGCCGACGATCTGATTCGCGCGTTCCAGGACCAGCCATTCGTGGGTGGCGCGCAGTCCGGCGATACGCGCGGCCATTTCGTCGACGGTCGGGACGTCGATTTCCCAACTGACGGCGGTGTTCTCGACGTACGGGCGGTAAATCGCCACACACGCGGCCGCATCCTGCGGGGACGCCGGACGCACAACGCTGCGAATCGCTTGCATACCAGTAGTCTTCCAGGGTTTCAGGAACCCGGATCGTCAGCGGCAAAGAGCCCGGGGCGGTGTGAGGAGTGGCGGAGCAAATGGGGGTGGGCGTCGTGGCGGTCGCGGCACATTGCGGCGACTTCGCAGGGTATCGGCTCAGCGGGAACAGTCGGCGAGCCGGGCACCAAAAACGCGCCGCCCAACCCCTGGACGACGCGCCCGGTGATCAGCATCGCCGGCGAGGGGTCGTTTGATGGCCGGGCAGGGCCAAGTTGACCACGTTGCTGTCGAGAAAGGCGATCGTCGAAACCAGGATCGCCACTACCAACACCCTGGTCGTCGGTGCGGCGTCGCTTAACTTCACGCCGTGATCATCGCCGGCTTCAGGCGATTGTATTCAACTGCATCTGCGCGCGAGTGGGCACCGCAAACCTCAGTCCGTTACCGGACCGAGGCACGTAAATAGTAAGTGGCGAGTCGGTTTTCGGCTCTACCGGCCGCCGCCGCCACCGAGGCGGCCGCCGCCGCCACCGAGGCGACCGCCGCCGCCACCGACGATGCGGCCTCCGCCGCCGCCGATGAACATTTTCACGGTGCTGGTCTGAGTCATGATCAACAACTTATCGCCGAATCAGGTGCGGCGGCAATCATTTTGAAGGTGAACAACCACCTCCTGTTGCGTGAACGACGGCACCGATTCTGTTTAACGAACGGGGCTGGTTGACCGTCAGTTCTCGTCGCCGTATGGCGGCCCGAGAAAGCGTTCCAACATGGCGCGTTGGGCGGCGGGATCTTTAACCGGCCAGCACCACAGTGCCAGGAAGACGCGGATGAGCCATTGCGCCGCGAGTGGGTCATCGTTCTCCAGGCCCAGCATTTCGGCGGCGAATCCGGTGACGGCGGGTGAGCTGGTGATCCACTCGCTGATCGGAGTCGCGTGCATCGACTGCATCAAGTGGGCCAGCGGATCCGACTGCAGACCTTGTAGGGCGACGACCGTGGCCGTCACTACCCGGTCGGGGCCGCTGAGGTCTTTGATGGCTTGGCGCGCCGTGTCGACGATGCGCTCCGCTTGGATGCCGACGACGGCGTCGCAAATCGCGGCTTTGCCGCCGGCGTGTCGGTAAATCGTCGCGGGCGAGCAGTGCACCTGCGCGGCCAAGCGTTCGATGGTGAAGGTCTCGTATCCCCGGCGGGCAATCAGGTCGGCGGCCGCGGCGTAGATCCGTTCGGCGGCTTCGCTTCGGCGATCCCGTCCCACCAGCCAGTCGTGGCGTGGCATCCCACTGAGCTCCCTCGCTCGCACCCCGCTGAAATACTTCTCTCATGCTGAGAATTTTTGGCTAACTTTTCTCACAGTAAAGCCCAGGTGGCGCCGCGCAGGCAATTCCGTCCGCAATCCGCCCCCGCGGGATAAGCTCCTCAACTTTGCCGTGACCCGTTGACCGCGACCCCTGCGGCATTCAGCCTGAATCCATGACGGTCGTGGATGATCCGACCCAGTTCTTCAGCGCCGCAGCGTTACAGGATCCGTATCCGCTGTATGACCGCATGCGCGCCGAAGCGCCCGTGCACCGCATCGGTGACTCGGTGTTCTACGCCGTATGCGGTTGGAGTGCGGTGCAGGAGGCCGTCGAACGGGTCGATGACTTCTCGTCGAACCTCACCGCGACCATGGTCTTTCACGACGACGGCACGGTCACCCCGTTCGACATGATTCCGGCTGGAGACCTCGCTCACGCGTTGGCCACCGCGGATGATCCAGCACACGCGATACACCGCAAAATCTTGCTGCCGCACCTGTCGGCCAAGCGCGTGCGCATCATCGAAGAGTTCGCCGTCCAGACCGCCGATCGGTTGTGGGAGGACAATCTGCGCGACGGGCAGATCGAGTGGATGAGTGCGATGGCCAACCGGCTGCCCATGATGGTGGTCGCCAGGCTGCTGGGCCTGCCCGACGACGACGTCGACAAACTCATCCGGCTCGGCTACGCCGCCACCACGCTGCTGGACGGGATCGTCACCCCCGACCAACTCCAAGCCGCCGGAATGGCAGCGATGGAACTGTCCGGCTACGTCATGGGACACTTCGAAAACGCAAGCGCCAGCGCGGAACACGGTCTGATCGCCGATATGGCCGAGCGCTACGCGTCGGGTGAGTTGGAGCAGACGCCGGCAATGGGAATAATGATCACACTGTTCAGCGCGGCCGGCGAGTCGACCGCATCGCTTTTGGGCAGTGCGGCGGGGATTCTGGCCGACCATCCCGAGATCCAACGACAAGTTCGTGAGAATCCCGAATTGCTGGGCGTTTTCATCGAAGAGACGTTGCGGTTCGAGTCGCCGTTCCGCGGCCACTATCGGCATGTATGGCGTGACACCACCCTGGGCGGCGTACAGGTGCCCGCCGATTCTCATCTGCTGTTGCTGTGGGGAGCAGCCAACCGCGATCCGGAACACTTCGAGGCGCCAAACGAATTCCGCCTCGATCGCAGCAGCGCGAAAGATCACCTGACGTTCGGCAAGGGCGTGCACTTCTGCGTGGGGGCCGCACTGGCCCGCCTGGAAGCCCGAATCGTGTTGGGCAAGCTGCTCGAGCGCACCAGCTGGATCGACGCCGTCGACGTCGGGGAGTGGCTACCCAGCATCCTGGTCCGCCGTCGGGAGCGTTTGCACCTCGCCGTCCGCTGATGGATCGCTCAACTCGGACGGGATTGCTCGAGATAGGTTGCCAGAGCGTTAGTTAACCCTCGCCGGGCTTCATCGAGGTCGGCGTACGAGCCGAGCTGGCGCTCGGAGACCAGCCCACGCATCGCCCCGGGAATCAGCGTCGCCACTTCGCGGACTCGCTGCGGGTCGACACCAAGACCGGCGAAGGCATTCTGGCAGGTTTCCTGCCAGCTCCTACCCCAGGAGGAAAGTTCGGCAGCAGTGCGCGGATAGAGGCGTTCCAGCTCGCCGTGGTCGCGGGGGAGTGCGGCCCGCAGGTTTTCGATCGCGCGGGAATCATCGGATGCCAGGCCGTCGTAGAGGGTGTCGATGATCGCACCAACCCGCTCACGTAGCGGCGCGTCCGATTCAACGCTGCCAAATGCAGCCATCGTCGCGTCACGGCGCTCTGCGGTGCGGTGCAGCACGGCTGCCCAGAATCCGTCCACGTCGCCGAACTGATACTGCACCGCGCCCCAGGTAGCACCGCTCTCCTTGGCGATTCGCGTCGCCGACACCGCGGCCGGATCGCCCGAGGCCAGCGAGCGCACCGCGGCGTCCAGCATCGTCTGGCGGGTCGCCAGCCCGCGCTTATTGCTGCGACGCTGCTGCACATCCGCGGGAGCCATGCCTGGATGGTAGCCGCTGCAAGATAAATTCATAGTACCCACTATGAATTTATCGCCAGGCGCACTAACATCCGTGACATGGCCAAACCGCCGCTGTCGATGAAGCCGACCGGCTGGTTCCAAGTTGCCTGGTCCGACGAGATCGGCATCGGCGACGTGCACACGATGAAGTATTTCGACCAGGAGATGGTCGCGTGGCGGGCCGTGTCCGGTCAGCTCACCGTGATGAACGCTTACTGCGAACACCTCGGCGCACACCTCGGGTTCGGCGGCAAAGTCGTTGGCGAGGTGTTGCAGTGCCCGTTTCATGGATGGCAGTGGAGCCAGCAGGGGCGCAATGTGTGCATCCCCTACCAGGACCGCCCCAATCGGGGTCGGCGGATCCGCACCTATCCGGTCGTCGAGCGCAACGACTCGGTCTACATCTGGCACGACGTCGAGGGTCGTCAGCCGTACTTCGACGCGCCGGATGTGTTCGCAGCATTCAATGACGGCAGCAGCGCCGACGACTACTACCCGCAGCAGCGGATGTATCGGGAACGTCTGGAAATGCATCCGCAGTACGTGCTCGAAAACGGTGTGGACTTTGCCCATTTCAAGCACGTGCACAACACCCCGATCGTGCCGATCTTCACCCGCCACGATTTCGACGAGCCGGTGTCCTTTGTCGACTTCACCATCACCTTCGAAGGTGACGACAACCAGAAGATCGAGGACATCGACAGTCGCGTGGAGGCCATCAACGGTGGTTTGGGCATCGCGGTGACCAAGAGTTGGGGCATGGTCGACAACCGCACTATCTCCGCGATCACCCCAGTCGACGAGTCCACCTCCGACGTCCGGTTCATGGTGTACATCGGCCGAATGCCAGGCAAGGACCCGGCCCGAGCCGAGCGCAAGGCGCAGGAGTTCGGGCAGGAAGTGATCCGGCAGTTCGAACAGGACGTCCATATCTGGGGGCACCAGCGCTACTCGGATCCACCCGCGCTGGCCACCGCCGAATACCAGGGGTTCACCGCAATTCGCAAGTGGGCCAAGCAGTTCTATCCCGATGGCATTGGTGGCAGCACCGCCGACAGCATTGGTGGTAACACCGCCGCCGCATCCCAGAAAGGCTCAGCCGAATGAACGCACCCGCGACGCCGATTCGCATCTTCCAAGTCGGAAGCGGAAATGTCGGTTCGGAAATGATCAGGCGGATCGCGGCGCGGCCCGATCTCGAACTCATTGGCGTGCATGCCTATTCGCCGGAGAAGGTCGGCAAAGATGCCGGAGAGTTCGCCGGTGCGGGGTCCAACGGGGTGAAGTTTACCGGGACCATCGACGAGATCATCGCGGCCAAGCCGGACGTCCTCACTTTCCACGGCGTGTTCCCCGACGAGGACCTGTACGTCAAAGTGCTCGAGGCGGGAATCAACATCGTCACCACCGCGGACTGGATCACCGGGTGGCATCGCGACAAGAATCACCCGCATCCGTCGGGCAAGCCGGTGACCCAGCTGCTGGCCGAGGCGTGCGAAAAGGGCGGCGCCACGTTTTACGGCACCGGAATGAACCCGGGGCTGAATCAGATTCTGGGCGTGGTGTGTTCGGCCGATGTCGCCGAAATCGAGAACGTCACCACCATCGAGTCGGTGGATGTGTCGTGTCATCATTCCAAGGACACCTGGATCGAGGTCGGGTACGGCCTGCCGGTGGATGATCCGGAAATCCCGGCAAAGCTTGAGAAGTACACCCGCGTGTTCGCCGACAGCGTGCTGATGATGGCCGACTGCTTCGATGTGGCGCTCGACGAGGTGAAGTTCAGCTATGAGCTGGGCGCCTGCACCAAGGACGTCGACCTGGGCTGGTACACGCTGCCGAAGGGTTCGCTCGGCGGCAACTACATCAAATATCAGGGCATGGTGGACGGCGTGCCGCGGGTCGAGACGCATCTGGAGTGGCAGATGACCCCGCACACCGATCCGAGCTGGAACATCAAAGGCTGCTACATCACCCAAATCACCGGTGACCCGTGCGTCTACAACAAGCACATGATCTTCCCCAAGCCCGGCGTGGACCTGTCCAATCCGGAGAACTTTGCCTCCATCGGCATGACCGTGACCGGCATGCCCGCGCTCAGCGCGATTAAATCGGTGGTGACGGCGCGGCCAGGACTCATCACCAGCGCCGACCTGCCGCTGCGTGGGTTCGCGGGTCGTTTCAAGCGCTAGCCCTCGACACCTGCCCAGCGCCTGGCGGTCGCCGGTAGTGCGCGGATATTCCGGCAGTGCCAGACTGGAGGGGCTCGAATACGACAGGGAAGCTGATAGACGAACTGTTGAGTTGGGTAGACGACATGGCTATGACGTGGGAATGGCCGTGGCCGCAGCGCCACGGCCAGGCGAGACCGGCCGCATGACCGCCATCGATCCGTCAGAGGACCATCCCGAGGCCATCACGCTTGGCCTGCACGACGCGTCCCCGCCGCACATGGTGGACGCGATGGCCAAAGATGTCGAGCTCGAATTGGGTTGGGGCAAATTAATTTTCGGCCAGACCTTCGCCGACGCCGCCACGCTGACCGAGGCGCTGCGACGAGAAGTGGCCGGGCGCCGCGATATCTGTATTTACGCGCGCGAGTCTCACGTGGTGGTCGCCGGAGCCCCGACCGAGCTTTTCATCGATCCCAGCCACACCTATCGGCTGCGTTTCACCGATGACGAAATCCAGGAAAGCCTGGTTCCGCCACCGATCGGTGTGACCGTGCGCACGCTGAACGACCCGGCCGACGCCGACGCCATGAACCGCGTGTTTGTGCGCTGCGGAATGGTCCCGTCACCGGTCGAGACGATCTGGGACAACCACCTGCATGCCGACTCGGTGACCTATCTGCTTGCGGTGCGCGACGACGACAATGCGGTGGTCGGCACGGTGACCGGTGTCGATCATGAGGTGCTGTTCAGCGACCCGGAGCACGGGTCCAGCCTGTGGACCCTGGCGGTCGACCCAGCGGCCGCACTGCCCGGCATTGGAGTGGCCCTGACCCGGGCATTGGCGCAACACTTCCACGATCTGGGGCGCGCCTACATGGACCTTTCCGTCGCGCACGACAACGCCGCGGCCATCGGCCTCTACGAAAAGCTGGGCTTCCGCCGTGTTCCGGTGCTGGCGATCAAGCGCAAGAACGCGATCAACGAGCCGCTGTTCGCCCCGCCTCCGGAGACGGTCGACGACCTCAATCCTTACGCGCGGATCATCGCCGACGAGGCGATGCGCCGCGGCATCTGGGTCGAGGTTCTCGACGCCGGGGCCGGTGAGATGCGCCTGAGCCACGGTGGCCGCAGCGTGATCACCCGTGAATCGTTGTCCGAGTTCACCTCCGCGATCGCGATGTGCCGGTGCGACGACAAACGCTTGACCCGGCGCCTGGTCTCCGAGGCCGGCATCCATGTGCCGCGCGCCCGCTTGGCGACCATGGACCATGACGACTTTGCGTTCCTCAAAGAAGTCGGGGAGGTCGTCGTCAAACCAACCCGCGGTGAGCAGGGCAAGGGCATCACCGTGGGCGTTGTCGCGGACCACGGTCCCGACGAGCTCGCCGCCGCCGTGGCACGCGCGCGCGAGCAACATCCGGAAGTACTGATTGAGCAGCGGGTCGCGGGCAGCGACCTGCGGTTGGTGGTGATCGACGGTCGGGTGGTGGCCGCCGCGCTCCGGCTGCCGCCGGAGATCATCGGCACCGGTGAGCACACCGTGCGGGACTTGATCGCGGCCGAAAGCCGGCGCCGCTCGGCGGCCACCGGTGGTGAGTCACGCATCCCACTCGACGAGGTCACCGCGGCGACGGTCGCCGAAGCCGGCTGGCTGCTGGAAGATGTCTTACCCCGGGGAACTCGGCTGCGTGTTCGCCACACGGCCAACCTGCACCAGGGCGGCACGATTCACGATGTCACCCCTGAGGTGAATCAAGAACTCTGCGAGGTCGCGGTGGCTGCTGCCGACGCGATCGGGATCCGCGTGACCGGCATCGACCTGCTGGTGCCGGACGTCGCCGGCTCGGAATACGCCTTCATCGAAGCAAACGAGCGACCGGGCTTGGCCAATCACGAACCACAGCCCACGGCTGCGGCGTTCATCGACTATCTGTTCCCCAACCATCCCGGCCAGCCGCCGGCGTGGACGCCCGAGGAATCGCGACCGTAGACCGACAAAACTTCGCCGCCATCAGAGTTTGACAACTGTGTAACATTTCCGCCATCGAGTTTCCTTATTGTCGGCGCAGCAAACCACCGACAATCCGATGCAATGCATCGCAGCGATAGGAACTCCATTGAGCGGCAACACAGTGCGCCTGCAGGCAATCACCAACGTCGAGGCGTATGTGCCGCCAGCGATCAGTTTCGACCCCGGCGAGGAACCCGGCGAGATCTTCGGATCGAGTGTCTTCACCAAGGCGGAGATGCAGGCACGGCTGCCGAAGTCGGTGTACAAGTCCGTGGTGGCGACGATCGAAAAGGGCGTAAAGCTCGACCCCGCGGTCGCCGACACCGTCGCCGTCGCGATGAAGGACTGGGCGCTGGAGAAGGGCGCGACCCACTACGCGCACGTGTTCTACCCAATGACCGGCCTGACCGCCGAGAAGCACGACAGCTTCCTAGAGCCCGTCGGTGACGGCGCTACGCTCGCCGAATTCGCAGGTAAGACCCTGATCCAGGGTGAGCCCGACGCCTCCAGCTTCCCGTCGGGTGGGCTGCGGAGCACCTTCGAAGCGCGCGGCTACACCGGCTGGGATGTCACCAGCCCTGCCTACATCCTGGAAAACCCGAACGGCAACACGCTGTGCATTCCGACGGTGTTCGTCTCGATGACCGGTGAGGCGCTGGACTACAAGACGCCGTTGCTGCGCAGCCAGCAGGCGATGGGTGCGCATGCCGAGCGCATCCTGAAGATGTTCGGCCACAAGGACTTGAACCACGTCGTCTCGTTCTGCGGCCCGGAGCAGGAGTACTTCCTGGTCGATCGGCACTTCTTCCTCGCGCGCCCGGACCTCGTCAACGCGGGTCGCACCCTGTTCGGCGCCAAGCCGCCCAAGGGCCAGGAGTTCGACGACCACTACTTCGGCGCGATCCCCGAGCGTGTCCTCGGCTTCATGATGGACACCGAGCGGGAGCTATTCAAGCTCGGCATTCCCGCCAAGACCCGGCACAACGAGGTGGCCCCCGGCCAGTTCGAGATCGCGCCGATGTTCGAGCGGGCCAACATCGCCTCCGACCACCAACAGCTGCTGATGACGATCTTCAAGACGATCGCCAAGAAGCACGGCATGGAGTGCCTGTTCCACGAGAAGCCGTTCGCCGGCGTCAACGGATCGGGCAAGCACGTCAACTTCTCGTTGGGCAACTCCGAGCTCGGCTCGCTGCTGGTCCCGGGCGACACCCCGCACGAGAACGCCCAGTTCCTGGTGTTCTGCGCCGCGGTGATCCGCGCCGTGCACAAGTTCGCCGGCCTGCTGCGGGTTTCGGTTGCGTCGGCCACCAACGACCACCGGCTGGGTGCCAACGAGGCGCCGCCTGCGATCATCTCGATCTTCCTCGGCGAACAGCTCGCCGACGTGTTCGACCAGATCGCCAAGGGCGCGGCAACCTCGTCAAAGGGCAAGGGCACCATGATCATTGGTGTCGACACGCTGCCGGCGCTGCCGACCGACCCGGGCGACCGCAACCGCACCAGCCCATTCGCGTTCACCGGCAACCGGTTTGAATTCCGGGCGCCGGGCTCTGGGCAGACGGTCGCCGTGCCGTTGATCGTTCTCAACACGATCATGGCGGACTCGCTCGACTACATGGCCACGGTTTTGGAGAAGGCCGTTGCAGATGGGGCGGACTTCGACAAGGCGGTACAGAAGCTGCTCACCGAGGTCATCACCGAACACGGCGACGTGGTGTACAACGGCGACGGCTACTCGGAAAAGTGGCAGATCGAGGCCGCCGAGCGGGGCTTGCCGAATCTCAAGACCAGCCTGGACGCCATTCCCGAGCTGATCAAGCCGGAAACGGTCGAACTGTTCGGGAAATACGGGGTTTTCAGCGAACGCGAGCTGCACAGCCGCTACGAGGTGCGCCTGGAGCAGTACGCGCTGACCATCGGCGTGGAGGCCAAGCTGGCGACGGAGGTCGGCGCGACGATAATCCTGCCGGCCGCTCTTCGTTACCAGACCGAGCTCGCGCAGAATGTCGCCGCGTTGAAGGCCGCAGGCGTGGCAGCGAGCACCGCTGCGCTGGAAGCGGTTTCGGCACCAATCGCCGATCTCGAGGCGGGTTTGGCCAAGCTGAAGGCGGCGCTCTCGGATCACTCGGCGGAGTCGGCGCTTGATGAGGCCAAGCATGCCCAGGCAGAGTTGTTGCCGGCGATGGCGGCGGTTCGGGCAGCCGCCGACACACTCGAAGGCATCGTGGCCGACGATCTGTGGCCGCTGCCCACCTATCAGGAGATGCTCTACATCCTCTGAACCACGAGGTCACCAGGCACTTAACTGCTGCTGGGTCCGCACCTGGTCCGCAGTAAGTGCCTCGGTGAGCATCTGGGCCGCAGCGTTGCGGGTCCGGTCCTCAGCCCTCGGCCATAGGTGGCTGTACGTATTGAGGGTGAGCGATGCAGCGCCGTGACCCATCGCCCGCTGCACGGTCACCACGTCACACCCGGCGGCAATCAACCCACTGGCGTAGTAGTGACGCAGATCGTGCAGCCGGAAATCCGCCCCGGCCTTGTCGCGGGTGATCCGCCACAGGTACCCGGCTGAGTTCTGGTGTAGCGGGTCGTCGCCGTCGCCGGGGAACATCCACCGGTCAGGATCATCACCGGGGACGTGCAGGCGCATAGGGCGCTAAACAGTCGCGGAGAAGGTTTAATCAGGTCGCCATTAGCGGCACGTCTTGCGCGTTAAGTGGACGTATCGACAGTCGGCGCGTGTCGCGCGGCAGTCACGTCCATAGTTTCACGCAGCGCGGGTACCTCGTCGAGCAAGCTGGCGAGATCATCGCGCTCGATACGCAGCACCTCGGCCGCCCCGGTCGTCGTTACGGTCGCAGAACGCAGTTTGCCAGGGCGGAGCACAGATTCGCCGATCACCTCGCCCGGCCCCACCACGGCAATGCGGTCCTGGCCGACGTACACTCCTACCTCCCCGCTGAGCAGGATGTAGCAGGCGTCTGACGGAGTCTGCTCATGAATCAGCGGCCACGGCACGGACGTCGAAGTGTGATGTGCTGCTCGGACGAGACGCTCCAGCTCATCATCCGAAAACTTGTCGAATGCGATGAACTCGCGTAGCCGACGGGCGTCTTCCCCATGTGTTCCATCCAACTTCATAGTGGGCTCCCGATGCGCGATGTGCGTCCAGGTGACCATGGCTGCCTCCTTGCGTTTCCTGCGATGCTCTTGCGAAGCTACGGCTGTCGCCTAAGGGCCCTCACGAGTAGTCGACTACTTGTTTTTCCGTGCTGCGCCTACGCGCGGCGCGTCAGCCCTGGCGGAGTTTCTGGCACGACTTGAGGCCGAACACGGCGACCCGGTGGCCGCATTCGATCACCTCACTCTGGCAATCCGCAACTACCACGACTCGGGCAACACCACGTCGATGCGTAGCCCGCTGGCCGTCCTCGCATCGCTGTTGAACCGGCTCGGACGCCACGAACAGCAGCCACCATCGCTGGGTGCGTGTTCGGTCCCCTCATTACAGCGTGGATGCCTGATTTCAACACCGCGATCACCCACCTCCGCGATGTCCTGGGCGACCAGACCTACGAATCGCTCGCCCGCAAAGGGCGAGACGATGACCACCGCCGCCATGGTGACCTACGCATACGACCAAATCGACCAGGCCCGAACAGAACTCGAATACGTCAGTTGAGTTGCGCGAGTCGCGTGTCCAACGCGAGAGCGGCGCAGCATGTTCTCAATCGCCTTCAGCAGTCTGTTCGGCTAAGACTCGGTACACCGTCGCCCGGCTCACGCCGAGAGTGTGGGCAATCGTGCTCGCAGACTCGCCGTTAGCGTGCATCCGCTGCGCCAGAACGGCTTTCTTCACATCGAGCGCCTTGGGTCGTCCGATGTGCTGGCCGCGTGCCCTACGCGCTTCCCTTGCAGATGCCCGGCGCTCACGGCCTAACTCCAGCTCCAACTCAGCCAGACTCGCAAGTACGCCTGGAATCATCCGACCCGTTGCGTTCGTCGTGTCGATGCCTTCTCGCAGTGAGCGAAGCACGATTCCGCGCTCGCCCAGATCGCGGATCGTGGTCATCACCTCAGCGGCATTGCGCCCCAGGCGGTCAATTCCAACGACGACGATGGCGTCTCCGGGGCGGGCGTAGTCCAGAAGCGCCGCAAGACCGGTCCGCTGTTCCCGCGTGGATGCTCCCGATAGCTTGTCGCTATAGACGCGGTTCGGCTCGACACCCGCTGCGGTGAGCGCGTCGAGCTGTTGGTCCAAGGACTGGTGGCCGGTGCTGACGCGGGCGTATCCGAGCTGAACGCTTGCGGTGGTGGCTGCGGTGGGAGACATGGCTCGAGACTGTCTCAAAAGTCGCACAATGTCAATATATGAGACAACCATTTTGAGGCAACTTCTGAGACAGAATGACTTGGGACTTTACACGCCGCACAAACCCTTGGCATTGATGTCTCAGACCTAAAGATTTGAGACTGGCTGGCATGGGAGTATCGCTGCGGCTGGCCCAGGCGATTAGGCCGAGGCGTCATCGCGACCACCTTGACTCTCACTGAACTGATCCGATGGTCGTTGCACGCCTGTGCCACTGACTCTCTTACCCCGAATCGTGCCCGAAGCCGGTGTCCGGCGGCTGGGGATTCTGGTGCGAATTGACGAGCGTGGTGACGTACTGGGTGATCACGCCGAGTTGGATGTGTTCCTCGGCGTGCACGTCGCCCGGTTTGGGTGGGCTGTAGGGGTCGGGGGTGCCGGGCTTGATCGGCGGCTCGATAGCGAGCGTCTGCAGAAACGCGCTGACGGCCACGGCCATCGGGTGCGCGGCCCAGGCGTGCGGGAAATCAACCTCGTGCTCCTCACGGGGATCCCACTCGAGGTTGTGCAGACGGGGCATATTGTAGGGCGTCCAGGTGGACACCATGGCGTCTTGTTCGAACAGGTGGGCCTTCCACTGCCGCCATTTCACCGCTTGCAGGCGGTTGCCCTGAAAACACAGCACGGTGTCCCGCCCGGACTGCTCGGCGTCACCGAGCAGGAAGTCGCGCATGTCCATGCCGTCGATCTGGCGGTCGTCGGGGATCGTGGCCCCGGCGGCGAGCAGCAAGGTGGTGAAGGTGTCCACCAGGTGCACCAGTTCATTGCTGACCTTGCCCGGCGGCACATGGCGGGGCCAGCGTACTAGGCACGGAGCGCGTTGGGAGCCCTCCAGCGAGGTGAAGTAGCCGCCGCGCCACGGACCGGAGAACCCCGACCAGGCACCACCGAGCGGGTCGGGGTCCATCGCCGGTGCCCGGAAGTTGGGGTCCGCACCGTTGTCGGAGGTCCACACCACGATCGTGTCCTCTGACAGCCCGAGTTCCTCCAGTGCGTCGAGGATGCGACCGGTGAAGTCATCGAGCTGGGTCAGCAGATCGGCCATGTTGCCGCGTCTGGTCTTCCCGGCGTACTCGGGATCAGGGACCGGCGGGATGTGGACCTGGGTGTAGGGCAGAAAGGCGTAGAACGGCTTGTCCTGCTCTTTGCAGCGGGTCATGAAGTCGATCGCCCAGTCGGTGATCTTGCGGTCGAATCCCGCCCGGAACTCGGCGTCATAGGTCGCAATCACTTCGGGCGCTTCACCTTTGCGGCGCGAATAGATCGACTCATATTCCAGCGGGATCTGCACGTCCCCGGCGTAGGGCGCTGATGTCACTGGCCCGTTGGGGAAGTAGGACTGCATCGTCCAGAGCACCTCGTCGGCGGTGCGCGGGGACCACACCGCCTCGTCGAAGCCGAAGTCCACCGGGCTACGGTGCTCCGGGTCGCTGCCCAGATGCCATTTGCCCCACATCCCCGTCGCATACCCGGCGTCGGAAAGTGCTTGCGCGATCGTCACTTCCCAGCGCGTCAGCCCATCCGGCCAACCGGTGAACGGCACTGTCTGAGTACCCGAACGCAGGGGGTGCCGCCCGGTCAGCACCGCCGATCGACTCGGCGTGCACTGTGCCTCCACATTGAAGTTCAACAACCGCAGCCCCTCGGCCGCCAGAGCGTCGATGCGCGGCGTCGCCGCACCGCGCAACACCCCACCGCCGTAACACCCGACCTCGCCCCAGGCCAGGTTGTCCCACAGGACAAAGACGACGTTCGGCTGCGTGGCGTCGGTCATGGCGTTCCAAGGTACGCGGCCAGGAACTGCTCGATGAAGTACATCGCTGTCGGGTTGAAGTCGGTGAACATGTCGAAGCCGTGGTAAGCGCCGCGAACCGGCGCATACACGTAGGGCACGTCGTTGTGTGCCAACGTCCGCGCCAGCTTCTGCGCTTGGGTGATGGGCACGATGGTGTCGATCGTGCCGCCAAGGATCAGCGTCGCCGGAGCACCCTCGTGGACATGGGCGATCGGCGATGCCCGCTCATAGAGTTCGGGAGCATCGGGGTAGCCGGTGCCGAGGAACAGCTCCATGTAGTACTGGTAGTTCACTGCAGGGTCGGTCAGGTCGGTCCACCCATATAAGGACACGACGGCCTTCACCGCCGGAACCCCGATGTAGCCGAGAAACTGCGCCAAATGGCCGCCAGCGGAGGCACCCAACACGGCGATCCGATCGGCGTCGATGTTGTGCTGCTCGCTGTTGTCCCTCAGCCAATTGATCGCAGCGCGGCAATCGTCCACGGCTGCGGGGTACGGTGCCTCCTCGGACAGCCGATAATCCACCGTGGCGGTCGCGTATCCGAGCCGGGCCAGCGCGACTCCGTAGAACTCCATGTCCTGGCGTGTGCCCGCCATCCAGCAACCGCCGTGGATCAACACCACCACGGGAACGCGCTCGATGGCATTGCCCGGAGTGAACAGGTCGAGCTCGAGGTTCCTGTCCCCAACAGCGCAGAACACCAGCCCGCGATGCACGCTCACGTCGACAGGTACGTCAGGCGCAAGATTCACCGGATGAATCGTTCCACGGGCCAGCGCCTCAAGAAACCCCATGAACTGACCGAAACCAGGTGCCGGCTGAGGTGCATTGTCGAGAATCCGCTGGCCCGCAACGGTATTCGAGTCCGGCACGAACAGCCGCGCCTGCAGCGCGTCCGCGTTGTCACCCATCAACCAGCTCCAGGCCGTCATGGACCTCGGTCACTTCAGCACACCAGATAACCCAATCATCGAAGAGTGTCTTGTTGACTGCGGCAACACAAGCTTCGCAATCAAACCACCTACCGACTCTTTGTGCCGCTGGTTCACCAGGCCGTCCGAACGCCAGTGTCACGACGTTTCTGCCAGGCGGTCAGGGCACCCGCACGGCCGTACGCAGACGGGTACCAGCCAACGATCCGTCTCAGCCGCTGTGCCAGTTGTGCCACGCGCCCTGATGCGGCACAGCGAGGCCTTACCCCAATTCTTACCCCAATTAGCTCGCCGCGCCCATCAGTGTCAACGAATAAACCTGCAGGTCAACGGGTGCCAGCGGGTACCCAAACATGCAGCGCCGCTATCTGGGGGTCAAGTGGTCGCAGGTTCAAATCCTGTCAGCCCGACGCAGGTCAGGAGCTATTTCGGTAGCTCGCGACGAGTCGGCGGTCAGCTCGTCAACGTGCTTCTTGTATGCCTGCCGGTGCCGCCAGGCTGTGCCGCCAGGCGGCACCCATCCCGGCGAGCATCTGTGGTGGCATGGCCTCTACCGGAATGACGAGGTCCTCGTCGGCGGGCCAATCCGACAGTAGCTGCGGATGGTAGCCCTCGGGATAGTAGTCGGCGGGCGGCACTTCCTGCTCCCGAACGAACGGCTCCTGGATGTCGACGCGCTTGTTCGTGGGCGCGGGCACCACAAGCTGGCCGGTGTCGAAGTCGAACTGGGGTGCCCGGATGTTCGGGTAGTCGGGTAGGACGCCTTCGCGGACCCAGATGTCGTCCTTGGTCACATTGACGACAACCCCGTCGGGTGCGCCGAAGTGAAACGGCCCCTTCCAATGGTGGCGGATCTCGACCGTGGTTTCCTCATTCAGGTACGGATCAAAGGGCATGTGGGTGGTCATGAACAATCGCGGATTGGCCCGCTTGGCCAGATAGCCAGCCGCGTAGGCGGGGGTGTGGTGGGTGTCGATGGTGTAGCGGCCCAAAAATGGCGGCACGCCTTGCACACCGGAGCTGATCGCGCACATCTCGGCTTGTGTCTCGGTGATGTAAACGTCGGCCCCGGAGGCATAGTCGGCGTCCAGAAGTGATGGGCGACCGTCACCGGTCCAGACCATAGACAGCCCGTTCCAGTCGAGCCGATAGGCCGACGCGCCGTCCTTGGCGTGCGAACGCTGCCAGTGGATAACTCGGACCCCGTTCTCGTCGTAGACGATGCCGCCGTTGTCGCGGAAGTCGAACTCCGTCACCTCAATATCGTGGCCTTGGCCTACCGGGAAGACCGCGAACGCATCCCGATGCCAGGCCAGCATCTGCTTCATTCCCTCGACCATGTGCGCGATGCCGAACTCGGGCGTGCGGCCCGACGGGCCGAACACCCGCAGCGGCTTATGCCAGCGGCCAGCCCAGCCGCCGAACATGTAAAGGTAAGGCAGCGCACCGAAGTGGTCGATGTGCAGGTGGGTGATGAAGATCTTGTCGAGCTGGTTCATCGCCAGACCGGCGGCGTTGTAGTTGGCGATCGACCCCTCGCCGAGGTCGAACACGAAGTTGTCGCCATTACCCAGCTCGACGAAGATCGAGGTGTTCATCTGCCCCGGACGAATCATGGGTGCCGTGCCCATGAACGTGATCCGCATCTCGTCGGGACCCACCTCCTCAGTGCGTGGGAACCAGTTCGCCGCGCTCGCCAAACCCGAGGTCGGGTTGATGCCCTCGAACAGCAACCCTTCTTTCCACCGCCCCAACGGGACGCCCTCGGTCAAGGCCCGCTGGAGAATCTCGGGGGGACTCGGCTCACGTTGATCAGGCATCGGTTCCCCTTCGTTGGGTGAATCCGGCATCAGCCAGCGTGGACCGGCCTCGGCGACCCACTGCCAACCGCCGCTGCTAGTATGCGCCCGCCCCATCAGGTGCGGCTATTTCAAATCCCGCCTTCGCCACACAGTGCGCCGTCATGGCAGCACCGCGAACGCCACCCTGGAGTGTTGACCGGGGTGGCGTTTGTCATATCCGGGTTGGCTGAGCCGACCTGAGGCCTGGCCGCTCGGTCCGCAGCCGGTCCGCAGTTTGCGCCGGTTGGCGGTTGTTGGCGCATCGCGATCTGTGCTGGTGGAAGCAATTTTGCCCGGTATGACCCCGCACGGTCCAACCTGGCAAACGACCAGTGCGAGGTTGCTCTACATCCTCTGAACCACTCAGCGCCGGCCGAGCTTCTCCCGAACCGTGTCGGTGAGGGATTGCCTCGTCGACACCGGCCGGAAGTTGCAGGCCGCTGCGGTCAGCGCGTCGCGTGAGTCCGCGCTGAGCTCGATATCGGCGGCGGCGACGTTGAACTCGAGTTGCTCGACACTCGACGCTCCGGGAATGGCGACCACGTTGGGCAGGCTGAGCAACCAGGCCAGCGCGACCTGAGCGGGCTTGGCATCAACCTGCGCGGCGACGTCGCGCAACGTCTGCAGCAGCGGCTCGATCCGGCGCAGGTTCTCGGTGCCGAAAAGTGAGTTGATGGCGCGCACGCCACCGGGCCGGTTGTTGACCCCGTACTTGCCGCCCAAGAGTCCTTGCGCCAATGGGCTGTAGGCGATTACGACGCGGTTCTCCCGCTCGGCGAACGGCACGAGGTTTTCGAGCGCGCGGGGGTGGGCGAGCGAGAAATGCACCTGGTTGCTGATGACAGGTCGGCCGAGCGCGGAATCGGCCTTCTGCCAACGAGATAACGAATAGTTCGAGACGCCGGCCGCGCCGATGGCGCCACTGTCGAGCAGGTCGCGCATACCAGGCATGATCACCGAGTCGGGAACTACCGGGTTGGGCTGGTGGATCTGGTAGAGCGGGATACGGTCCAGTTGCAGCCGTCGCGCACTGGCGCGTTCGCGCTGTTTGACGACGGCAGGGAAGGGCGCGATCGGGAAGACCTTGCTGGCCACCGCCACCTCGCTGCGCTCGTCGCCGAGCGCCTCACCCAGGATCCGTTCGCTTTTACCCAGCCCGTAGACCTCGGCGGTATCGAACAGCGTGACACCCAAGGCGCGGGCGCGATGCACGATGTCTCGGGCGGGTCCCGAGGCGTAGCTGTCCCCGTAGCCCCACTCGCGCGACCCGAACTGCCAAGTGCCCAGGCCGATCCGGCTGACTTGTCCGATGCCGTCAACGTCGAGATACTTCATCCCGCTCACGGTAGTGAGCAGAAGCTACTTCGGCTAGGAGTCTGCTGAATTAGGGGTGCTTTGGGGCGGGGTGCCTCGTGGCGCTCGTTGGCGCTGATTTGAAGTCAGACCCTGAGGTCGACAGAAGAGGTCACCCCGCCGTTGTGAGGGTGACAGGACGGTGGCGTATCGCGCAAGCCCTTGGGCTTCATGGTGATCAGGCGATGGCCCAGCTCGTACCTGTGTGATGCAAGCCCAAGGTGAGTAGGCGTCGTAGGTTCAGCGCTACGGCGCGA
>NZ_DATFZD010000088.1:0-7268 GCF_035314665.1 Mycobacterium sp. | reverse complement strand
CGATGTGTACTTCCCGAATAAGGTGCATCAGCAGCTGGTTAACGAGCCGTTCGTGACCCTCGGCGCGGAGGGCCAGTTCGATGTGGTGGCGTTGATCACCGGCGGCGGCGTCACCGGGCAGGCGGGCGCGCTGCGGCTTGGCGTGACCCGTGCGCTCATCCTGGTCGACCCGGAGAATCGTCCGGCGCTGAAGAAGGCCGGTTTCCTGACCAGGGACGCCCGGGTCAAGGAGCGGAAGAAGTACGGCCTGAAGAAGGCCCGTAAGGCGCCGCAGTACAGCAAGCGCTGATCCCGGCGGCGATCACGGCCGCGTTTCAGTTGGGTGGCACTACGGGCAATCGTCTTGTCATGCGTGTGCGCGGTCATCAACTGTGAGAGGTTTGTCCGCATGGGTCGACTATTCGGCACCGACGGCGTCCGCGGAGTCGCCAATCGAGAGCTCACCGCCGAGCTCGCGCTGGCTCTCGGCGCCGCGGCCGCACGGCGGCTGACCAGCCCGAATAGCGCACGCCGGCGCGTCGCGGTGATCGGCCGCGATCCGCGCGCCAGCGGCGAGATGCTGGAAGCGGCGGTGATCGCCGGTCTGACCAGCGAAGGCGTGGACGCGTTGCGGGCCGGAGTGCTGCCGACACCGGCGGTGGCCTACTTGACCAGCGCCTACGACGCCGACTTCGGGGTGATGATCTCGGCGTCGCACAACCCGATGCCCGACAACGGCATCAAGATCTTCGGACCGGGCGGACACAAGCTCGACGACGCCACCGAGGACCAGATCGAGGATCTGGTCGCGGCCGGGCCGGGGCTGCGGCCCGCCGGGTCGGGGATCGGACGGGTGATCGACGCCGAGGATGCGCTGGACCGCTACCTGCGTCACGTCGGGAAGGCGGGCACCGTCGGGCTCGAGGGGCTGACCGTCGTCGTCGACTGCGCACACGGCGCCGCCTCGGTGCCAGCACCGCGCGCCTATCGGGCGGCCGGGGCGCGGGTCATCGCGATCCACGCCGAACCCAACGGGCTGAATATCAACGACCGCTGCGGATCGACCCACTTGGATGCGGTCCGATCCGCGGTCCTCGCCCACGGGGCCGACCTGGGTCTGGCCCACGACGGGGACGCCGACCGCTGCCTGGCGATCGATGCCTCCGGCGAGGTCGTCGACGGCGACGCGATCATGGTGATCCTGGCGCTGGCGATGCAAGAAGCCGGCGAATTGGCGGACAACACCCTGGTGGCGACCGTGATGAGCAATCTCGGGTTGCATCTGGCGATGCGCGCGGCCGGGGTGAGCGTTCGCACCACCGGTGTCGGTGACCGCTATGTCTTGGAAGAGCTGCGATCCGGTGACTACAGCCTCGGCGGTGAGCAATCCGGTCATATCGTGCTCCCCAGGCTGGCCACCACTGGCGACGGCATCCTCACCGGCCTGCGGCTGATGTCGCGGATGGCGCAAACCGGCTCGTCGCTGACCGGCCTGGCCTCCGCGATGCACACCTTGCCGCAGGTGCTGATCAACGTCGTCGTCGCCGACAAGGCCGCCGCCGTCGCCGCTCCCTCGGTTCGCACGGCGGTTCAGCAAGCCGAGGACGAGCTCGGTGATACCGGGCGAATCCTGTTGCGCCCCTCGGGAACCGAACAGATGATCCGGGTCATGGTGGAAGCCGACGACGAACGCACCGCCCACCGGCTCGCCACCCTGATCGCCGAAACGGTCCGCGCCCACCACTGAGGGCGGAACCCCCGGACGGCGTGCTGCGTCGAAACCGGTATGGGACAACGAAATGCGATCGTCGACGCCGCGGCGTTGCGGACGGTCGCTAACCGGTTCGATGATGCCGCGCAACTCATCGACGGCGCGGTGCGCGCTCACTTCGGGAGTCTGGCGTTCGACGGCGCCACCGCTGGGCGGTCTTACATCGGTCACGGCGACGCGTTGCGGTTAGCGCTGAATCGGCTGGCCGGCGAGCTCGGGCAGTGGGTACGGGCAACCGGGGAGATCGCTACCGCGTTGCGGGCCAGCGCCGACCGCTACATCGACGCCGATCTGAGTGCCGCGGCGCGGGTGAGCCTTGGCTGATCGGTTGGACGTGACAGCACGGTTGGCCGAAGGTCGGCCCGCCGTGGAGCGCACGCAGACCTATGTGCGGGCATGCCATGTGCTCGGTTATCAGGATCCCGACCTGACGGCGCGCGGTTCGCAGGTGCTGGACTGGTATGAGACCGAATCCGGACTCGACCTCCGAGTGCTCGACGACGACGGCGCTGAGCTTCGCGCCGCGCTAAACACGATCGACGAGGCGATGTGGCTGCAACGCGCGCAGCTGACCGAGATCGCGGCGGCCTGGACGGGTTCCGGGGCCGACTCCGCGACGCGGTTCTTGCAGCGACACTGCGACATCGCGGCGGAGGTGGCCGCCCATGTCCGCGCCGCGGCCGAGGGCTACGGCGCGCTGCGTGACAAGCTGTGGCAACTGGTCGACAGCAAGGCCGCGACGGCCGCCGCGATCGACGATCGCAGGGCGGGGGAGCGGTCAGCCTGGCTGGCTGCCGCACACACCGTGACGGCCGGCGCGGGCGACAGGCCGGCGGAAGAGCTGGTTCGCGATCACGTTATTCCGTATGTAGACAACGATATTCGTAGCGACTGGCTCAGCGGGATGCGCTCGATCGGGACGTCGGTGGAGGCGGCCTACGACGCGGCCGTCGAAGCGCTGAGCTCGGCGCGCGAGGTGTGTTTCGAGATTCCCGGTGAACTGGGTCCCCGTTGGCAGCCGGTATCCGATGAGTCGCCGGATCTTGGCCCGGCCGCGGCCACCATCCCCGCGACGTCAACGCCGGCTCCCGCCGCGCCCACTGTGCCCGCTGCCGCGTCGGCTCCGGTTTCGGCTGCGCCACCGACGCCTTCACTTTCCCCGGACGCCGTCGACGACTGGCCCTCGGTACCTGCGGACCTGGCGGCTCCGCTTGGCGACGCCGCCGGCTTGTCCAGCGGCGCAGGAGGTTTGGGCAGTCTTGGTGGTCTTGCCGGCAGTATCGGCGGCGTCGTCGGCCAGATCGTCAACGGGATCGGCGGTCTGCTGGGTTCGCTGGCCGACGGCTTCGCGGATCCGTCGGAGCCCGCAGAGCCGCTGTTGGACGATCCCCTGGATGACGACGATCCACTCGGCGACGACGCCGGCACGGCGGATGACGCTGACGCCGGAGCCGACGATGAGCCCGACAAGGCCAACAACGTCGACACCGCGAACGCCGAGCCGCCCAGCGCCGACGACGCAACCGAGGCGTCCGTTGAAAATCCGCCAGCCGCAAGCGATCCCGTTGACGAGCCGTTAGCTCACCAGGTAACGCCCCCGGAAGCGCCACCACCGCCCACCGAACCGCGGCCCGACGGGTCAACTCCGTGTGAGATCGCCGAGGACGAATTGCCGCAGGCCGGACAGTGACCGCCGCTCAGCTGGGTAGCAGTTCGCGCAGCGCCTCGACATAGCGCACCCGTTCGTCCCGGTCGGTGCTCAACGGTGCTCAGCTCTTCAGTAACGCGACGAACTTCTCTTCGTGGGTCACCAGCGTCGCTTTCTCATCCACGGCAGCGGTTTTGGGCAGCTGGACGTCTGGATCAGCGAACTCGCAATACGTCTTGTCCCCGCCGAGTGCATACAGCAGATACCCGGTCAGCAGCGCGCGAACCGCCTTCTGCGTCTTGCGATCCGGACCGCCCAGGCCGAACGCCGCCGTCAGCCGACGGCCCTCAGCCAGCCCGACGGGCTGAGCCTTGTTGATCACCCGCAGCGTGGCCGTGTCCCAGGCCTTCCAGAGGTCGATGGCGTTGGAGCGCAATTTCTTGGCATCGCCGGCCGCGCTGAACACCACCCCGGGCACCTTCAGGGACGCGGCCGGCTGTTCGGCGGGCGGGCTGGTGACGCTCGGGAAAATCGCGGCCACCGCCTTGGGCTTGACCTTCATCCCCGCCGCCGCAAACACCGCGGCCGAGCCGCCGAAGCCGTGGCCGATCACGCCGAGTTTGTTGGGATGCACGCTGATCTTGCCCGGGCCAAGGCGCACACCCGCGGCGATGTCGAGCGCGGTGCCCAAATCGAAGGCCAGGTTCAATACCGATGGCGCCAGCCCTCGCTCAGTGTCGGGGGCCGCCGCGACGATGCCCCACGAGGCCAGGTGCTCCAGCAGCCCGGAATAGCGCTCGACCCCGGTGAGCCAGTCGTGGCCGAAAGCCAGACCGGGCAGGTTCAGTCCCGCTTCGGGCGTGTAGACCACGCCGGGCAAGCCGGCAAAGGCAAGGTCGCCGCGCAGGACGCGATGCGGTCCAGGTCGGGTGAGGGCGCGGAGAAGCTTGCGGGTGCTGGCCACCCGTTGACGTTAGCGCACCGCGGCCGCCGTAAAACAGCCAACGCCAAGCTGATTCATAGAAAAGACGACACGCGGGCAACGGGTTTAGTCGGCGGGCTCTGCGTGGTACCACAGCGGGGTGAAAAACATGATCCGAGTCGCCGCTGCGACAATCATCACCGCCTCAGGGTTAGGGCTTGCCGGTTTGACTACTGCCGGCGTCGCCCAGGCAGTTCCCGCGCCGTTGCCCAACTACCATTGGTGTCCCGGTCAGTTCTGGGACCCGCACTGGGGCCCCAACTGGGGGGCAGACCGCTGCCACGACGATTTCTACTTCGACGGCGAGCCGCACGACGGGGGCCACTGGCACGGGCCCGGCCCGTGGCACCCGTGAGTTAAATCACTTCCCAAGTCCGCCGAGTGCAGCCGTCCCAGCCGGGGCGGCTGCACTGCTTTGCTGGGGTTATAGCGCGTAGAGCTCCGGCAGGTTGACGACGATCGCTTCCTGCGTGCTACGCGCGATCACGACGGTGGCCGGCTCGTCCGGGCTCGGATTCTCTTCCCGATGCGGCAAATACGGCGGTATGAAGGCGTAGTCGCCTGGATTGGTGGCGATGCGCACCTCATGTTCGCCATCAAAAAACACGAAGTCAGGGTGGCCGCTCACGACGAATATCGCCGTTTCGGATTCGCCGTGGTGATGGTTGGACGACACCGTCTGCGGGTGGACGTGCGTCTCGCCCATCCAGAGTTTTTCCGAGCCGACCGTGCGTCCGCTGATCGCTGCGAAGCGCTGCATGCCCTCGCTTTGCGCGGTGTCGGCGTCGATCTCAGACGACCTGACATGGTGCACTCGGTTGCGAGCCACTCGTTCGCTTTGCTGCAAGTCGGGATGAAACCCGTCATCGGCCACTGGTGTCTCCTTGGTGCTGTCGACGGTGCCACCTCGTCATGTTTGGCACAGGTTCAGTGCCAGGCAGACGGATCGTGACTTCCTACGGTAATACGCTGGTCGGGCGTTTACGTGGGCGTCAAGATCCTCGATATCGAATACTGAAACACAGCCAGTACCAAGCTAATTCATAGAAATTCATAAGAAAAACGCCGAGGGAGATGTTTAGCCGCCTCTGTTTGCGTGGTACTAAGCCAATGTGAAAACTATTAAGAAGATCGCAGCCGCGACTGCCCTCACCACAGGTCTGGGACTTGCTGGTCTGGGCGCGGCGAGCGTTGCTGACGCCTATCCAGGCCCGATGCCCGCCTATCACTGGTGCCCCGGCCAATGGTGGGACCCGGGCTGGGGTAACAACTTCGATTGGGGTCGCTGCCACGACGATTTCTACTTCGACGGCGAGCCACATGACAGGGACCACTGGCACGGCTACGGTGACTGGCACCCGGACGGCCCGGGTGGCCCGGGCTGGGACCATGACCACCCAGGTGGTTGGGGTCCGGGTGGCCCGGGCGGCCCGGGCTGGGGTCGGTAAACCGGCCCTGATCCCTGAAGGGAATCGAACGCTGAGATAGCGGCGGCTTGCGAGTCACCAAACCAAGATCGAACAATCCTGCGTGACCGGCCTCGAGCCGCTAGCGCAGGTCAGACGAGTGCAGCCGTCCCATCCGGGGCGGCTGCACTACCCTGATGGGCTATGTGCGGAATCGTCGGCTATGTCGGGCATCAGTCTGCCCGTGACGTCGTCGTCGACGCGCTGCGCCGGATGGAATACCGCGGCTACGATTCGGCGGGCATTGCGCTGGTCGACGGCGTCGGCAGGCTGACGGTACGACGGCGGGCCGGACGGCTGGCCAACCTGGAGAGCGCGCTGGCCGACACCGAGCCGACGGCACTGGCCGGTACCACGGGCCTCGGTCACACCCGCTGGGCCACTCACGGACGTCCCACCGACCGCAACGCGCACCCGCACCGCGACGCGGCGGGCAAGATCGCCGTCGTCCACAACGGCATCATCGAGAACTTCGCGAGCCTGCGCCGCGAGCTGGAGGCGGCCGGCGTCGAGTTCGCCAGCGACACCGACACCGAGGTCGCCGTCCACCTGGTGGCCAAGGCGTATCACCACGGGGACACCGCGGGCGACTTTGCCGGTTCCGCGCTGGCCGTGTTGCGCCGCCTCGAAGGCCACTTCACCCTGGTGTTCGCCAATGCCGACGAGCCGGGCACCATTGTCGCCGCGCGCCGCTCCACCCCGTTGGTCGTCGGCATCGGCGACGGCGAGATGTTCGTCGGCTCCGACGTGGCCGCGTTCATCGAACACACCCGCGATGCGGTCGAGCTCGGCCAGGACCAGGCCGTGGTGATCACCGCCGACGGTTATCGGATCACCGACTTCTACGGCAACGACGATGCCGGAAATGCTCGAATTTTTCATATCGACTGGGATCTGGCCGCCGCCGAAAAGGGCGGCTACCAGTACTTCATGCTCAAGGAGATCGCCGAGCAGCCCACCGCGGTCGCCGACACGTTGCTCGGGCATTTCGTCGACGGCCGGATCGTGCTGGACGAGCAGCGGCTGTCGGATCAGGAACTGCGCGAGATCGACAAGGTTTTCGTCGTCGCCTGCGGTACCGCGTATCACTCGGGGCTCCTGGCCAAGTATGCGATCGAGCACTGGACTCGGCTGCCCGTCGAGGTGGAGCTGGCCAGCGAGTTCCGTTACCGCGACCCGGTGCTGGACCGCAGCACGCTGGTGGTGGCGATCTCGCAGTCCGGGGAGACCGCCGACACCTTGGAGGCGGTCCGGCACGCCAAGGAGCAGAAGGCCAAGGTCCTGGCGATCTGCAACACCAACGGCTCGCAGATCCCGCGCGAATGCGACGCGGTGCTCTACACCCGCGCCGGACCGGAGATCGGGGTGGCGTCGACCAAGACGTTCTTGGCGCAGATCGCCGCGAATTACCTCGTTGGCCTG
>NZ_DATFZD010000087.1:0-2456 GCF_035314665.1 Mycobacterium sp. | reverse complement strand
CGCCGACGCCAACCGTGGCAGCTTCCCGCTGGCAAGCAGCAGACCGCCGCCGATCTGGACGGCGGCGGTCACCCGCGCCAGCGTCTCGGGATCCTGGGGCAGTTTCGCCGCGGCCGCCTCGGGAAGTTTCTGTAGCCCCTCGGCGGCGGGTCGCGCGGTCTCGGCCGCACGGGCCGGGCTGCGGAGCGCCTCGATTCCCTGGCCGATGAACACGGCTGACAACAGCGGTCGCGCAACTCTGCGAATTAGCATGGTCCCCGGATGCCCTTCCCCGGCGGTTCGCAAACCAGTGGGCGACACCTAATGGGAGCGCCCGCCCGACTTGCGCTGAAAAAAAGGCGGACTGATCCACAGGTACGAGAACCCCACCGCGAGGAAACCGCCTGCGACCCAGCCTGCCGGCGAGCCTGCCACGGCACTGAAGATCACGATGGTCACGCCGACCAGCGCGGTGCCGAGCAGCACCAACCCTGCCATCGCACACCGGTGCGCGGTGGCCACCAGGGTGGCGAGACGGTGCCGGCGAAACAGCACGCGGTGCATGCCGACGGGGGCCACGAGCAGCACCGTCGACGCTAGCGAGCAGGCCACCGTCACCAGGTAGACGATGCGCATCGTGTCGCTGAGCAACGTGAAGCGCTGCTGGAACGGCAACGTCAGCAGCAAGCCGGTGAGCAGTTGTACGCCGGTTTGCGTGACGCGCAACTCCTGCAGCAGGATCGACCAATTGCGGTCCGAGTCGTTCGGCTTCGGTTTCGTGGCGCGCGCGGCGGTCCCAACCTTGATCCCGCTCCGGATGCTCGATGTCCACGCTCCGATTTTCGCAGCGTCTGCTCGGGCGGCCGCCCCCGCCTCGCCGGCGTGAGTTTCACACGGTGAACTACGCGTGGGAGCGGCTGACCTCGACAGTGCATCGCTGCCGTCTGCCGTTTCTCGACGTCACCGTGGGCCTTGTGTGGGGTGGCGACGGTGTGCTGGTGATCGACACCGGAACGACTCTTGCCGAGGCGGCCGCCGTCGACGCCGACGCGCAGCTGTTGACCGGACGGCGGGTGACGCATGTCGTGTTGACGCACAAGCATTTTGACCATGTGCTCGGATCATCGGCGTTCTCCGGCGCCGTAATCTACTCTGCCCCCGAGGTGGCCGACTATCTGTGCGCGGGTGTTGACGAACTGCGTGCGGATGCGCTGCGCCACGGAGCAGCGGCCGACGAGATCGACCGGGCGATCGCGGCGCTGCGCCCACCGGATCAGCGCGTGTATGACGCGGTCATCGATCTGGGCGGCCGCGGCGTGTCGGTCAGCCATCCCGGTCGAGGGCACACCAGCGCGGATCTGATCGTTTCGGTGCCCGGGGTCGACGGCGCGGCTGAGCACGCCGTCGTCTTCTGCGGCGACCTGGTCGAGGAATCCGCTGATCCCGCGATCGACGCCGACTCCGACGTGGGGGCCTGGCCCGACACGCTGGACAACGTGCTGCGCATCGGGGGCCCCGATGCCCGCTACGTCCCCGGTCACGGCGCCGTCGTCGATGCGCGCTTCATCGAAAACCAACGGTCGTGGCTTCTCGGGTATCGGCACGGCGACGGGCGGGTGGAGAGAGTGTGACCGACGTCAAGCCGGGGACGTGACGCAGATCATTGCCGCCCTCGGCCCCGGCTCCGATTGTGAGGTCTTTCATCATCAAATCGATCTGTCAGTGGGGGAACCCATGGCTGAAACGCCGAGCGATTTCGCATACGCGTATGACTTGACGCTCGATGAAGCGCGTCGGCGCACCGCCGTTCTCGAGGCCATTGAAGGCGACTGGGATCCCGTCGGGGTGCTCGCCGGGGAAGAGCTGGCCTGGGACATGCTGTACTCCGGTCTGGATGACGACCAGCAGCGGATCTACGACGAGCTGGTCAGCGCGGGAGTACTCCCGGATCGGGCGGTGAACCGTGTTGCCCATTGTTCCCGATGCCGGCCGCGGGCGTCGTGCGTGGCTGCCGTGCCCGCACTGCGACCACGGCAGGCACTGCACCGACTGCCACAGCACCCGCAACTGCGGAGACCACTGGCAGTACCTGCTGAGCAACCGGGCCTGGGTCGTGCACCTGCAATGCCCGACCTGCGGCCATCTCTGGACGACCGACACTTCTCGGCGCCGCCGTCGGGTCTGGCGCAAGGCCGCCTGACCGTCACGTTGACGCAGCGCCGATCCCGGGTGCGGCGTGGTCCTATGGTGGAGACACTTCGACGACGAGGCCCAGCCAGAAGCCGAGGCCGAGCGCGACCGCCAGCGCGCCGGCCTTCACCGGCCACCGGCCGACTGCGTCGGGTGATATGACGGTCGAGACGCACGGGATCGCGCCGATCGGCGAGGATCAGCGGTACGGAAGGCCGGCCCGGCTGTTCACCGTCTGGTTCGCCCCCCAGGTGACCATGACCGGCGTATTCACCGGCACGCTGGCG
>NZ_DATFZD010000086.1:0-22661 GCF_035314665.1 Mycobacterium sp. | reverse complement strand
ACCCGGAGCCGCTCGGCGACCGGGCCGTCGATCTCCTCGTCGTGAAACAAAGCCTCCACCGGGTCCATGGACCCCGAATCCGCGGCCGCGCTCAGCGCCGCCAAGGCGTCCGCGAGCCCGGTGGCGGCGGCCACCTGATGGGCGATCCGCAGCAGAACGGAAGACCCATGCCGGGCCAGCGCCAACGTAGCGGCCGAGTCCCCGGCCAGCACCACGCGACGCCGCGACATCCGCTCGACCAACGCCTTGGCCGGATTGGTGAACACTTCACGGCCGGCGCTGTTGCGCAACGCCTCCGCGTCCAGCCCGTCGGCCAGGGCGGCCAGGTCCACCCCCAGCTTGGGATCGACGCTTTGCAGCGCAGCCAGCCCGGCGGCCAGGTACCGGCACAGGCCGAACTCGTCGGGAACCGGCAGCCGTGGCGCCAACACCGCGGCCCGACCGGCAGTGGCTTCTCGCAGCGGGCCGTCGTAGGGCGCCGCGACGACAACCCGCGCGCCGCGGCGCACTCCGCTCGCGGCGGCGCCGACCAGCGCCGGATCGCCGGGGTCGTCGCCGGCCACGATCAGCACGTCGAGCGGGCCGATCCACGACGGCGCGTCGGCACCGACCACGATCGGCGCGGCGGCCCAACTGCCGAACGTCGCGGCCAGCATGGTGCCTGCGGTCTCGGCGGTCCCTCGGCCGGCAACCCAGATCACCGTGCGAGGACGATCATCGCCACGCACCGCGTCCAGAGCACCCTCGTCGAGCGTCGCCGCGGTCGCGCGCACCTGCGCACCCGCCGTCGACGCCGCCCGCAGCAGCCCGTCGCGATCCGCGGCCAGTAGGGCTTCGGTGTCGTCGAGGTCGATCGTGGCCTGGGTCGCGTTCACGTCGCGGCCTCCGTCTGACCTATGGCTGGCCCGCTCACCTGCTGGCGAATTTCCCCGGCAACGTGCTCGACCAGCGCTTCCACGTCCTCGACGCAGCGTCCCTCCACATTCAGCCGCAACAGCGGCTCGGTGTTGGAGGTGCGCAGGTTGAACCAGCTGCCCTCACCGAGGTCGACCGTCACCCCGTCCAGATGATCGATGGATTGAATCCGGGCGGCGAAGGATTTCAGCACCGCGTCGACACATGAGGGCGCGTCGTCCACGGTGAAGTTGATCTCGCCGGATGACTCGTAGCGCTGGTAGTCGGCGGTCAGCTCGGACAGCGGCCGCTCCTGCTCGCCGAGCGCGGCCAGCACGTGCAGCGCGGCCAGCATCCCAGAGTCGGCGCCCCAGAAGTCGCGGAAGTAGTAGTGCGCCGAGTGCTCGCCGCCGAAGATCGCACCGGTCTCGGCCATCAGTGCCTTGATGTAGGAGTGCCCGACCCGCGAGCGCACCGGCGTGCCGCCGCGCTCGACCACCAACTCCGGCACCGCGCGCGACGTAATCAGGTTGTGAATCACCGTCGCGCCGATTTCGCGGCCCAGCTCGCGGGCAGCGACCAGAGCGGTCACCGTCGACGGCGACACCGGCCGGCCGCGCTCGTCGATCACGAAACACCGGTCGGCATCGCCGTCGAAAGCCAGCCCGATATCCGCGCCGGTCTCCAGCACGTAGGCCTGCAGATCGGCCAGGTTCGCCGGATCCAGCGGGTTGGCCTCGTGGTTGGGGAACGAACCGTCGAGGTCGAAGTACAACGGCAATAGCGTGATCGACCCGATCGGACCGAGGACCGCCGGCGCGGTGTGGCCGGCCATCCCGTTGCCCGCGTCGACGGCCACCCGCAGCTGGCGCAGCCCGGAGGTGCTGACCAACGAGCGCAGGAATTCTCCGTAGTCGGCCAGCACGTCTTGGTCGCCGACGAAACCGGGCGGCCCGTCGTAACCGGGGACGCCCGCGATCAGGTCGTCACGAATGGCGGTCAATCCGGTCTCGGCGCCGACGGGTAAGGCGGCGGCGCGGCACATCTTGATGCCGTTGTAGGCGGCCGGGTTGTGGCTCGCGGTGAACATCGCACCGGGGCAGTCCAGCAGCCCGGAGGCGAAATAGAGCTGATCGGTCGACGCCAAGCCGATCCGGGTGACGTCAAGGCCCTGGGCGGTGACCCCGGCCCCGAAGGCGGCGGCCAGCGCTGGCGAACTGTCGCGCATGTCGTAGCCGATGGCGACTCGCCGCGCATCTTCGGCACGCATCAATCTGGCGAATGCGGCACCGACGTCGCTGACGAACGGCTCGTTGATCTCCTCACCGACCAGACCTCGCACGTCGTATGCCTTGATCACGCGGTGCACAGCCGCGGCGGACCGAGACATCGAGCTGCTCCTGATGGTGGGGACGTTTCGGGATCAGCCTAGTCCGGTGACGATGCGTGCCGGGACGGCCCGAGGAGGAACCGGAAAATGAACACTAGTCCGGCAGGGTTACCAGTCGGGGGGTCGCCCAATCAAGACGGTCCCGCGACGGTTACTAGTCGCTGGGGTCGGGCAACACCCGTAGGTGGCCGCGTCGGCGTCCGTTGCCGGCGGGGCGCTGCCCGGCCTGGGCCAGCACGCCACCGGAAGGTGCTGCCGCCGGTGCGCCGCCTTGCTGGCCACCGAAGTCGTGAAATCCGTTGACCGGCGCGCCGCCGACGACCGCATCGCGACCCTCCCGCACCGCCTCGGCCAGCGCGATCAGATCGTCCTCGTCGGGGTTGGTGGCCAGCGGACCGGAGTGCCGGACGAGTTCCCAGCCGCGCGGCGCGGTGATGCGACCGGCGTGGCTGACGCACAGGTCCCAGGAATGCGGGTCGCGCGAGGTGGCCAGCGGGCCAATCACCGCCGTGGAGTCCGAGTATACGAACGTCAGCGTCGCCACCGCATAATGCGGGCACCCGGGCCGGCAACAGCGACGCGGAACGTTCACGATCGAGAGGCTATCGTGCGCAAACGTCCACGCAGCGCCGGACACGCGCATTCGCCCGGGCCGCGATGTCCAACCGTTACCATCGCCGGGTGAGCGATTCGCGCAGCTCTCGCCCGGACGGACGCCCAACGGGTCGAAGGGTGTCGCGCCGTGGTCGCGAGATGCGCGGGCCGCTGCTGCCGCCGACGGTGCCCGGGTGGCGCAGCCGCGCCGAGCGCTTCGACATGGCCGTGCTCGAAGCCTACGAGCCAATCGAGCGACGGTGGCAGGAGCGACTGTCGGGGCTCGACGTGGCGGTCGACGAGATCCCACGGATCTCGGCGAAGGATCCCGACAGCGTGCAGTGGCCGCCGGAAGTGGTCGCCGACGGGCCGATCGCGTTGGCCCGGTTGATCGGCGCCGGCGTCGACGTGCGCGGAAGCGCTACCAGGGCGCGAGTTGTGTTGTTCCGCAAGCCGATTGAGCGGCGCGCGAAGGACACGGTTGAACTCGCCGAATTGCTGCATGAAATCCTGGTGGCCCAAGTAGCCACCTATTTGGACGTCGAGCCTTCGGTCATCGACCCGACGATCGAGGACGACTGACCAGCGGGCGATCGCCAGCTCGGCGCAGCCGCGCGCGGCGGGTCGCCCGCCGACCAACCGAGTCGACCGCGTCAGATGATTCCGCGCTTGAGGCGGCGGCGTTCCCGCTCGGAAAGCCCGCCCCAAATGCCGAACCGCTCGTCGTGAGCTAACGCGTAGTCGAGGCATTCGGCCCGGACCTCGCAGCCCAGGCAGATCTTCTTCGCCTCACGGGTGGAGCCGCCCTTTTCGGGAAAGAACGCCTCGGGGTCCGTTTGCGCGCACAACGCGCGGTCTTGCCACTGGTCCGTGGTCACTGGGTCGGGGTCAAAGACTGTCGTCACTTCGACCGCATCGGGAACAGGAACCAAACTCAAACGGGGCCTTGCTGTTACCCCTGTGATTGGCGAGCCGGTAGTGGTGTGCGGTGTGCCTCCCATTAGGCCCCGAAGGTGCTCATAGGACATGCTCCGCCTCCTCACCTGGTTTCGTTGATCGTGAATGTCACCACTGTTTTGATGTGCGGCCATCTCGATTCGAACAAATGATCGAATCTCGGTCTGCGGCACCGAATCCGGCGGCCAACCGAAATGACACTGGTGTGATTACACACGGGTAAGGAACGCTTTGCAAGCGATTCGGCGGATTTCCATACCATCTCGTGATCAATTTTTTGCGACACTGCAGCCGTTGCCGCCTTGGCGTGTCGCTCACACCCCCGACCGGACCCGTCCCAAGCACCCCGCCGCGCGTACTGTCGTGCGATGTGAAGGTCACGGTTCTGGTCGGCGGAGTTGGCGGCGCCCGCTTTCTGCTCGGCGTCCAACGGCTGCTCGGTCTGGGCCAGTTCGCCTCCGGGCGTGGGCTTGCCGGCGACCACGACCTGACCGCGATCGTCAACATCGGCGACGACGCGTGGATGCACGGCGTGCGGATCTGTCCCGATCTGGATACCTGCATGTACACCTTAGGTGGAGGTGTAGACCCGCAGCGCGGCTGGGGCCATCGCGACGAAACCTGGCACGCCAAGGAGGAACTGGCTCGCTACGGCGTGCAGCCGGACTGGTTCGAGCTCGGCGACCGCGATTTGGCTACCCATTTGGTGCGCAGCCAGATGCTGCGGGCCGGCTACCCGCTGTCGCAAGTCACCGCGGCGCTGTGCGACCGCTGGCAACCGGCAGCCACGCTGCTGCCCGCCAGTGACGACCGCTGCGAAACCCACGTGGTCATCACCGATCCCGTCGACGACAGCCAACGCGCTATCCACTTCCAGGAATGGTGGGTGCGCTACCGCGCGCAGGTGCCGACGCACAGTTTCGCGTTCATCGGCGCTGAAAAGGCCCACGCCACAGCTGAAGTCACAGAAGCCATCGGCGACGCCGACATCATCCTGGTGGCACCGTCGAATCCGGTGGTGAGCGTCGGCGCGATCCTGGCCGTCCCCGGTATCCGCGGAGCATTGCGGTCGACCGACGCCCCGATCGTCGGATATTCCCCGATCATCGGGGGAAAACCGTTGCGCGGCATGGCAGATGCGTGCCTTTCAGTGATCGGCGTGCCGTCGACCGCAGAGGCGGTGGGGCACCACTATGGCGCGCGAGCAGGCACCGGCATTCTGGACTACTGGCTGATACACGAGGGCGACCACGCCGAAATTGACGGCGTTGCAGTGCAGTCGGTACCGCTGCTGATGACCGATCCTGCGGCGACGGCGGCGATGGTGAGCGCCGGCCTGGACCTCGCGGGTGTGGCAGCGTGAGCGCGCCGGCGACCGGCGGCGAGCACGGCACTGCGTCAGCGGTTGAGATCCTGCCGGTCACCGGATTGCCCGAATTCCGGCCCGGCGACGACCTGGGCGCCGGGATCGCCGCGGCAGCGTCCTGGCTGCGCGACGGCGACGTGCTCGTGGTCACCAGCAAGGTGGTGTCCAAATGCGAGGGCCGGCTGGTGGAAGCGCCTGACGACCCCGAGGAGCGAGATGCGCTGCGGCGCAAGCTCGTCGATGCGGAAGCTGTCCGCGTGCTGGCCCGCAAGAACCGCACGCTGATCACCGAGAACAAGCTGGGCGTCGTTCAGGCCGCTTCCGGCGTGGACGGCTCTAACGTTCATGCGGGCGAATTGGCGCTGTTGCCAGTCGATCCCGACGCCAGCGCTGCGGCCCTGCGCGCCGGGCTGCGCGAGCGGCTGGGGGTCACCGTCGGCGTCGTGGTTACCGACACCATGGGCCGCGCGTGGCGCAACGGCCAGACCGACGCTGCGGTCGGCGCGGCCGGCTTGGCCGTGCTGCACAGCTACGCGGGCGCCGTCGACCGGCACGGCAACGAATTGCTGGTCACCGAGGTCGCGATTGCCGACGAGATCGCCGCCGCCGCCGATCTGGTCAAGGGCAAGCTGACCGCGATACCGGCGGCCGTCGTGCGCGGGCTGTCTTCCGGAGTCGTCTCCGACACCGGCGACACGGCGCGCCACCTCGTGCGCTCCGGGACCGACGACCTGTTCTGGCTGGGCACCGCCGAAGCCGTGGAGCTGGGCCGCCAGCAGGCCCAGCTATTGCGCCGCTCGGTGCGCCAGTTCGCCGACGAGCCGGTGCCGGCGCAGCTCATCGAGGCCGCCGTCGCTGAGGCGCTCACCGCGCCGGCCCCCCACCACACCCGGCCGGTGCGCTTCGTCTGGCTGCAGACATCCGCGACTCGGCTGCGGCTGCTGGACCGCATGCGGGACAAGTGGCGGTCCGACCTATCCGGCGACGGCAAGCCGGCCGATGCGGTGGCCAGGCGGGTCGCTCGGGGCCAGATCCTCTACGATGCACCGGAAGTCGTGATTCCGATGCTGGTGCCCGACGGCGCGCATGATTACCCCGACGCTGCCCGCAGCAACGCCGAGCACACCATGTTCACCGTCGCGGTGGGCGCTGCCGTACAAGCGCTACTGGTGGCGCTGGCCGTGCGCGGGGTGGGCAGCTGCTGGATCGGCTCGACGATCTTCGCCGCGGATTTGGTCCGTGCCGAGCTGGGGTTGCCCGATGACTGGGAGCCGTTGGGCGCCATCGCGATCGGCTATCCGCTTGCACCGTCAGCGGAGCCGCGCGACCCGGTGCCGGTCACCGATCTACTGGTGCGCAAGTGAGCGTTCGTCAGTCGGCCATCGCGTTGCTGCGCGAGTGGAAGGCGCCGAACCGGGGGCAGGACTCGCTGCGTCACGCCGTGTTGGCGTTTCTGGATGCGCGCGACGACGGCTGCCTTCGCGAATGTGAGCCGGGACACGTCACGGCCTCGGCGTTGGTGCTTGATGATTCCCGCGGCCAGGTCCTGCTGACATTGCATCCGCGGCTGGGCCGCTGGGTGCAACTGGGCGGGCACTGCGAGCCCGACGACGAAGACATTGTCGCCGCCGCACTGCGGGAGGCCACCGAGGAATCCGGCGTCGACGGCCTACACATCGACCCCGACCTGGTCGCGATCCACGTCCACGCGCTCACCTGCTCGCTGGGGGTGCCGACCCGCCATCTCGATCTGCAGTTCCTGGCCCACGCTCCGGACGGGGCACAAATCGCGGTCAGCGACGAGTCGGTGGACCTGCGTTGGTGGCCGGTCGACAGCTTGCCCGCGGGCTCCGACGAGGCGCTGGCGTATCTGGTCGACCGCGCAGTTCACACGTCGGACGAGTAGCGAATACCGCCGTCGGGAATGGAAACGCCGGGCCAGACCCGCGCTCCGCGCAGCAGCTCGCAACGCGCGCCGATGTGGGCGCCGTCGCCGATGACCCCGTCGCGTATCAGCGCCCGCGGGCCGATCCGCGCGCCGAACCCGATGATCGACCGCTCGATCACGCTGCCCGCCTCGATCCGGGCGCCGTCGAAGATGACCGCGCCGTCCAGCCGGGCGCCCGGGCCGATTTCGGCGCCGCGCCCGACGACCGTGCCGCCGATCAGCAACGCGCCGGGAGACACCGCCGCGCCGTCGTGCACCAGTTGCTCTCCGCGATGGCCGTGCAGGGCCGGCGATGTGGCGATGCCACGGACCAGATCCGCCGATCCGCGGACGAAGTCTTCCGGCGTGCCCATGTCCCGCCAGTAGCTGAGATCGACGTGGCCGTAGACGCTGACGTCGCCGTCGGAGAGCAGGGTCGGGAACACCTCCCGCTCGACGGACACCTCGCGGCCACGTGGAATGCGGTCGATGATCCTGCGAGAGAACACGTAGCAGCCCGCATTGATCTGGTCGGTCGGCGGATCCTCGGTCTTCTCCAAAAATGCTGTGACCCTGCCGTTTTCGGTCGGCACGCAGCCGTATGCCCGGGCGTCACCGACCCGGACTAAGTGCAAGGTGACATCGGCCTGCTGCTCATGGTGATAGTCCAGCAGCTGCCCAAGATCCGCTCCGGATAGCACATCGCCGTTGAAGACCATGACAGTGTCGTGACGCAAACGGCTTGCGACATTGGCGATCCCACCGCCGGTGCCGAGCGGATGTTCTTCGGTCACATACTCGATCTCTAGGCCCAGCTTCGACCCGTCACCGAACTCCGCCTCGAACACCGCCGGTTTGTAGGACGTTCCCAGTATCACGTGCTCGATACCGGCCGCGGCGATGCGTGAGAGCAGATGGGTGAGAAACGGCAGCCCGGCGGTGGGCAGCATCGGCTTTGGCACCGACAGCGTGAGTGGCCGCAGCCGAGTCCCCTTGCCGCCGACCAGAACGACGGCATCAACTTTGGAGTGCCCCACCGTCACTGCCGCCCTTCTGCCATTTCGCGCCGGGCCTCCCGCCGCGCGCCACGCTCCATCAACCGCGAGCGCACGGCCAACCCGACCCGAAAGGCCCAGCGCAGCGGTGCCTGCCGCCATCCAGCATGCCGGTCGGCGAGATAAAGATAAGTGCTTTTGTGGTGGGCTGCCAGGTTGAGCGCCGACTCGCGTGCGGTGGCGTGACCTTTGTGGTGCAGCACCTCCGCCGTCGGCACATAGACGTTCAGCCAGCCCGCCTTGCCCAGTCGGTCGCCCAGGTCGACGTCTTCCATGTACATGAAGTAGCGCTCGTCGAACCCGCCGATCTGCTCGAAGGCCGCGCGGCGCACCAGCAGGCACGACCCCGAGAGCCACCCCACCGGCCGCTCGCGGGGTTCCAGCCGCTCCTGCCGGTAGGCCGTCGACCACGGGTTGTTCTTCCACAGCGGTCCGACGACGGCGTGCATGCCGCCGCGGATCAGGCTGGGCAGCAGGCGCGCCGAGGGATACACCGAGCCATCCGGGTCGTGGATCAGCGGGCCCAGCGTCGCCGCGCGCGGCCACCGCACGGCGGCGTCCAGCAGCGCGTCGATGCTGCCGGGCCCCCACTGCACATCCGGGTTGGCCACCACGGCCCACTCGTCGGCGACTCCTTCTTCTTCACCGAGCAGCGCTATCGCGCGATTCACCGCGCTGCCGTAGCCGAGGTTGGCCCCGGTCGCGAATAGCCGCACACCTGGGTAGCGCTCGACCGCGGCCTGCGGCGTCCCGTCGGTGGAGCCGTTGTCGGCCATCAGCACGCTCACCGGACGCTCGGTCGCGTGCGACAGCGACGCCAAAAAACGGTCCAGGTGCGGACCCGGCGAATAGGTCACTGTCACCACCGGCAGGACGTCACTCACGCGTTGAGGGTAACGGTCACGGGCGCGCAGTCGCCCGGAGAGCAGCAGCGAGCGCGTCCTGCCACGGCCGCAGCGGCGACAAGCCGGCCTGTTCCGACTGCCGACCGGACAGCGCCGAATATGGCGGCCTCGTTGCCGGCCGCGGATTGTGAGCGGTGCTCACCGGCACCACTCGCTCCGGATCGGCGCCGACGCCCTCGAACACCGCGCGCGCTTGTCCGAAGCGGGTGACCGCGCCCTGATTGGCGGCGTGCAGTATTCCGTTCGGCGGCCGCTTGACCTGCCCGTCAGCCACCTCGAGCAGCGCGGCGACCAGATCGCCGACGTAGGTGGGCGATCCGGTCTGGTCGTCAACCACCTCGACGATGCGATCGCCGGCGGCAAGCTTCCGCATGGTGGCGACGAAGTCCTTGCCCTTTCCGCCGGTGTAGACCCACGCAGTGCGTACCACCACGGCCTCCGGCAACGCCGCCAGCACCGCCTGTTCGCCCGACAACTTGGCCTGCCCGTAAACACTCAGCGGCGCGGTCGCGTCGTCCGGCTCGTAGGGGCGCGGCGCCGATCCACCGAAGTCGCCGCTGAACACGTAGTCCGTGGAGATGTGGATCAACTGCGCACCGACGCGCGCGCATGCCCGCGCGATGTGCTCCGGGCCGGCCGCGTTGACCGCATACGCCCGCTCCTCGTCGCCCTCAGCGCCGTCGACATTGGTGTAGGCCGCGCAGTTGATCACCACGTCGCCGGTCTGCACGATCTGACCCGCGGCCTGCGGATCGGTGATGTCCCACTGCGACGACGTCAGCGCCAGCACGTCGCGTCCGCGCCGAGTGGCCTCGGCCGCCAAGCAGCTGCCGGCTTGCCCACCCGCCCCGGCGATCAGGATCCTCTTAGGCACCGTCACAATGTGCCACTCCTCCGCATCGCTTCGCTCTGCATCGTCGTCGGCACGGTCACGTCACGAGTCTGGCACGCCGAGGTTCAGCTACCGGCGATACTGCTGTGACGAAAGTAATCTGTTGTGATGCCTGTGCAACGCGTGCCTCGTGTGATTGCAACTGTGGCGGCCGTGATGGTCGTGCTCGGTACCGGGGTGGCTTGGAGCAAGGTCCGCTCTTTTGAGGACGGCATCTTCCATGTCTTCGCGCCGTCGTTGGGTCAGGGTGGCGACGACGGGGCGATCGACATCCTGCTGGTCGGCATGGACAGCCGCACCGATGCCCACGGCAACGCGTTGAGCGCCCAGGAGTTGGCAACGCTGAAGGCCGGGGACGAGGTGGCCAGCAACACCGACACGATCATCCTGGTGCGCATCCCGAACAGCGGGAAATCCGCGACGGCGATCTCGATTCCGCGCGACACCTACGTCTCCGCGCCCGGGCTGGGCAAGACCAAAATCAACGGCGTCTACGGTCAGACCAAAGAAGAGAAGCGAGTCAGCCTGGTCGAATCCGGCGTCGCGGCCGCCGAGGCCGAGGCCGAGGGAACCGAGGCCGGCCGCGAGGCGCTGATCAAGACGGTCGCCGACCTCACCGGCGTCACCGTCGACCATTACGCCGAGATCGGGCTGCTGGGCTTCTCGTTGATCACCGACGCCCTCGGCGGCGTCAACGTATGCCTGAAAGAGCCCGTATACGAGCCACTTTCGGGTGCCGATTTTCCGGCGGGCTGGCAGAAGCTCAACGGTCCACAAGCGCTGAGCTTCGTCCGCCAGCGCCATGACCTGCCCCGCGGAGACCTGGACCGGGTGGTCCGCCAGCAGGTGGTGATGGCCTCGCTAGCCCACCAGGTGATCTCCAGCAAGACGCTGTCGAGCCCGGCAACGATGAACCGGCTGCAGAAAGCGATCCAGCGCTCGGTGGTGTTGTCATCGGGTTGGGACATCATGGATTTCGTGAACCAGCTGCAGAAGCTTGCCGCCGGCAAGATCGCGTTCGCGACCATCCCGGTGCTCGACGAGTCCGGCTGGAGTGACGACGGCATGCACAGCGTCGTGCGGGTCGATCCCCACCAGGTGCAGGATTGGGTGGGGGGCCTGCTGCACGACCAGGCGCAGGGCAAGACCGAAGAGCTGGCCTACACGCCAGACAAGACCACCGCTAACGTGCTCAACGACACCGATATCAACGGGCTTGCCGCGTCGGTGTCAGAAGTGTTGACCTCGAAAGGCTTTGCTGCGGGCAAGGTCGGCAACAACGACGCTGCCCACGTGGCCAACAGCCAGGTGCAAGCCGCCAAGGCCGACGACCTGGGCGCGCAAGCGGTCGCCAAAGAACTCGGCGGGCTGCCCGTCATCGCCAATACGTCGCTACCGCCGGGCTCGGTTCGAGTGGTGCTGGCCAATGATTACACCGGGCCGGGCGCGGGTTTGAGCGACGGGCCCACCGCGATGGCCGCCCGTTCGTCGAACTCCGGCTCGGGCGACAACACGGCTCCCCCGCCCTCGCCGATCCTGACCGCCGGCTCCGAGCACCCCGAGTGCGTCAACTGACCACCCTCAGCGGAGCGGTCCTGGACCCGATGCTGCGCGCCGACCCGGTCGGCCCGCGGATCACCTACTACGACGACGCCACCGGCGAACGCATCGAGCTGTCGGCGGTGACACTGGCCAACTGGGCGGCCAAGACCGGCAACCTGTTGCGCGACGAGTTGGGCGCCGGGCCCGGCAGCCGGGTGGCGGTGTTGCTACCGGCCCACTGGCAGACGGCGGCGGTGTTGTTCGGGGTGTGGTGGATCGGCGCGGAGGTGGTGCTCGGCGACTCCGATGCTGACCCCTCCGATATAGCCCTATGCACAATTGACCGGCTCGACGACGCGGACGCGACCGGCGCCGCCGAGGTGGCGGTGCTGTCGCTGGACCCGTTCGGCCGCGCGGTGACCGATCTGCCGGTCGGCGTCACCGACTATGCGACCGCGGTGCGGGTGCACGGCGACCAGATCGTCGCCGAGCGCCATCCCGGGCCGGCCCTGGCCGGCCGGTCGGTGGACGAGGTACTGGCCGCTTGCCAAACGTCCGCGTCGACACGGGGTTTGACGCCCGGCGAGCGGGCGCTCTCGACGGCATCCTGGGACGGGCCCGACGACGTGATCGAGGGTCTGCTGGCGGTCCTGGCGGCCGGCGGCTCGCTGGTGCAGGTGGCCAACCCGGATCCGGCGGCACTGCCACGCAGGATCGAGACCGAGAAGGTCACCCGCGTCTTTGAGTCCCACTAGCCACACCAGCACCGTCTCCGGGCCGCGACACGTCCGCCGAATCGAGGGCGCATGCGATAGCGCCTCGACGGGTGATATCACATGCGGGCGTCATTTGGAGCAGACAGCTGTCCCTCCAGACAGCGACTGGCGAGGTTGTTGAGACTCCTGATACTCAGCCACAGTCCGATACATATTGATATCGCAATATTTCGATGTTAGTTTGGCCGGGATGGCAACAAAGGAAGGTGCGGGGATGTTGGTGCACGGGTTATTGGGTAAGGCGGCGGGGACGGTGGTCACCGGTCTAGTCGGTGTCAGCGCCTACGAGGTTGTCCGTAAGGCCCTGGCCAAGGCTCCACTTCACGACGCCGCCGTCACCGCGACGGAGTGGGGACTGCGCGGAACCCGGCGCGCCGAGGAAGCAGCGGAGTCAGCCCGGCTGAAGGTGGCCGACGTGGTGGCAGAAGCCCGCGAACGCATCGGTGAGGAGGCACAGCCTCCGGCCATCGGCAACCACGACCACGAGCACTGACATGCGCGTCGTTTCGGACGCGGCCGGGCGGATGCGGGTGCATGTCCCCTGGGTACGTTCGAATTCGCCGCGCGCAGTCGCGGTGGAAGAGGCGGTCGATCGGCAGAACGGGGTGCGGGCCGTGCACGCCTATCCCCACACCGGCTCTGTCGTCGTCTGGTATTCGCCGAGGCGTTGCGATCGTGATGCGGTGCTCGCCGCAATCCAGGAAGCCGAACACGTTGCCGCCGAGCTGATCCCGGCTCGTACACCGCGGTCGTCCGACGTCCGCAACACCGAAGTGCTGCGGATGGTGATCGGCGGCACGGCGCTGGCCTTGCTCGGGGTGCGCCGCTATGTCTTCAAGCGCCCGCCGCTGCTGGGCCCGAGCGGTCGGCTGGTCGCAACCGGCGCGACGATCTTCATGGGCTATCCGTTCCTGCGCGGCGCGTTGCGCTCGCTGCGGTCCGGCCGCGCCGGCACCGATGCACTGGTGACCGCGGCGACCGTGGCCAGCCTGGTGCTGCGCGAGAACGTGGTCGCGCTGACCGTGCTGTGGCTGCTGAATATCGGTGAGTACCTTCAGGATTTGACGTTGCGACGCACCCGGCGGGCCATCTCGGATCTGCTGCGCGGCACCGCCGACACGGCATGGGTCCGTCTTGATGATGGCAACGAGGTACAGGTCCCGATCGACACCATCCAGATCGGCGACGACGTGGTGGTCCACGACCATGTGGCGATACCGGTCGACGGCGATGTGGTCGACGGCGAGGCCGTTGTCGACCAGTCCGCGATCACCGGCGAAACGCTGCCGGTCAGCATCGTCGCCGGGTCGACGGTGCATGCCGGTTCGGTGGTGCTGCGCGGGCGCCTGGTGGTTCGCGCCAGCGCCGTCGGCAACGAGACCGCGATTGGCCGCATCATCACCAGAGTCGAAGAGGCGCAACATGATCGGGCGCCAATCCAAACCGTCGGCGAGAACTTCTCCCGCCGTTTCGTGCCCATCTCCTTCATCGTGTCCGCGATCACGCTGGCGATCACCGGAGACGTCCGACGCGCGATGACAATGCTGCTGATCGCCTGCCCGTGCGCCGTCGGCCTGGCGACGCCGACCGCGATCAGCGCGGCGATCGGCAACGGCGCGCGCCGCGGCATCCTGGTCAAGGGCGGGTCGCACCTCGAGCAGGCCGGTCGGGTGGACGCGATCGTCTTCGACAAGACCGGAACGCTCACCGTCGGGCGCCCGGTGGTGACGAATATCATTGCGCTACACAAGGATTGGCAGCCAGAGCAGGTGCTCGCCTATGCGGCCAGCTCCGAGCTGCACTCTCGTCATCCGCTGGCCGAGGCGGTGATCCGCTCGACCGAGGAACGCCGCATCATCATTCCGCCGCACGAGGAATGCGAGGTGCTGGTCGGCCTTGGCATGCGGACCTGGGCCGACGGCCGCACGCTGCTGCTGGGTAGCCCGTCGCTGCTGCGCTCGGAAAACGTCAAGGTGTCCAAGGAGGCGGCGGACTGGGTCGACAAGCTGCGCCACCAGGCCGAGACGCCGTTGCTGCTAGCCGTGGATGGAAAGCTGGTCGGGCTGATCAGCCTGCGCGACGAAGTCCGACCCGAAGCGCCGGATGTGCTGAAGAAGCTGCGCGCTAACGGAATTCGCCGCGTCGTGATGCTGACCGGCGATCACCCCGACATCGCCACGGTGGTTGCCGGCGAGCTGGGCATCGACGAGTGGCGCGCCGAGGTACTGCCCGAGGACAAACTCGAAGTGGTACGCCAGCTCCAGGACGAGGGCTACATCGTCGGCATGGTCGGCGACGGCATCAACGACGCGCCGGCGCTGGCCGCCGCGAACACCGGCATCGCCATGGGCCTGGCCGGCACCGACGTCGCCGTCGAAACCGCCGATGTCGCCCTGTCCAACGACGATTTGAACCGCCTGCTCGACGTCGGCGACTTGGGCGCCCGGGCGGTCGAGGTCATCCGCCAGAACTACGGCATGTCGATCGCGGTCAACGCCGCCGGGCTGCTGATCGGCGCCGGCGGTGCATTGTCGCCGGTGCTTGCTGCGATCCTGCACAACGCGTCGTCGGTGGCCGTCGTCGCGAACAGTTCCCGGCTGATTCGGTACCGATTGGACTGAGGCCACTGGCAGGCTAAGGGTTGACCAACCGTGGGAGAAGCGTCCGCCGGTCCGATATCGGCCTCGTACGATGTGCGCAACCGGCGAAAGGATACCCACGTGTCATCGACCCCGCTCGACCCCGTTGCCAGCGAACGGCTGTCGCATGCCGACAAGGTCTTCACGTCGGACTTGTCGATCAGCGAATTCGCGCTCCTGCACGGGGCCGGTTTCGAGCCACTCGATCTGGTGATGGGTGTCTCGGTCTACCACGTCGGCTACCAATTCGCCGGTATCCGGCAACAATCCGAACTGCCCGTGCTCACCGAGGCGACCTACCGTGCGCGCTGGAACGCCATGGCCCGCATGCAGGCCGAAGCCGACTCGCTGGGCGCCGACGGTGTGGTGGGTGTCCGCCTGGAATGGCGCCAGCACAGCGCCGAATCCGAGCACCTGGAGTTCATCGCGGTCGGAACCGCTGTGCGCTACACCCCCAAGCCAGGGTCTTTTCGGCGCAGCAACGGGCAGGCCTTCTCCAGTCATCTGTCGGGGCAAGACATGGTGACCCTGCTCCGATCGGGCTACGCGCCGGTGGCGTTCGTCATGGGCAACTGCGTGTTTCACATAGCCGCGCAAGGCTTTATGCAGACGCTGCGACAGATGGGCCGCAACATCGAAATGCCACAGTGGACCAAGGGAAACTACGAAGCGCGCGAGTTGGCCATGTCGCGCATGCAGAGCGAAGCCGAGCGCGACGGCGCATCCGGAGTCGTCGGGGTGCATTTTGCCATCCAGAACTACGCATGGGGCTACCACACGGTGGAGTTCTACGCCGCCGGCACCGCTGTGCGCCACAGTGGCACACCCGAAACCATTGCACCGTCGTTCGTGCTCGCCATGAACGACTGATGACGGCTTTCGACGCCGAGCGGGTGAGCCGCATCGTCACCGGTGCGCTGTCAGGGCCGGGCGGAATCGCGTTGGTGATCAACGTCTTTGCCGGACTGCCGGGCGTTGCGCACACCCCCGGCCGCCGGGGGATGTTCCGGTCTCAACCCGCACGACTGCAGATCGGCGACTGGCGCTACGAGGTGACGCCCGACGACCGGTTGAGGGCGGCACACGTAGTCGGCGGCATCGTGATCGCCGATGAGCTGGTGTTGGCCGACGCGGTGGGGCCGCACCTCGCCCGCTCCCTCGGGCAGATTGTCGCCCGCTACGGTCCGGCGGTCATCCCGAGCATCGACGCAGCGGTGGACGCGTTGAGCGCCAGCGCCGGGTGAGATGAGCCGTCGTCGCGAACAGTTCCCGCTGATTCGGTACCGATTGGACTGAGCGAAGTGCGACAATATCGCCCGTAAGGCGATGACGATGTAGGAAGCCGGTGCAAATCCGGCGCGGTCCCGCCACTGTTATCGGGGAGCGAACCTCAAACGCCACGGCCGCGAGCTGGAAGGCGAGGCGAGCAGCGATCCGAGAGCCAGGACACTCGCGTCGTCGCATCCTGCGGACCGGGGCGGTCGACCCCGAGAGAGCTGTTGAACATCCATGGCTCGTCGTTCTTGCGTGGCGCCGCTGACCGAACTCGCCGACATCAGTCCATATTTTGCGGTGGGGACCGGACCCGTCGATGACGACTGGCGTCCGGTGCGGCAGCTCTACACCGACTCCGCACTGCTCGACGGGATCGTCGACCGCGTCGGAGCGCGCATCGATGTCGCCGAGCAGCGGGTCGCGGCGTCCACGTTCTTCCTCGGCTTCGCCGCGCGGCTGTGGTCGATCGGCCTCGGCGCACTGGCCGGCCCTGGGCTGCTGCCCGACCTGGACGTCGAGCATCTGCTGTTCCGGGAGAGCGACGGCCAAATCCAACTGCATATCGAACATCCCGTCGCCTGGCAGGGTGATGACCTGGAGCCGATGCTGGCCGACATGGTGCTCGAGTGGCACCTGGCGCCGCTCAGCGCCGCGCTGCGCCGACTCGGGCCGATGTCGGACGGGTTGTTGCGCGGCAATGCAGCCTCCGCGTTGCTCGGCGCCGCTCGCGTCTTCGACCGCAATGCCACAGCTGGGCCCGGGTGGCAACTGGCCCGCAGATTGTGCTCCGACGAAAGACTTTCGGCTGCAATCCGTTTCAATGGCGCGAGCTATCGCCGGACCAGCTGCTGCCTCTACTACCGCGCGCCTCGCGGTGGGCTGTGCGGGGATTGCAGCATGGCCGAGGAAGGCTGTCGATGACCGCACCGATTTGGATGGCCGCGCCGCCAGAGGTGCATTCGGCGTTGCTGAGCAGCGGCCCGGGCCCCGGATCACTGCTGGCGGCCGCCGGGGCGTGGACCTCGCTGAGCACCGAATACACCGACACCGCCGCTGAATTGGCCGCAGTGTTGGGCGGCGTGCAGGCGGGGGCCTGGCAGGGCCCGACCGCCGAGGAGTATGTGGCAGCCCATGTGCCTTATCTGGCCTGGCTGGCTCAGGCCAGTGCCGACGCCGCCGCGACAGCCGCCCAGCACCAAACCGCCGCCGCTGCCTACACCACCGCGCTTGCGGCGATGCCGACGCTAGGCGAGCTGGCCGCCAACCACGCCACCCACGCGGTACTGTTGGCGACGAATTTCTTTGGCATCAACACGATTCCGATCGCGCTGAACGAAGCCGACTATGTGCGGATGTGGGTTCAGGCCGCCACCGTGATGAGCGTTTATCAGGGTGTGACCACCGCGGCGGTCGCGGCATCGCCGCAAACCCCAACGGCGCCGCAGATCGTGAAAGCCAATGCGGCGGCAGCCACCGGCAGTTCGGACTCGTCGTTGTTACCCCCCGACACGGAGCAAAATTGGCTCAATTTCCTACAGAACATCGGGTTCACCGACTTCTACAACAACGTCTTACAGCCGTTGATCAACGACCTGCTGAACAACCCCTACTTGGCATCGCTCTTTTCCGGATTCGATCCGTATCTGGCCGAGCTCGGTAATCCGCTGATCTTCCTCGACCCGTTCAACGTCGCGTTCGCCCTCGGCTATCCGATGGATATCGGTTCATATGTCGCCTTCCTGTCGCAAACCTTCGGATTTATCGGGGCGGACGTCACCGCGGCGTTCGCTTCGGGAAATCCTGCGACCATCGGCTTCACTCTGATATTCGCCACCGCCGAAGCCATCGGCACGGTCATCACCGACACCATCGCATTGCTAAAGACGCTGCTCGAAGAGACTCTTGTGCTGCTACCGAGTGTTCTGCCGCTGTTGACTGTGCCCTTCGTCCCGTTGGCAGTCATCCCGGTGGGCGCCAGCGGCTTAGCGGGCCTGGCGGGTTTGGCCGGGCTGGCCGGCATCCCTGCGGTGCCCATCCCCCCAATCCCCCCACCGGTGGCGTTGGCACTGGCACCAACCCCGACACCTGTCCCTGCCCCGGCCCCCGCGCCGGCCCCGGTCCTCGCGCACGCCGCCGCGCCCGCACCCGCCGCCCCCGGCCCCCCGCCGCCGACACCATCAGGACCGCCCGCACTGGTGACTGCCCAGGGCTTTGCCTACATGGTCGGTAGCCTGACCGCGGCCGCTCGGAGGGCGGCGAGCGTCAGCACCACGGCTAAGGCGCCGGAACCCGCGGCTGCCGCGGCCTTAGCCGCCGCTGTTGGACCGGAAACGCCGGACCAAACGCGCCGACGTCGTCGACCCAAAGCGGAAATGCTCGGCCGCGGTTACGAATACATGGATTTGGAGCCAGAGCCGACGGTATTCCCCTCGGATCGGGGTGCGGGACTGCTCGGTTTCTCAGGCACCGCCGCGAAGGAAACCGCCACTGCGGCGGCGGGATTGGCCACATTGGCCGATGATGAGTTCGGCGGCAGCCCGCGTATGCCGATGATGCCGAGCACCTGGGGTACCGACTCCCCGTCTGAGGATTAGCATCAGTGTCTGTGGCCCGCCAGGCATATGCTCACGACGCGGTTGTGACTATGCAGCCCGGCGGTAGTCCGAACGCCCTCGGCGGCGCAATAACCGTCGCGCTGTGCGGGCACTGGGACCACGAACCTCCATGCCGTCTCGCGCCGCACTATGTCACGGCACTGCCGGATGGTGAAAACGTAACGCTGCGAATACTTTTCGCCACCGAACCGGCCAACGAGCGACGGGTCCGCGCGCTGATCGGCGAAGCACTCGCCGTAGGACAGTTGACCGGCCCCGATGGCGGTGTCACGACGTGGCAGCTGAGCTCTGCAGCCCCCGGCAACGTCCGGCCGGAGGAAGAGGACCATGCCGCCGGACTGATTGGCTCTTAGCAGCCGCAGTCCTCGCCACGCCATGACCTGACGCCCTGCCAGATCGCGGCGGCGGCGATGCCCAGGCCGATGACCGGATCGAACCACCAGAGGCCAGGCCAGGCGGCGGTGACCGCGAGGCCAACCAGAACCGCAGCGGCCTGCGCACCGCAGAAATAGTTCTGGGTGCCTTCACCTTTTGTGGCCGCCGAGCCCAGACGCACGGCCAGGACATGCTTGGCCCATCCCAGGATCGGCATCAGCACCAGCGAGGCGGCCGTCAGCGCTATACCGATCATTGACGTCTCAGCGTGATGCTCACCGAATAGGTCACGTACCGATTCCGCGGCGATATAGGGCGCCGTCAGCCAGAACGACAACGCGACACCATGCTGAGCGCGTCGTTCAGCGTGCTCGGACAATCTCCGCCAGCCCGAGAACCGCCACGCCACCATGGCACTGGCCAAGGCCTCGGGCAGGCTGCCCAATGCCCACCCGGTCAGCGCGATCGACCCGACCGCCAGGCCTTGCCAGAGCCCGATCGCACCCTCGGCGAGCATCGCGGCCATGCTGACCCACGCCAGCAACCATGCCCACCACGCACGACGGTGCCAGGCCGCATCCCGCGACGTCGGATGTCCGGACTCCGCGCAGCAGCCGTCGTCGACGACTCCGGCGGGGTTGCCGGTCGGGCGCGAGATGGTCACCCCGCGATATTAGCGGCCGACCTCTATCGGGCGTGGCGGCGACATGTCGTTGCCGCCGTCCAGCGTGCATTGCCAGAAACCGACATCGCGCCAGGCGCCGTGTTTGTGACCGGCCTCAACCAGGTGGCCTGCGCGGATAAACCCGTGTCGCTCGTGTAGTCGGACGCTCGGCTCATTCGGCAGGGCGATCACCCCAACGACGCTGTGGAAGCCTTGCCGGTGCAGACGGGCCATCAGCTCGGTGTAGAGAGCGTCGCCGACCCCGCGGCGCTGGCTCGAAGGATCCACATAAACGGTGGCCTCGGCGGTCCATTGATAGGCGGCCCGACCGTGGAATGGCGCCGCGTAGGCCACGCCGACGACGCGGCCGTCGGTGGCTACCAGCCAGGGGAACCGGCCATGCAGTCGTCGCCAGTCGTTGCGCCACTCGTCGACGTCCTGCGGTTCGGTCCGGAAATTGACGAACGACTTCTCGATGAAGTAATTGACGACCTTGCAGACCGCTGCCAGGTCGTCCTCGGTGGCGAACCTGACCTGCAGCCCCGATCGCCGGCTCACCGTACCCTCGCAGCCGGTCGCATCGGCGTGACACTACCGTGCTCTCATGGTGGATTTTGCTCTGCGCTCGTGTGGATTGCGTGGGCACGCGACGTTCGCTCCTGATGAGCCGAAGCTGCGCGAGCGCTTGAAGGCCGATACCCCCGCCGGGGAGGCGTGGCGTTGTTTGCGCTGCGAGACGTTCGTTGTGGGGCATCCCCGCCAGAGCGGACCGGCCAATACCGCGCCCGAGATCCCACGCGGGCGAATGCTTCGTGATCGGACGTTGATGCGGGCGCTTGCTGTGGAGCGCGCATTTCGCTGTGTGATTTTTTTGCTGCTAGCAGCAGGCGTCTTCAAGGTCAAGGGATCACGCGAGCACCTACGCCACGCGTTCGAGCAGGACCTGCCGTTACTTAAGCCATTGGCGAACCAGATCGGGTTTAATCCGGACAACTCCAAGATCATTCACCACATCGCGCAGGCATTCTCGTTGTCCTCCTCGACGTTGACCTGGATCGCCGTGGGGCTTGGCGCCTACGCAGCGATCGAGCTTGTCGAAGCGGTCGGGCTGTGGCTGATGAAACGGTGGGGCGAGTACTTCGCGGTGATCGCGACCAGCGTCTTCTTTCCACTGGAAATCTATGAGCTAACAGAGAAGATCACAGCCCTTCGACTTATTGCGTTCGTGATCAACGTCGTTGCCGTCATTTGGCTGCTGTGGAGCAAACGACTCTTCGGGCTGAACGGCGGCGGCAAGGCGTATCGAGAAGAACATGAAACAGTGAGTTTGCTAAGCGTCGAACGAGCAGGTCTGCTCGAAACCGCCACCGGCACAACGGCGTAGTGACGTTGAATTAACTCGCAGCCGCAGAAGGGACGCACATTGATGGCCGACGGCCCCAAGCCTCTCGATGGTTTTCGGGTGCTCGATTTCACCCAGAACGTGGCTGGGCCGCTGGCCGGCCAGGTGCTCGCCGACCTGGGTGCGGAGGTCATCAAGGTAGAGGCGCCCGGCGGGGAGGCCGCCCGGCACATCACCTCGATTCTGCCGGGGCGGCCGCCGCTCGCGCCGTACTTTCTGCCCAACAACCGAGGCAAGAAATCGGTTTGCGTCGATCTGACAACCGAGCGGGGCAACCAGGAAATCCTGCGGCTCAGCGACACCGCGGACGTCATTCTCGAAGGGTTCCGGCCCGGCGTGATGGAGAGACTTGGTCTGGGCCCCAACGACTTACAAACACGCAATCCAAAACTCATCTACGCCCGCGTGTCGGCGTTCGGCGGCAACGGGCCGAACGGTGACCGGCCGGGGGTCGACCTCATGGTCGCCGCCGAGGCAGGCATGACCACCGGGATGCGCACGCCGGACGGTAAGCCACAGATCATCCCGTTTCAGCTCGTCGACAATGCGACGGGACACGTGCTGGCCCAAGCGGTTCTGGCCGCGCTGCTCAATCGCGAGCGACACGGGGTGGCCGACATTGTTCGCATCGCGATGTACGACGTCGCAGTCTCGCTGCAGGCCAATCAGCTGACCATGCACTTGAACCGGCCAACCGAGCCTAAGTCAGCTCCAACTGCCAAGCAGCGCAAGCGGGTTGGCTTCGCGACGCAACCGTCAGACGCGTTCCGCGCCGCCGACGGCTATGTCGTCATCAGCGCGTACATCCCCAAGCACTGGCAGCTGTTGTGCCGAGCCATCGACCGTCCGGATCTTCTCGACGACGAGCGGTTCGCCGACCAACGTTCGCGGGCGATCAACTACGCCGAGTTATCCGACGAGCTGGAGTCGACGCTGGCCACCAAACCGGCCGAACATTGGGTTAATCTGTTGCGCCACCACGGGCTAATGGCTTGTCTGCCGTACAGCTGGAAGCAGGTCGTCGACACGCCGCTTTTCGCCGAGAACGACCTCGCTCTGCAGGTCGGCAGCGGCGACGACGCGGTCACGGTCGTTCGCACACCGGCCCGCTTCTCGACCTTCGCAGCGGCCGCCACCGAACCCCCGCCGGCGCTGGGCGAACACAACGGCGACTTCTTGACCGCGTCGCCGCCGCTCTAGCGGTCGGACAACGTTGAATTTCGCCGAGCACGACACCCCGGGAGATGTAGGACGATCGCTGCGATAGTGCGTTTAGACGTGGGTGGTGTCCTCGAGACGGTCGTATGCCTGCCACCAAATGGCTTCGTACTCGACCGGTGAGATGGCACCGGTCGACAACATGTCGTCGGCCCGGGTCAGCATGTGAGTCAGG
>NZ_DATFZD010000085.1:0-5790 GCF_035314665.1 Mycobacterium sp. | reverse complement strand
TGTTCCCAAATGAGCCCGTCTTACTGCAACGACACGTCCACTGACGGCGAAATCACATCTGCCCAATCAAGATCGAGGAGCCGTTTCGGTGGGCTGCGCCAGTAGGTGCGGTGGGATCGCTGTCGTGGCTGGCAATGATCTGATGGCACGCCCGGCATGACGATTAAACGCGATTTGAAACAAACCCCGGACATGTCGCACGTAACGCCGTATCCGACGCAATACTGATAGCCGTCGTTACAACGCGGAGCCCCTCAAACCGGACCGACAGTGACGCGGGAGAAACAACCATGAGCGCCCAGCAGCCGACCATCATCTACACGCTGACCGACGAGGCGCCGATGCTGGCGACCTACGCCTTTCTGCCGATAGTGCGCACCTTTGCCGGGGAGGCGGGCATCAACATCAAGACCAGTGACATCTCCCTGGCGGCACGTATCCTGGTCGAGTTTCCCGATTGCCTGACCGAAGCGCAGCGCGTGCCGGAGATTCTGGCCGAATTGGGCCGGCTGACGCAGGACCCAGACGCCAACATCATCAAGCTGCCGAACATCAGCGCTTCGGTGCCGCAGTTGGTGGCCGCCATCAGGGAACTGCAAGCCAAGGGCTACAAGCTTCCGGACTATCCGCAAGATCCGAAGACCGACGAGGATAAAGACATCCGTAACCGCTACGCCAAATGCCTGGGTAGCGCGGTGAATCCGGTGCTGCGCGAAGGCAACTCGGACCGCCGCGCGCCCAAGGCGGTCAAGGAGTACGCGCGCAAGCACCCGCACAGCATGGCCGAGTGGTCGATGGCCTCGCGCACCCATGTGGCGACCATGCGGCGCGGCGACTTCTACGCCGGCGAGAAGTCGATGACGCTGGACCGCGCGCGTGACGTGAAGATGGAACTGGTGACCAGGGGCGGCGAGGCGATCGTGCTCAAGCCCAAGGTGTCGCTGGATGACGGCGACGTCATCGACAGCATGTTCATGAGCAAGAAGGCCTTGTGTGAGTTCTACGAAGAGCAGATGGAGGACGCGTACGAGACCGGCGTGATGTTCTCCCTGCACGTCAAGGCGACGATGATGAAGGTCAGCCACCCCATCGTCTTCGGCCACGCCGTCAAGATCTTCTACAAGGACGCCTTCGCCAAGCACCAGGCGCTGTTCGACGAATTGGGCGTCAACGTCAACAACGGGTTGTCCGATCTGTACAGCAAGATCGAGGCGCTGCCGGGAACGCAACGCGATGAGATCATCGAAGACCTGCACCGCTGCCACGAACACCGCCCGGAGCTGGCGATGGTGGATTCGGCCAGGGGAATCTCCAACTTCCATTCCCCGAGCGATGTGATCGTGGACGCGTCGATGCCCGCGATGATCCGCGCGGGCGGCAAGATGTACGGCGCCGACGGAAAGCTCAAGGACACCAAGGCCGTGAACCCGGAGTCCACCTTCTCCCGCATCTATCAGGAAGTCATCAACTTCTGTAAGACGAACGGCCAGTTTGATCCGACGACGATGGGCACCGTCCCCAACGTCGGCCTGATGGCGCAGCAGGCGGAGGAGTACGGCTCGCACGACAGGACGTTCGAGATCCCCGAGGACGGCATCGCCAACATCGTGGACCTCGCCACCGGCGAAGTGCTGTTGACGCAGAACGTTGAAACCGGTGATATCTGGCGCATGTGCATTGTCAAGGACGCACCGATCCGCGACTGGGTGAAGCTGGCCGTCACCCGTGCGCGTAACTCCGGCATGCCGGTGTTGTTCTGGTTGGACCCGTACCGGCCACACGAGAACGAGCTGATCAAGAAGGTCAAGACGTACCTGAAGGATCACGACACCGACGGCCTTGACATCCAGATCATGTCGCAAGTGCGTTCCATGCGTTATACATTGGAGCGCCTGATCCGCGGGCTGGATACCATCGCCGCCACTGGCAACATCCTTCGCGACTACCTCACCGACCTGTTCCCGATCTTGGAGCTGGGCACCAGCGCCAAGATGCTGTCCATCGTGCCGCTGATGGCCGGCGGCGGAATGTACGAAACGGGGGCCGGCGGTTCGGCGCCTAAGCACGTCAAGCAACTGGTGGAGGAGAACCATCTGCGCTGGGACTCACTCGGTGAATTCCTCGCGTTGGGGGCCAGTCTGGAAGACCTGGGCATCAAGACCGGCAACGAGCGGGCCAAGATCCTGGCCAAGACGCTGGATGCCGCGACCGGCAAGCTGCTGGACAACAACAAGGGCCCGTCGCGCAAGACCGGTGAGCTCGACAACCGGGGCAGCCAGTTCTACCTGGCCATGTACTGGGCGCAAGAGCTTGCCGCGCAGACCGAGGACCAGCAGCTGCAGAAACACTTCGCCCCACTGGCCGAAGCGCTGACCAAGAACGAAGAAACCATCGTCGCCGAACTCAACGAGGCACAGGGCGAGGCGGTGGAGATCGGCGGCTACTACGCGCCGGACAGCGAGAAGACCGCGGCGGTGATGCGGCCGAGCAAAACGTTCAATGCCGCACTGACCGCTGCGCAAGGCTAGGCCGGTCCGCAACGATGGTGCGGTGCAAGGCATCAGTGGCGGGTGCTCCAAGTTTGTCGGGTTCTTGGGGACCACGCTGGACCGTGGCTCGATGATGGGATCGCCCCCAACCAGGCCACCTGGCGGGTGTTCACCAGGGGATCCGTGCACGGCTTCGACCTGACGTTCGCCGCGCCCAAGAGTGTGTCGCTGGTGCGGAGCCCGGCAGTCATATCTGCTTCTGCCCTACATTGCGCCCGAACGCGCACAAGCCGAACAGGGCGTTGATCGGTGACGGTGACAGAACCGACGCCATCATTCCCAGTGCGGCAAACCGGCAGGGTGCCGACCGAGGTCAGCACCAAATGCCGTCGTGGCGCGTCGGGTCCAGTGGCTGGCGTTGCTTTGATCGTTCCGGTTAGAATTCGAGCCGTCGTGATATACACGCCGCACACGTTGCGGTTCGCCGTGCTGCTCACGGTCGCAAACAGTTTCCTGGATGCCCATACCTACCTGGTGCGCGGCGGGGTGTTCGCCTATCTGCAGACCGCCAATGTAATCTTTTTCGCGATTCACTTGCGTAAAGGGCATTGGGGCGATTCGCTGTCAGCGTTGTGGCCGATGTTCGCCTTCCTCGCCGGCGTCGCGTTGGCGTCACATATCAAGTCCGGTCGAGTCCACAAAGTGTTGCCGCATCCGCTCCGATGGACGATGGCGATCCAAGCGGCCGTTCTGGCCGGGATCGGATTCCTGCCCGCAACGCTGCCGAACAGTTTGGTCGTGGTGCCGATCTCCTTCTTGGGCGGCATCCAGATTGTCCTGTTTCGGAGCATCGGCGACCTCGATTACATGCCGCTCGCCACCACCGACAATCTACGGCGGGTGGTTGAAGCCGGATACGACTTCTTCGTCGAGAAGGACAGCAGTTCCCGGAGACCGTTCACGGTTTACGCCGTCGTGATCGGAACGTTTGCCGCCGGCGCGATCGCGGGCGCGTTCACCACCCGCGTGTGGGGGTTGCATGCGATCTGGGTGCCCGCCGGCGTGCTGGCCGTCACGCTCATTCTCTTCGTTATCGACCACCGCGAAGACATGGCGTCGAAATAGTGGTCGAACGCCGCGCCCAGGTGCGCGTCGTTTGCTGCGGTCCCCGCGTTCAGCGTTGTGCAACAGCACGACGTCCGAGGAAATGAAGCAATTCGTGAGGCAAACCTCGCTGTCTGCATCGTGAGACGAAGGTCGGAAACCCCAGGTCATCCCGTGCACCGGAAGCCATCGAAATTGAGAAGCTACAGCCCAGTCCAGCAGCGCCGCCAGGCGCTTCCGTTTTCGGTCACAGCGAGAATTTCGGACGCAGCGGGCCGCCCCGGGGTGATGCGTTGCCCGTGGGGTAGGGGCCAGGACTCGCGCCCTGGCCCCCTCGGGTTCCTTCTTTCCGGCATGGGCCAGATACTCGTCGTACACCTCGTCGGAGGTCTTGGCTGCGGTGACGACTTCCTCCACCGCGGCCAGGGGGTAGCCGTTGTCGGCCAGCCACCGCAGGTAGTCGCCGGCCCACGTTGAGGACTGCACTGCGAAGGGTCCCAGCGGGCCGAGATTGCCGCACAGCGGCCAAGGTTTTACGTCGACCTATTCCGGGACGAAGACCACGGAGCACCCGATCGGTCGGCTATGGACCAGCAGCACCAACGGCTGCGGCCTGCCGCATGTCAATCACATGGACGCGACGATCCACACCATCATGGCCCTGACCATGCGTCGTTGGCGGAACTTCATTTACACCTGTGCCAAACGGAGGTCCGCGGTCGGGGCGGAGCCCTCGGCAGTTCGGCTGGCCTCGATAAGGTCCGGGGTCATGGTCGGGGCTTGCCATCGTCGCTAGAGTTGGGTCGGGGCCATGCACCGACGCGGGACCAGACCGCGGACGAGGGAGTGTCGCTGTGGCTGAACCGCAGGGGCCTGACCGGACCGTCGACCATCGGGGTGCTCGATCCGGCGAAGGGGCCTTGCGATGACCGATCTCTCGCACATCCGGTACAGAGGCCTGGTTGACAAGGTGATGTCGGCCGAGGAGGCCGCCGCGCTGATCGAGCCCGGCTCCAATGTCGGGATGAGCGGGTTCACCGGCGCCGGCTACCCGAAGGCCGTCCCGACCGCCTTGGCTCGCCGGATCACCGAGGCGAGCGCGCGCGGCGAACGTTTCAAGGTCGGTGTGTGGACGGGAGCCTCCACTGCTCCCGAACTCGATGGAGCGTTGGCGTCGGTCGACGGCATCGACCTGCGGATGCCCTACCAATCCGACCCGGTCAGCCGTGCCAAGATCAATGCCGGGTCCATGGACTACCTGGACGTGCACCTCTCGCACGTCGCGCAGATGGTGTGGCAGGGCTACTTCGGGCACCTGGACATCGCCCTCGTCGAGGTCGCCGGCATCACCGACGACGGCGACCTGATCCCGTCTTCCTCGGTCGGCAACAACAAGACGTGGATCGATCAAGCTGAAAGGGTCATCCTCGAGGTGAACTCCTGGCAGCCGATCGAACTGGAGGGAATGCACGACATCTATTACGGCACAGCGTTGCCCCCGGACCGCAAACCGATCCAGATCGTGCGGCCGGCCGACCAGATCGGCGTGCCCTATTTCCGCTGCCCGCCGGAGAAGATCGTGGCTGTCGTGCCGACCCACAGCCCCGACCGGAACTCGCCTTTCAAGGCGCCCGACGCTGTCTCGGGGCTGATCGCCGATCGGGTCGTGGACTTCCTGTCGGGACAGGTGAAGCTCGGCCGGCTCCCGGCGACATTGTTGCCGCTGCAGTCTGGGGTCGGCAATATCGCAAATGCCGTGCTGGCCGGACTAGATCAGGGACCGTTCCGGCCGCTGACCGCGTACACCGAGGTGATCCAGGACGGCATGCTGGATATGTTGCGCTCCGGGACGTTGAGCATCGCCTCCGCGACCGCGTTCTCACTCAGCGAAGACGGCGGCCGCGAATTCATCGACAATATCGCCGACTATCGCCACCGAATCATCCTGCGCCCGCAGGAGATCAGCAACCACCCCGAGGTGATCCGCCGACTGGGCTGCCTCGCGATGAACGGCATGATCGAGGCCGACATCTACGGCAACGTCAACTCCACCCATTTGATGGGTTCGAGCATCCAAAACGGCATCGGCGGCTCCGGTGACTTCGCCCGCAACGCCTACATATCGATGTTTGTCACCCCGTCGACCGCGAAAGGCGGGTTGATCTCCTGCATCGTGCCGATGGTCAGCCACGTCGAC
>NZ_DATFZD010000084.1:0-2805 GCF_035314665.1 Mycobacterium sp. | reverse complement strand
CAAGGATGCTGGGATGACGAAGATGCTTGACGGCAAGGTCGTGGTGATCAGCGGGGTGGGCCCGGGTTTGGGTACGACGCTGGCGCACCGGTGCACACGAGAGGGCGCCGATCTGGTGCTGGCCGCCCGCACCCCGGAACGCCTGGACGACGTCGCCAAGCAAATCGCCGACGTCGGGGGTCGGGCGGTGACGGTACGCACCGACATCACCGACGACGATCAGGTCGCCAACCTTGTCGACGCCACCATTGAGGCCTACGGAAAGGCCGACGTGCTGATCAACAACGCGTTCCGGGTGCCGTCAATGAAGCCGTTGGCCGGCACCACATTTCAGCACATCCGCGACGCGATCGAGCTCAGCGCGCTGGGAGCGCTACGGCTTATCCAGGGCTTCACCCCGGCGCTGGCCGCATCGCACGGCTCCGTCGTCAACGTCAACTCCATGGTGATCCGACACTCCCAGGCGAAATACGGCGCCTACAAGATGGCCAAGTCCGCGCTGCTGTCCATGTCGCAGTCATTGGCCACCGAGCTCGGCGAGCAGGGCATTCGCGTCAATTCTGTTGCTCCCGGCTACATCTGGGGCGACACCTTGCAGGCCTACTTCAACCACCAGGCCGGCAAGTACGGCACCACACCGGACCAGATCTACCAGGCCACGGCGGCGAACTCCGACCTCAAGCGGCTGCCCACCGAGGACGAGGTGGCGTCGGCGATTCTGTTCATGGCCAGCGACCTGTCCAGCGGCATCACCGGCCAGACCCTTGATGTCAACTGCGGCGAGTACCACACCTGATGACCGCGGCACGCACCGATATCGCGACTGTCGACGAGCTGCACGCCTCGGCCACCAAGGTGGTTGGCCTCGACGACTTCGGCGCCGACGACGACAACTACCGCGAAGCGCTCGCCGTGTTGCTGGACTCTTACCAGCGCGAAGCCGGGCTTACGGTGTTGGGCAGCAAGATGAACCGCTTCTTTCTGCGCGGTGCCCTGGTGGCCAGGCTGCTGTCCGAGTCCGCGTGGAAGCAATACCCGCAACATGCCGACGTCGCCATCAAGCGGCCCATCTTCGTCACCGGGCTGGTTCGCACCGGCACTACGGCGCTGCACCGGCTACTCGGCGCGGATCCGGCCCACCAGGGCCTGCACATGTGGCTGGCCGAGTTCCCGCAGCCGCGGCCGCCACGCGACACCTGGGAATCCAATCCGCTGTATCGCCAACTCGACGCGCAGTTCACCCAGCATCATCAGGACAACCCCGGCTACACCGGCCTGCATTTCATGGCCGCATACGAGCTGGAGGAATGCTGGCAGCTGTTGCGGCAGTCGCTGCATTCGGTGTCCTACGAGACGCTGGCGCACCTGCCCGGCTATTCCCAGTGGCTCGCCGGACAGGACTGGACGCCGTCGTACCGGCGGCACCGCAAGAACCTTCAGTTGATCGGACTCAATGACGCCGAAAAGCGTTGGGTGTTAAAGAATCCCAGCCATCTGTTCGCGCTGGACGCGCTGATGGCGACCTATCCCGACGCGCTGGTGATTCAGACTCACCGGCCGGTCGAGACGATCATGGCCTCGATGTGTTCGCTGGCTCAGCACACCGCCGAAGGCTGGTCGACGACGTTCGTCGGGCCTCAGATAGGTGCCGACTCGATGAAAACCTGGTCGCGCGGACTGGAACGATTCAACACCGCGCGCGCCAAATACGATCCGGCACAGTTCTACGACGTCGATTATCACGACCTGATCGCAGACCCACTGGGGACGGTGGCCGACGTCTACCGGCACTTCGGTATGAGCCTGACCGACGCGGCGCGGCAGGCCATGGAGGAGAGCCACGCCGAGAGCCAGACGGGCGCACGCGCGCCCAAACACAAGTATTCGTTGGCTGATTACGGGCTGACCGCCGAAGAAGTCAAGGAGCGCTTCGCCGGGCTGTAACGGCTAGCCGTCGCCGGCGGGCGGGGCGGTGGACACTGCCTCCAAACACCCCTCCGCAACGGCATGTTCGATGCTGTCATTCAGTTTCGGGCAGGCGCGCGTGCGCGCGCTGTCCTCGCCGGACGCGCGCAGTTCCGCGAAGTAGGCACAGCGTTGCGACGCGTCGGTATTCCACTGCACCGCGGTATGCCCCGGTCCGAGCCTCTTGACGTTGACCGTGGCATGGCAGAACCGGCAGTCCACCGCCTGCAGACCCGTCGTCAGGTAGCGGGTGCGGTCGGCCTGGGTCGCCTCACGCACCGCAGCGGCGCGCTCCGGGTCGTTGTCGAAAGCCGTTGCCTTAGAACAAGATCCGCCACGCCTCCCGCGAGCGGCCGGTACCAGCTCGTCATGGCTGTCATGATCACCATGGAGCATTAGCATCGACCGAGCCAGTCGATCGACGTCGGGCGGCTCTTCACGCGGGGTCATGTCGAGACCTGGGAGGGCTGTCCTTCCGTTTCGGCCTGCCGCTTGAGGTTCTCGTCGACCTCAACGTGCCACTTCTCGTTGGCGATGGTGGTGTCCACCTCGATCTCGAAGCGGTCGGTCATGTCCGGCGTGACGTCGGCGACGTCGACGTAGAACTGCTGATACCAGCGTCGCATCTGGTAGACGGCGCCGTCCTCCTCGACCAGTAGCGGGTTGTCGATACGCGTCTTGTGCCGCCAAATCTCGACATCCTGCAGGAAGCCCTTGCTGACGCCTTCGGTGAAGACTTTGGCCAGCTTGTTCGTCATCTTCTCGTCCATGCCCTTGGGCTTTTCGACGATGACGCCCCACTGCAGCACGAACGAATCCTGGGTCACGGGGTAGTGGCAG
>NZ_DATFZD010000083.1:0-2953 GCF_035314665.1 Mycobacterium sp. | reverse complement strand
TGGTACGCAGGTGGATCCAGTGCTCGGCCGGGTAGTTGTAGAACGCGAGGAGCACGTCGGTGTGCTCGGTGATCTTGGCGACTGCCTTGGGCCACTTGGCTCCGTAGTCGGCGGCGAACGCTTTGACCGCCTTCATTGCGTAGTCTTTATCCTCGGCGTTGTGGATCTCCGCGAGCGCGGCTTTGGCGCCTGGGTGCGCCGACTTCGGCAGGGCGGCAAGAACGTTGGAGCTGACGTGGAACCAGCACCGCTGCTCGCGGGTGAAGGGGAACACCTCGTGCAACGCCTTCCAGAACCCCAACGCCCCGTCACCGACCGCCAGCACCGGCGCGGTCATCCCGCTGCGTCGGCACGACCGCAGCAGATCGGCCCACGACTGTGACGACTCGCGAAACCCGTCGGCGAGCGCGACCAGTTCCTTGGTGCCGTCGGCGCGCACGCCGATCATGACCAGCAGGCATACCTTGTCCTGCTCCAGGCGGACCTTGAGGTGGTAGGCCGTCGACCCACACGTACACGTAGTCGGTGTCGTGCAACGAGCGCTTGTTGAACGCCTCCGCGTCGTCCTGCCACTGCGCGGTCAGCCGGGTGATCGTCGCCGCGGACAGGCCCGCGGCCGACCCGACGAACTGCTCCAACGCCGGGCCGAAGTCGCTGCTGGATAGGCCATGCAGGTACAGCAGCGGCAGCACCTCGGCCACCTGCGGAGACTTGCGCGCCCACGCGGGCAGGATCACCGAGCAGAACCGGCGACGTTCACCGGTCTCGGCGTCGATGCGCTTGTCGTCGACCCGGGGCGCTCGCACCGGCACCGCACCCGCCGCCGTGAGCACCTCCCGCGGCTGGTGGAAGCCGTTGCGGACCAACAGCCGGTGACCCGTTTCGTCGACCTCGTGGGCGTGGGCGTCGATGTAGGCGGCGACCTCGGCCTGCAACGCCGCCGCGAGCATTGCCCGTGCACCGTCGCGGACGATCTCGTCGAGCAGCGACCCGTCCGCCGCACTGTTCTCGTTGGACGCATCCGCGTCGTGGACTACCTTGAGCATGGGCGTACCTTCCCGAACCAGCGCGCCAACGCCGGCTCTTGATCAGACCTACTTGGACCTTCAGATCATCCTCGGGGAAGGTGTGCCCACCACGTCACCAGGCCGAGAGCCATCCACAGACCTCCGATCTTGCTAAGAGTCAAGCGGTGGCTCGTGTGGGGTGGGTTGGTGGCGGTCCGTATGCCTTGATCGGGTCGTAGGTTTGGCCGGTCTGCAAGCAGTGGTGGAGCTGGCCGAGCATCCGGTTGTAGAGGTGACGCAGGGCCGCGGGGTGACGGTCGCCGCGTTCGCGGCATGCCAGGTAGTGATCGCGGTTGGGTCCCTGGCGGCCGGCGGCAACGAACGCCCAGACGAAGCCGACGGCAGCGAGGCGGTTGTTCTTCACGTGCCGATGGGTGATGCGGATGCTGCGCCCGGAGGCCTTGGTGACCGGCGCGGACCCGGCGAACGCCTTCAACGCTCGGGCATCGACGAATCGTGTGCGGTCGTCCCCGATTTCGGCGAGCAGGCGGGCACCGGTGAGGTCGGCAAGCCCGACGAAAGAGGTGATAATCCGGTGCTCGGGGTGTTGGGCGAATGCGGTGGCGGTCGCCTGGCCGAGACGCTCGAGGTTGACGCATTCGGCGTCGAGGCTGGCCAGCAATGCGACCGCTTGGATGCCGAAGGCCTCTTCGACCAGGGCGGGTTGTCGCAGCTGCGGCAGCCGCAGCTGCTGCTGGATCGTGGCCGCGAGCGTGGTCAGGCCGCGATGGCGTCCGGCGCGGCGCAGGGCGGCCACGATCTGCGGCCTGGACAGCCGCGCCGCCTTGGCCGGGGTGGGGGCGATGGCGAGCACCGTACGGGCTTCGGGCGCGGTGATTCCGCCGGGGCGCTCGGCGAAGGCGTGCAGGAAACCCGGAAAATACTCCCGCAGCAGCGACCGCAATTCGTTGCCGGCCCGGGCGCGCCGCCAGGTGGCGTCCTGGTGGGCGCGGGCGAGCACGGTGATCGATTGCGCCAGTTCGGTGTCGTCGGGCAGCCGACGATGCTGGTCGACGTCGGTACGCAGGATGTTGGCCAGCGTGACGGCGTCGGTGTGGTCGGATTTCTTGCCCGACATCGAGGTGCGTTCCCGGTAGCGGGCCACCGACATTGGGTTGATCGGGTAGACCGGTCGACCGGTCGCCGGCAACGCGGCGACCAGCAGGCCGCGCGGGGTCTCGATCGCGACCGGGATCCGATCCTCGGGGTCGTCGCCGGCGTCGGCCAGCATTGTGGTCAGTTCGGTGAATCCGGCGACCGACTCGGGTATGCGCCCTTTGGCGACCAGCCGCCCGTCGGCATCCACCAGCGCGATGTCGTGATGGTCCTCGGCCCAGTCGATCCCGCACGTGACCATGGGCAAACGTTCCTCCTCTGTTGTCGAATTATGTTGGGTGCGTGACCCTTTAGTGAGAACGCGCGGCGCCCTAATAGCAAGGCTCTGATGGCCTGACCTCCGATGAGCCGTTCGCGATCCCAGCAACCCACACGACCCCGGTCTTCATGGTCAGAGCTCAACGGCTCCCCGTCGATTAGGTGTCGATCGTGCAGGCGGGCTCGAACCACGATTCCCACCTCAACCCCTTCCGAGGAGCAGCCGGTCACGACACGCCGACTTTCGCCGTTCTCCCGGCAGGTCTTGCTGACCGCGGTATCGGTCAGGCGTTCCGCCGCCACTCGACAACCGACCACTCACTCGAAAGGTCGCAGAGCAGCAGGCCGCTCTAGCCTGTGGATAGGGGTCCAGCCCCGTGTTCTGATCAGGAATCGTCCAGTGCCCAACGAAGCTATTAAGTTCTGATCATTGCTCAGCACGGCGGCGCTCACCCGTATGACTGGTTGGCCAGACCCACAGCACCTCTACGTCGGCAATCCGCGAGGTAGCG